>CAZKWA010000103.1:0-10869 GCA_964556345.1 uncultured Alcanivorax sp.
CGGAGGTCAAAATGGCATCCAGCAGGCGTGATGCAAGTAGTGTGAACAGGCCCTAGTTTTACCGCCGCGCCGGCCACGCACGTCGCTTCGGCGACGGCCAGGTCCGGCCGCCCCCGCTACACTGCGCCGCCCCGAAAACGGCTCGCAGGATTGAATCATGTCCATGTTGCCGGCGCCCTCGGTGCCGTCCCTGAAATCCGCCCGCCGCTGGCTCGGCAACGCCGGCCAGCGTCTGTTCCGCGGCGACACCCTGGTGCAGGCCGACGCCACCCCCTTCCAGGTGATCGACGACGACGGCCTGATCCAGTTGCGCTATTACCCACCGCTGCGGGAGGCTCGCATCGAATTGGATAACGGCGAGGTGGTGCCGGTCAGCACGCGGCGGCAACGCACGCCGCTGGTGCTGGTGCCGCCCCTGGCGGTGAACATGCTGATCTATGACCTGTTTCCGCGACGCAGCCTGGTGCGCTATCTGCGCGCCCGGGGCTTCGAACTGTATCTGGTGGACTGGGGCCGGCCCGGACGCGCGGAAAACCACCACAGCCTGGCGACCTACTTCGCCGAGAAGCTGCCGGCGCTGCTGGAAAAGGTCCGCGCGCACAGCGGGGAGCGCCGGCTCAGCCTGCACGGCTGGAGCTTCGGCGGCCTGTTCAGCCTTTGCTATGCCGGGCTCGGCCGGGACCCGGACCTGGCCAATCTGGTGCTGGTGGGCACGCCCACGGACTACCACCGCAATGGCGCGCTGGGAAAGCAGTACCGGCGTTTAAGCCGTCATCTGAAGTGGCTGCGACGGCGCACCGGATTGCGCGCCCATGATTTGAACCCGGCCTGGCTGCGTTCACCGGGCTGGGCCAACAGCCTGGCCTTCAAACTCACCAACCCGGTGGCCAGCGTGCAGGGCTACTGGAACCTGGTGAAGAACCTGCATGATCGGGATTTCGTCAGCGCCCACGCCACCAACGGCGCCTTCCTGAACGACATGGTCGCCTATCCTGGCGGGGTGATTCAGGACATCATTCATTATCTGTGGGTGGATAACGTGGTGGCCCGGGGCCGGCTGCCGATGCCCGGCGGCGACGGTCGGCTGAGCCGCGTCCAGGCCAGCATCCTCAATATCACCGGCGCCGGGGACCCCATCGTCACCCGTGATTGCAGCCACGCCATGGACACCCTGGTGGGCAGCCAGGACAAGACCTACGTCACCATTCCCGGCGGCCACATGGGCATCCTCGGCGGCGCCACCGCCCAGCAGGAGAGCTGGGCGATGATCGCTGACTGGCTGTGCCAGCGGGACTAGCCGCATGGCCCCCTAGAGCAAGCCGAGCAGCCCGGCCAGCAGGTTGGTCACCGGCGCGAGCAGATCAAGCAGCCCGCCCAGCGGGCTCAGCGCCCGGTCCAGTTGCGCGGTGATCTCCCGCGTGAGCGTGGCCAGCACCGAGGAGATCGCGTCGCCGGGCAAGGTGGCCTGATCGACACTCTCCAGCCACAGCACGTCGTTCACCACCTGCTCCAGCACCAATTGGATGGTGCCCACCAGTTGTTCACCGGTGGCGCTGGTGTCGAGCAGCACCAGCTGTTCCAGGGTGTTGGCCAGACCCAGCGACACACTGGAAAGCACCCTGGTCAGGCCGGAGAGCACCGGCACGTCCGGGGTCTGCTCGTTGACGCCGTCGACGATGTTGTCCAGGTTGCGCGCCAGCTGCACCAGGGGGCCGGCAATGAACGCCACGTCTTCCAGGGTCCCGGTGGCTTCGCCTTCGAAGTCCGCGCCGTTACCGAGCCCTTCGCTGAGCGCCTGGAAGGCACCGCCGAGCTGGTCGAAGGGCGCCGGCAAGGTGCTGGTGTCGATCGCCTCCAGCTGCTGGGACGCGGCCAGCACGCCCTGGAACGCCTGGCTCATGTCCGCCTCGTCACCGCCGGAGATCGCCGCCGCCGCGCCGTCCAGCGCACTGAAGAGCGTATCCAGACCGGCCAGGATCTGAGCCGCGACTTCCTGCTGCGGCCCCTCGGGCAAACCGGCCATGGCCTGGTTGAAACCGGAGATCAGTTGATCGCGAAACGCCTGCAGCGGGCCACTGAAGTCGGCGTCGAAGCCGTCCGGCAGCGGCAGCGGGAAGGCGTCACCGCCGGTGAAAATGTCGCTGGAGAAGTCATTGCTGGCGGCGATGCCGGCGGCGGGCTGCTTGTCGTAACAACGCTGGTAGGCCGGGGTGGCCTGGCCGCCCTCAAGCACGCCCAGGCCGTCGACCCCCGGCTCCACCACATAGGCTTCCAGACACAGCCGCGCCGGCGTGCCGGCCTCGATGTCCGCTTCCACCGCTTCCATCCAGAAGAAGCCGTAGACATCGCCGATCTGGAACGGCGCCTGGTTGCGCTCCGGGTCGTCGATGCTGCGCATCTTACTGGCGGCGCCGCTGACCACGAACTCGGTGCGGCCGCATTCGGGCACCGCGTCGATCACTTGCAGGTCATGGTCGTGGCCGGCAAAGAAGAAATCGGTCTTGTCGCACACCGCCTCTTCCATGAACGCCCGCCAGCGGTCGCCCGCCAGCACCGGCAGGATCTCGCTGGGCACGCCGTCATAATTGCCGGCGTTGCCGTGGCTGCCGTTGGACAAATAGGGGTGGTGGGCCAGGCCGATCTTGAACGCCGCCTGGGAGCCGCCGATGGCGCTCACCGCCCAGTTCAGCTGGTTGATGCCGTAGGTGTGGTAGGCGTAGTCCAGGTCCGCGTCGGCGAAGCCGCCGGCGATCGGGTTGGAATCGAGCGCGAACAGCGATACCAGCGGCGCGCCGCTTGCGGTTTCCCCGGCGTCCTGCTGGAAGTAGCGGTCCGGCATGATCCAGCGGTCGGACAGGCGGCCGTCGAAATAGGTGTAGTCCACCTGGAATTCGCCGCGCGCGTTCCCGGCGCCGTCACCGCCCACGTAGCCGGTGTTGTCGTGGTTGCCCAGCACCAGATAAAACGGCAGATCCACCGGCTCGAACGGCAACTCGAATTTTTCCTCGAACTGGGGGTCGTCGACGCTGGTGACGCCGGACTCGTAGATGTTGTCACCCAGGCCGATGACGAAATCACAGCCGGGCCGCCGCGGGTCGTTTTCCGCCCCCAGTTTCACCGCGCAGATGTCCGCCATCGCCTGGCCGACGGCGTAGGCGCCGTCGGAGCCACTGCCGGAATCACCGATGGTCAGAAAGCGCACCCGCTCCAGCACCGTCGGCTCCGGTTCCGGCTCGGGGTCCAGCGGGGTTTCCGGCTCTTCGGGTTCGTTGGGTTGCGGGCTGGCGCCGGTGCCATCACTGCCCCCGCCACCGCCGCAGGCGGCCAGGGTCAGGCCCAGGGCCGCCGCCAGTGCCAGTCGTTGCATCGTCCAGTTCATGCCATCTCCTCCGCGGTCGCCGGTGCCGGCGGGTGAAACAGAGCGGTACGCAGGGTGCGCGGCCGCGACGGTCGCAGCCCTTCTTCGCGCAGCCGGCTGTCACCGCTGTACACCGCCACCAGCTTGGTTTTGCCTTCGTCGATTTGCCCGCGCAGGTCGAAGGACTCGATATCGCGGGCGTAATAGAACTCCGCCTGGGCCCGCTGGCGGTTCACGTCCATCAGGATGAAGCCGCGGGATTTGGCCTCCACATAGCGGATGTGCGGATTGACCACCGGGATGGCGATGCCGGCCAGTTCCGCCGCGCCCTCCGGGAAGCCCGGGCTGGTCACCGCCGGGGTGACGAATTCGGTGGCCAGGGGCGCGTCAAACAGGTCGCCCAGAAGAGTGCCCGGGTTACGGTAGATTTCACTGGCCCAGGAGGTGTGAATATCGCCGGTGAGAATCACCACGTTGTCGATGTTGTTGTCGTCCAGGTGATTGAGAATCTTCAACCGGTCCGCCGCGTAGCCGTCCCACTGGTCCATGTTGATCGCCGACAGGTTGCCGCGCAGTTGCGGCGCGTGCTCGTTCAACGACGGGATTTCGGCGATGTTGAGCTGGGCGAACATCACCTGCTGGCCAATGAAACGCCAGCGCGCGGTGGACGCGCTCAGCCCGTCGAGCAACCACTGCATCTGGGTGTCGCTGATCAGGTGCCTGTCGGGGTCGTTACGGGCCGGGTCCAGCGGAACCGACAAAGGTTCGTCGCGCCCTTCCAGACGGGTGTCCAGCAGGCTCAGATCGATCAGGTCGCCGAACTGGAAGCGCCGATAGAGGGTGGCGAAATCCCCGGGGGTCTGCTCGCGGATCGGCATCCACTCGAAGTACACCCGCCGGGCGGTGTTCTTGCGCGCCTGCCAGTCCCCTTCGGTGAGCGGCTGATGGTTCTCGGCGCCGTCCTGGTAGCTGTCGTTGGTGCTTTCATGGTCGTCCCAGATCACGATCATCGGGTACTGCTGGTGCACCGCCTGCAGGTCCGCGTCGCCTTTGTACTGGGCGTGGCGCTGGCGGTAGTCCTCCAGGGTCACCATTTCATGGGGCGGTTGCGGGTCCCGGTCCGGCACATCACCGTACTCGCCGATGCCGTACTCATAGAGGTAGTCGCCGAGATGCAGCACGAAATCCAGATCGCCGTGCTCCGCCAGGGTCTTGTAGACGGAAAAATAGCCGTGGGAAATATTGGCGCAGGAGACCACCGCGAAACGTGCCCGGTCCACGAAGGTACCGGCGGCGGGCAGCGTGCGGGTACGACCAATGGGAGAGCGCTGATCGCCCACCTGGAACTGGAAGTAGTACCAGCGCCCGGGCGCCAGCCCGGTGGCGTCCTGCTTGACGCAGAAATCGCGCCGCGCCTCGGCGTGCGTCTCGAAACGGGCCACCGGATCCAGCAAGGCCGCGTCCCGGGCCACCGTGACGGTGACCGGTATCGGCGCCGCCGTGTCCTCGCGGGGCGTCACCCGGGTCCACAGGATCACCCGGTCGTCCAGCGGATCGCCGGACGCCACGCCGTGGGCGAAGTCCACCCGGGGGGCTGACGGTTCGGACGGTGTCTCCGGATTCTCCGGCGTATTCGGCGAGCCCGCGGACGGCGGCGGCGGATTCGACGACGAACCACCCCCGCAACCGGCCACCCAGGTGGCGGCGCCACCCACGGCCATGGCCTGTACCAGACGACGACGCTTGCGATCCATACCCGACTCCCCCCTAATAAAGAATGCAGGCAAAGCGTAAGCAGGAAGTTGCACTTGGACAGTTGCACGAGAGTGCCAAACTGTTGCGCTCTGTAAGACCCTGTAAACGCCCAGCGAAAAATGACGAGGTGATGACCGGGGCCGGTCGATCCCGTGAAATCGAATCGTCCACGGGGCTTGAATTACCGGCGCCGGGGACGCAATGCTGGGATACGCCGCCTTTTTCCGGCGGCCCTTTTCAGCCAATCAGGAGGAGAGCATGCGCATTACTGTGGAAGGCGTGAACGAAGGCCAACCGGTTCCCGGCCCGTTCGCGTTCGCGGTACCCGACCCCAAAGAGCACATGAGCTTGAGCGACAACCGCAACCCCAAAGTGGTGTGGGACGGGGTACCGGAAGGGACCCGCAGCTTCGCCCTGCTGGTGGTGGACCCGGACGCGCCCACCGATGCCTCCGACGTCAACCAGGACGGCAAGACCGTGCCCGCCGACCTGCCCCGGGCGGATTTCTATCACTGGGTGCTGGTGGATATCCCCGCCGAGGTCCGCCAGATCGACGAGGGTGAGGACGCCGACGGCGTGGTGCCGCGCGGCAAGGAAATCGGACAGACCGCCAAGGGTATTCGCGGCGCCAACGACTACACCGACTTCCTCGCCGGCGACCCGGACATGAAAGGTGTTTACGGCGGCTACGACGGCCCCTGCCCGCCCTGGAACGACGAGCGGCTGCACCATTACACCTTCACCGTCTACGCGCTGGACGTGACATCCCTGGGCCTGAGCGGCGAAATTCGCGGCCCCCAGGTGGTGGACGCCATGCAGGGGCATATTCTCGACCAGGCCAGCGTAACCGGCACCTATACCCTCAACCCGAACGTCTGACGCGGCCACGCCACCGCGACAGGGTGCGCCCGGCGAAGCCGGGCGCTAAATAACGGTGAATGCCCCGGGCAGGTGCTGCCGCAGGGTAAGCAGATTTTCCTCGCGCACGTCCATATCCCCGAAACAGTTGGCCACGGTGCCGGTGTAACGAAGCCCGTCCGCCTGAATCGCCTCGGCGGTAAGCAGCGCATGGCTGATGCACCCCAGCTTCATCCCCACCACCTGAATCACCGGCAGGTTCAGTTCCTTCGCCAGGCCGGAAAGCATCTCCCGGTCATTGAGCGGCACCCGCCAGCCGCCGGCGCCTTCCACCAGCACCAGATCCGCCGGATGGCTGCTGAGCGCGCCGCGCACATAGCCGGCCAGTTGCGACAGGCTGATACGACGGCCCTCCTGCCGGGCGGCGATGTGCGGGGCGATGGCCGCCTTCAGCGCCACCGGGTTGACCAGGTCGTAGGGCAGCGTCATCGATGACGCCGCCATCAGATTCACCGCGTCCTCGTTGCGCAGCCCGTCGGCGGTGTCCTCGCAGCCGGCGGCGATCGGCTTCAGGCCGTAGCAACTCAGCCCCGCGTCCCGGGCACGTTCCAGCAGCCGGCAGCTGACCCAGGTTTTGCCCACCTCGGTGTCGGTGCCGGTGATGAAGAACACGCCCTTGAGAACGGGGAGAGGAGGACGTTCGGGTTGCGCGGTGTCAGCCATGGGATCCCTTCTTGGTTAATGCGGGCCGGACGTTTTCACGGCCTCGAGGAACAACACGTCCCAGGTCAGCGGCAGCCCGGCCGGCTGGCGGCGCGCCTCGTAGGCCTCGCACAGGGCGCGCCAGGCGCCCTTGCCGGTGAGGCCGGTGGCGCCGCCCTGGACATGATCGACGCCGGTGGCCTTGAAGGCGCGGACCAAGGTTCTGACGTCCGCATAATGCTCGGTGAACGTCATTCGTCGCCATTGTTGCGGGACCAGGCCGGCGCCGCTTAGCGCCCGGCGCCAGTCGGCCTCCGCGGGCAGGCGGTTGAGGCGCGGGCGACGTTCGCCGTCGGCGGCGGCCCAGCTGTCGCGCAGCTCGTGCAGCGACCCGGCCAGCGGCACCGCCAGCAGCAGGTGGCCGTTGGGCACCAGCACCCGGGCGGCTTCCGCCATGGCCCGCTCCGGCACGCACCATTGCAGCGCGAAGCTGGAATACACCAGGCCCCGGCTCGCATCGGCCAGGGGCAGCCGCTCGGCGTCCGCGCACAGCGGCTGGAAGCGCTCGCCGGTGCGCCCGCGCGCCTGGGCTTCCGCCAGCATCGCCGGCGACAGGTCCACCGCCAGCCAATGGCTGTCCGGCCAGCGACTCTGCTGATGCCGGGCCAACGGCGCGGTGGCGCAGCCCAGCTCCAGGGCGCGGTTGTCCGGCAGCGCCGCCGGCGCCATGTCCAGCAGGCTGCGCGCGCAAGCCAACTGCAGGCCGGCGTGGGCGTCGTAGCTGGGCGCGGCGCGACCGAAGCGGTCGCCCACCGCCGCCTTATCCATCAATGAGCTGGTGTCGGCGATAGAAGTCATAAACGGCCCGGGTAAAGGTGTCGGGGGCGGAGAGGAAGGGGACATGGGCGACCTGCTCGATCAGGGCGGTGTCGCCCCGGTCGTTGAGCAGCGGCTCGACGGCGGCCATGGCCGCCGCCGGCACGATGTTGTCACGCTCGCCGAAAACCATCCGCAACGGCATCACGAGCGCCGCCAGGTCGCCGCGCAGATCGGTGTCGCGCAGGATGGCGAGCCCCTCGCGCAGGGCACGGTGGGCGGGCAGGCCGCAGAAATAGAGAATGTCCTTAAGCCGCGCCACGTCCTGGCGCATGCTTTCCGCGTCCTTGCAGTTGAGCGCCAGGAAACGCACCAGGGTGCCTTCGTAGTCCTCGCGGCACATCTGCTCGAAGGCATCGAAGATGTCCGGCTTCATCGCCGCCGGCCAGTCGTCGGCGGCGGTGAAGCGCGGCGTGGTGGCCACCGTGACCACGGATTGCACCCGGTCCGGGTGATCCAGCGCCAGCCGCAACGCCACCAGCCCGCCCAGGGACCAGCCCAGCAAATGCGCGCGCTCCGGCATCACGGCGGCGACCTGCCCGGCCAGGAAATCCAGGGTGTAGGGGTCGTTGGGCAGGGGGCTCTGCCCCATCCCCGGCAGGTCCACCACCGTCACCCGGAAACGCTCCAGCAGCGCCGGCACGATGTCATCGAAGACGATGGCGTGCAGGCCCCAGCCGTGGATCAGCACGATGTCCTGGGCCTGGTCTTCACTGACGCCGGTGGCTTTGTAGGTGTTATGGAACGGGATCAGACGCGGCATGGGTTAGCCTCCAGAGCGTCCAGCAACCGATCCACGTCCGCCTCCTGATGGGCGGCGGAAAGTGTCACGCGCAGGCGCGCCTGGCCTTCCGGCACGGTGGGCGGGCGAATCGCGGACACCAGCACGCCGCGCTCCGCCAGGGCGCGGCTCAGCGCCAGGGCGGCGCCGTCGTCGCCGATCAGGAGCGGCTGGATGGGGGTGTCGGAATCGATCAGCGCGTAGCCCAGCTCGGCGGCGCCGCGACGGAACCGTTCGATTAGCGCGGCCAGGTGCTGGCGGCGTTCCGGCTCGCGGCGCGCCTTGTCCAGGCTGACCAGGGTGGCGGCGGCCACGGCGGCGGGCATGGCGGTGGTGTAGACGTAGGTGCGGGCGAATTGAATCAACGTTTCGATCAGCTCATTGGAACCGGCCACGAAGGCGCCGGCGGTCCCCAGGGCCTTACCGAGAGTGCCCATGTACACCGGCACCCGTTCGTTGACCCCTTGCGCGAAGGCGGTGCCGCGGCCTTGCCCGTCCAGCACGCCCAGGCCGTGGGCATCGTCCACCATCAGCCAGGCGTCGCCGGCCTCGCAGGCGTCCAGGTAGGCGGCCAGGGGTGCCTGATCGCCGTCCATGCTGAACACGCCGTCGGCGACCACCAGCTTGCGCCCGGCGTCGCTGCGCGCCAATTGCGCGGCCAGGACATCGGCGTCGTTGTGGGCGAAGCGCCGGAAGCGGGCGCCGCTGAGCAGACCCGCGTCCAACAGGGAAGCGTGGTTAAGGCGGTCCTGGAACACGGCGTCGCCCTTGCCGACCAGGGCGGTGATGGCGCCGATGTTGGCCATATAGCCGGTGGAGAACAGCAACGCCCGCTCCCGGCCGGTATGAGCCGCCAGGGCCTCTTCCAGCATCTGGTGCGGACGCTGATGCCCGCACACCAGATGGGAGGCGCCACTGCCCACGCCCCAGCGATCGGCGGCGTCACGGAACGCCGCCACCACGTCCGGGTCATTGGCCAGGCCCAGGTAGTCGTTAGAGCAGAAATTCAGGTACTCACGGCCGTCCACCACGGCCGTGCGGCCGCAGGGGCCGTCCATCAGCGTCGGCTGGCGAAAGCGCTGCCGGGCGCGCCGCTCATCCAGGCGCGCCGTGAGATCGAAAGCCAAGGGGTGACTCCGCGCGATTCAGGCGTCCGCCTTCCGGTGGGCGGGGCGGCCGGTGTCCTTATCCAGCACGTGCTTGGCGCCGCGCTTGGACTGTCCACTGTACGCCAGCGCATCGTGGTACAGGCCGTTCTGCGCCGCCTCGTTTTCCGCCACCTGCTGGCGCAGCGCTTCCTCGTGGGCCTCGTCGGAGGCTTCGTGGCGCGGGTCCAGGGAATGGATGCCCAGGCGCTTGAACAACTGGTGGTCGTGGCTGGCTTCCGGGTTGTCGGTGGTCAGCAGGCGCTCGCCGTAAAACATGGAGTTGGCGCCGGCCATGAAACACAGGGCCTGGGCCTCGTCGTTCATTTCCTGGCGCCCGGCGGCCAGCCGCACGTAGGACTTCGGCATCAGGATCCGCGCCACCGCCACGGTGCGCACGAACTCGAACGGGTCCAGGTCGTCCACATCGGCCAGCGGCGTGCCCTCGATCTTGACCAGCATATTGATCGGCACCGACTCCGGATGCTCCGGCAGGTTGGCCAGCTGCTGCAGCAGGCCGACCCGGTCGTTGCGGTTCTCGCCCATGCCGACGATGCCGCCGCAGCACACTTTCATGCCCGCGTCGCGCACATTGGCCAGGGTGGTGAGACGGTCGCTGTAGGTACGGGTGGTGATCACCTGGCCGTAGTATTCCGGCGAGGTATCCAGGTTGTGGTTGTAGTAGTCCAGGCCGGCCTCGGCCAGGCTTCGCGCCTGCCCTTCGTCGAGCATGCCGAGGGTCATGCAGGTTTCCAGGCCCAGGGATTTCACCTGGCGCACCATGTCCAGCACATAGGGCATGTCCTTGGCGCGCGGGCTGCGCCAGGCGGCCCCCATGCAGAAGCGCGAGGCGCCGTTGTCCTTGGCGGCGCGCGCCTCTTCCAGCACCCGCTCCACCTCGAGCAGCTTTTCCTTCTCCAGTTCGGTGTTGTAGTGACCGGACTGGGAGCAGTACTTGCAATCTTCCGGGCAGGCACCGGTCTTGATCGACAGCAAGGTGCTGACCTGCACCGCGTTGGGGTCGAAGTACTGGCGGTGCACGGCGGCGGCCCGGAACACCAGGTCGTTGAACGGCAGGGTGAACAGGGCTTCGATTTCACCGCGGTGCCAGTCGTGGCGTACGGCGTTTGGGGCGGCTTCGGACAGGGGCGTGGCGGCGGCTACAGTCATGATGATTTCTCTCTGAACAGTCAGCGACAGACTAGCAGCGCCCCCGTCCCTGTCAACTTCCAGGAAGTAACAAAGTTAACCAATGGTTACTTATTGATCGCTTCTTCGAGGGAAAGTCCTCTCCAGCAGGGGACGCGGGTCTGTGTTCTGCCCTTCCGGGAACGCCGTAAACCCGTCCCTGGGGGCTCCCTGTCGAACGTCCTGTTCTCCAGGGTCCCGGAAGG
>CAZKWA010000104.1:0-3805 GCA_964556345.1 uncultured Alcanivorax sp.
GCCGGTGCAACCGGCCGGCAGGATCCCAGAGACATCGTTAACAAGTCGCTTTAAAAGGTCTCTGGAATCCTGCGGGGCAACCTTTGCCGGCAAGCCGCGCTTGCCTTTCGCGGGCAGGGCCCGCTCCCACAGGGCGCTCCGGATCCCAGGTCCTGCTTGCGGCAGATTGCCACCGGTCGGCACAATGAGCCATCGTTCATCGACGGTTACCCCATGGAAGAAGCCCGCCGACAGCCCTCCGACACCCTGGTGCCGTGCCCACAATGCGACCTGATTCTGTCGGTGGCGCCGCCGGCGCCTGGCGAATGGGTGCGCTGCCCACGCTGCCGCCATCCCCTGGCGCGGCACACCGTCAACGACCAGGCCAGCCCGGCCCTGGCGGCCAGCGCCCTGATCCTGCTCGCCGTGGCGCTGGCGTTTCCCTACATACGTTTCGAAAAGAACGGCGTTAGCGACCAGATGGGGCTGCTGGACGCCGCCACCCAGCTGGCCGCCTTCCATCACCCGGCCCTGGCGGTGGTGGTGTTCGCCACCATCGTGGTGGTGCCGGCCTGCTTTCTCGGCGCCCTGCTCTGGGTGCACGCCAGCCTGGCACGGACCGCGCCGCTGCCCGGCACGGCCATGCTGGTACGCGCCCTGCCCCGCTGGCGCCCCTGGATGATGGCCGACGTGTTCGCCATCGCCGCCCTGGTCAGCCTGATCAAGATCGCCGGCATGGCCCAGGTCAGCCTGAAGCCGGGCTTCTGGGCGTTTTCCGGCTTCGCCCTGGCGCTGCTGGTGACGGTGCAGCGGCTGCACCCGCTGGCGCTGTGGGTGCGGCTCACCGGGCCGCCGCAAGCGCCGCCGGGCACCGAGGCCGGGCTCACCGCCGGCGAACAGGGGCTGATCGGCTGCGAGCAGTGCGGCCAGCTGCAACGCGCCGACGCCCATCGCCATTGCCAGCGTTGCGGCGGCGTCCTGCACCGGCGCCAGCCGGGCAGCCTGCAGCGCACCTGGGCCCTGCTGATCGCCGCTACCCTGTTCTGTTTCCCGGCGCACCTCTATCCGATCATGGTCACCACCAGTCTCGGCAACACCCAGCCGTCGACCATTATTTCCGGCGTCCTGCAGTTCCTCGCCCACGGCGACTGGCCGATCGCCTTGATCATCTTCGCCGCCAGTGTTCTGGTACCCTTTGGCAAGATCATGGCGCTCGCCTGGCTGTGTCTGGCGGCCCGCCGCGACGCGCCGCTGGATATGACAACCCAGATGCGGCTCTACCGGCTCACCGAATGGGTGGGGCGCTGGTCTATGATCGACGTGTTCGTGGTCGCCATCGTGGTCGCCCTGGTGCGCCTCGGCAACCTGATGTCGATCACCCCGGGCCCCGGCGGCGTTGCCTTCGCCGCCGTGGTGGTGCTGACCATGCTGGCCGCCTTCAGTTTCGACCCGCGGTTGCTCTGGGACCGCCAGCAGCCCGGTGACGCGCCGCCCGAACCGGCGCCATCCACAACCTCGACAACGGCAGAACGATGACTTCCAAGCCCTCCCGCGCCATCGCCGAAACCCTGCCCCGCCTGTCGCCGGTGTGGCTGATCCCGCTGGCCGCCCTGCTGATCGGCCTGTGGCTGGCCTTCGATCACCTGTCCAGCCAGGGGCCCACCATCACCCTGAAGATGGAGGACGCGGAAGGCATAGAGGCGGGCAAGACCGCGATCAAGACCCGCAGCGTGAAGGTGGGCACGGTGGAGTCCGTGTCCCTGTCCGAGGACCTCCAGCACACCCTGATCACCGCCCGCATGCAGGACGGCAGCGACCGCATGCTCAACGAGGACACCCGCTTCTGGGTGGTCAAGCCGCGCATCGGCCGCGAGGGCATCAGCGGCCTGGGCACGGTATTGTCCGGGGCCTACATCGAGCTGCTGCCCGGCGACAGCGATGAAAAGAAGCGCCGCTTCACGGTGGAGGACCAGCCACCGGTCACCGAGGCCGGCGCCGAAGGGCTGTACCTGACGCTGTTCAGCGAACCGGGCAACAGCGTCACCACCGGCGACCCCATCACCTTCCGCAGCCTGACCGTGGGCCGGGTGGTGGAAACCGAATTCCTGGCCGATGAAAAGCGCATCCGCCACCGCATCTTCGTGGAGCAGCCCTACGATGTGCTGGTCACCGACACCACCCGCTTCTGGAGCGTCTCCGGGGTCGGCTTTCAGCTCGACACCCAGGGCTTCCAGGTCAATCTGCAATCCCTGGAGACCCTGCTCGGCGGCGGCGTCTCCTTCGGTGTGCCCGACGACACCATGCCCGCCGGCACCCCGGTGGAAGACGGCCGCGAATACACCCTCTACCCGGACCAGGAAGCGGCCCGCCGCGGCCTGTTCGACCAATACCTGGAGTACGTGCTGCTGGTGCCGGACACCGTGCGCGGCCTGCGCCGGGGCGCGCCGGTGGAATACCGGGGCGTGCGGGTCGGCACCGTGGAACAGGTGCCCTGGCGGTTCACCGCCGACCAGCCGGACTCACTCAGCCGTTTTTCGATTCCGGTGCTGATCCGCATCGAGCCCCAGCGCATCGCCGGCGAGGGCGACGTGCCGCTGGACGAGTGGCGCCAGCGGCTGGACCGGATGTTCCAGCGCGGTCTGCGCGCCAGCCTGAAAGCCGGCAACCTGCTCACCGGCGCGCTGTTCGTCGACGTGCAGGTGCATGACAACGCCCCGCCCTACCAGAACGAACGCTTTGAAGACGTGCCGGTGTTCCCCACCGTGTCCGGCGGCCTGGCGCAGATCGAAGGACAGATCGCCCAACTCCTGGAGACCCTCAACGGCCTGCCGCTGCAGGACATCGCCGAGGGCCTGGACCGCAACCTGGTCGCCTCGGAAGGCGCCTTGCAGGAGATCGCCGCCACCGCCGACCGGCTGGAAAAACTGCTCGGCGGCTCGGACATGCAGCGCCTGCCCGGCCGTCTCAACGACACCCTGTCCGCCCTGGAAGAGACCCTCGACGGTCTCTCGGCCGGTGGGGACGGACGCCAGATCGGCGCTACCCTGCAGCGCCTGGAAAAAGTATTGCGTGATGTGGAGCCGGTGCTGCGTACCCTGCGTCAGCAACCCAATGCTCTGATCTTCCAACACGATCCGCCGGCGGATCCCGTGCCGAAGGCCCAGCCCCATGACTAAGCGTTTCCCCCTGCCCGTCGCCGCGCCGCCCCTCGCCGCCCTGTTGCTGGCGATCAGCGCCCTGCTCGGCGCCTGCGCCAGCGGCGGCCCGGCCAGCGAATACAGCTACCTGCTGCCCGCCGCCGGCGAACCCGCCGCATCCAGTCGCCTGCCCCGCGTTGAGGTGGATCTCGCCGGCTACCTGGACCAGGCCGGCGTGGTGGTGGAAACCGCGCCCACCTCGGTGCACGCCGCCCGCCGGCACCTCTGGGCCGAACCCCTGCCCAGCCAGCTGCGACGCGCCCTGCGCCACCACCTGGCGGCCGCCGGTATGCCCGCCGGGGGCCGGCTGACGGTGAGCGTGACCCGCTTCCAGGGCACCGCGGACGGCGATGCCCGCATCAGCGGCCAGTGGCACTACCTGGGTGACCAGCGCGGACAAGAGAAAGGTGGGGAGAAAAGCGGCCGCTTCGACGTAACCCGCCCGCTCAACCAGGACGGCTACCCGGAGCTGGTCACCCGGCTCGACGCCGCCTGGCAGGCGGTCGCCGAGCAGATCGCCACCGAACTCCGGACTCCGTAGCCGGGGTTGTGGGAGCGGGCCCCGCCCGCGAAAGGGAGCGAAGCCCCGGCAGGATCCCAGAGACATCTCTAACGGCAGCACAAACAGC
>CAZKWA010000104.1:3815-10470 GCA_964556345.1 uncultured Alcanivorax sp.
GCTCCTACAATCCGAGCTTCGTAGAAAGGTTCGGCAGCGGCGATAACCCGGGGCGGTGGAATCTGCCCAGAGAACCGGCCCGTGCCCTGAACCACCAGCCCAATCAGGGCAACGGCAGGTCCGGGAGCTGGCCGTCGAGTTCGGCGACGCGGCGTTCCAGCACCTTGGCGGCCTTCACCTGGTCGCCGAGCGCCAGATAGAGCCGCGACAGCTCCGCCAGGGCGGTGGCGCTCTGGCTGGAATTGGCCGCCGCCTCGAAGAAGTTCTGCGCCTTGCCCCACAGCCGCGCCTTGAGCGCCACGCGCCCGGCGGTGACCAGCACCGCCGCGTTGCCAGGACGGTTGACCAGCCATTTTTCCAGGTTCTGCAACAGCTCGTCCGGGGACACATCGTCGATGGCCTCAAGCACCGGCGGCAGGCGGTCATCCCAATCCCGCTCCAACTGCTCCTTGACCAGCGACAAGGCGCGGCGCCCCTCGCCGAGCTGCGCCAGGAAACCGGCATAGCGCGCCACCATGGCCGGATCCTGCTTGAGCGCGGTGGGGACCTGCTTCCAGAGATCGCGCAGTTCCCGGGCACGGCTGTCGCCGTCGTTGAAGCCCGGCTTCTGCGCCAGCTGCTGCACGCGTGCCAACCAGGCGCGGCGCTCACGGCGGGCGGCGTAGGGGTCGCCCAGCGAGCGGCGCAGCCGGGGCGCCAGGGCGCACAGGGCGGGCCAGTCGCGCTCGCGTTCCAGCACGTCGGCGTACAGCGCCAGCACGCGCTTGTTGCCCGGCGCCTGCTCCACCAGATCTTTCAGTTCCTGGTGGGCGGCGTCGGGGCGGCCGTCATCCAAGGCGAAGCGGGCGCGCATCAGGCCGCTGAACGTCTCGCCCCGACGGCTGCGGGCGGCGTTGCGCAGGTAGTCTTCCAGGGCTTCGCCGTCACCGCGCTGGCGGGCGCATTCCGCCGCCAGCAGCCAGGCCACCAGTGGCCAGTCGCCTTCACGGCCGGCGGCGGTGAGCAGGCGCTCGGCTTTGTCCAGCTCGCCGTCCATCAGCAGAATAAAACCGCTTTTCAGGCGGCGGCGGGCCAGCCCGCGTCGGAAGCGCCGCGTGGCGCGCACCGGTTCCGCCAGATTCCAGGCCAGGTTACCGAGCAGTGTCAGAATCACCAGGGCCACCGCGCCCAGAATCAGCGCCAGCACCGCGAAGCCGAGCGTGGATTCCAGGCGCCATTGATCGCGAATCACCAACAAATAGCCGGAATCGGCCGCCATCCAGCGGCCCAGGAAGGTGGCCGCCAGCAGCACGACGACGATAAGCAGCAGGGCTTTTTTCATCGGTCGGCCTCCCCTCCACTACCTTTGAGCAGGTCCCGCTTGAGGCCTCGCACCGCGTCCAGGCCGGCGCCGATGTCCGGCAACGCCTGCTCCACCTGCTGGCCGCCCAGTTCCTCCAGGGCGGCGCGCATCTGCCGCACCCGGCCCTGATCTTCCTGGAACCACTGGTCGAGCATGGCGGAGGCGTTATCCAGGGCCTGGCGGTAGGCTTTGACCCGGCGCTGCATCAACGCCAGCTGCGCCTGTTGCAGGCTGGCGTCCAGGGTCAGGCGCACGGTGGCCGCCTGGGTTTCGGTGAGCGGCAGCGGCACCTCGCCGTCGTGGCGACGCACGGTCACCGGCAGGTGGCTGAGCAGACGCGGCCACCAGCCGGCGTCCTCCCCGGTCTCCTCGGCGGGCGGCGCCTGGCGTTCCGGCACCGCCAGCTCCGGCACCAGCGCCTGCAGGGCGCCGAGACGCAGCACCATGGCTTCCACGTCCACCTGGCGGGCGCCGTTGAGTTTCTCCATGTCCTCCGCCAGGGCCTTGCGCGCCGGCAGCGCCTGGGGGTCGTCCAGGCGCGCCAGGGTCTGGTCGGCGGCCCGCAGTAGCCGGCGCGCGGCGTCCGCGTCGCCGGTGAGCATCAGGCGCTGGCCGGCCAGGGCGGCCAGGGATTCCGCTTCGTTGATCAGCCACAGGCGCTGCCCGCCCTGGCGGACATCGGCCAGGGCTTCGCGGTCACGGGCGCGGGCGGCCTCGATGCGGTCCTGGGACTCGCGTATTTCCTTGAGCGCTTGATCGCGGCGTTGGGACTCCCGGTTCAGTTCACCGCGCAGGTCGCTGATCTCGCCCTGCCGGGCCTGGCGGTCCTGCTCCAACACTCGCCACTGTTGCCAGCCCCACCAGCCGGCGGCGGCCAGAGCGGCGAGGACAATAAGCACGATAAGCAGCGGCCAGAGGCTCAAACCCTGTTGGCGGGGGAAAGCGCGGTGCGTCATGGGGTCTCCCTTTTCTTAGTGTCCGCCGGCGGCGGATGGTCCCGGTCGTTCCCGTGGTGACTGACAGTGGGCTGTATAGACGATAAAGAGCGCGGCCGGCGCCGTCCAACCCGGTGTCACCCCGCCACCATCATACGGGGGTTCCGTCAAGGCGATGGCACGGCGGCCAGCATGTCATTGTCGTGGGCGCTGGCGGCCACCACCAGCGGGCCCGGGTGGCGCTCGCCCACGGCGGCGGCCACCCGCTTCCCGGCGGCGATCACCGTGGCGTCGGCGGGCACCAGGGCGGCCAGGGCACGCCAGCCCTCCACGCTGGTGATCATCACCGTATCCGCGCCCTCGGGCCAGTGGCGGCCCGGGGCCGGATGGCGCCGGTAGAAGGGCACCACGTCCACCGCCGCGCCTTTCTCGCGCAGCCGCGCCGCCAGCCAGTCGCGGCCGCTGTCGCCCCGGCAGATCAGAATACGCTTCTCCGCCACCGACGCCAGACAGGGCAACGCCAGCACCGCCTCGGAATTGAAGCCGCTGCTGGGGTATTCCGGGGTCAGCCCGGCCTCGCGGATCACCGCGGCGGTGGATTCGCCCACGGCCAGCCAGTGCACCCCCACCGGCCACTGCGGCCAGAGGTCGGCGAAGGCGTTCAAGGCGTGGTGCGCGGCGTTGGCGCTGACGAAAAACACCGCGTGGTAGAGGTCCAGGTCAAACAGCAGCCGGCGGTGGGCGTCGGCCAGCGCCAGCGGCTCGATCTCCAGCGCCGGCACCGCCCAGGCGCGGTGGCCGTCGTTTTCCAGCCTCGCCACCAGGGGCTCACCCTGACCGGCGGGGCGGGTCACCACCACCCGGCGGCTCATGCGCGGTCGTACAGGGCGCGCAGAATCCGGTCGGCGCCCTGTTCCAGCAGCGATTCGGCGATGCCGATGCCCAGCTCCCGGGCGTCGGCGCGGGGCGCGCGGTCCTCGGCGCGCAGTACGGTGACGCCGTCCTCGCTGGCCACCAGCCCCCGCAGCCACAGCCGGCCGTCGTCCTCGAGCAGCGCGAAACCGGCGATCGGCACCTGGCAGCCCCCTTCCAGACGCCGGTTCATGGCGCGCTCGGCGGTGACCCGGTCCCAGGTGAGGGCGTCATTGAGGGGCGCCAGCAGCGCCTGGGTATCGACGTCGTCGGCGCGGCACTCAATGCCCACGGCGCCCTGGCCCACCGCCGGCAGGGATTCTTCCGGCGGCATGTCGTAGCGGATGCGGTCGTGCATTTCCAGGCGCTTGAGGCCCGCTGAGGCGAGAATGATGGCGTCGAACTCCCCGCCGTCCAGCTTGCCGAGGCGGGTCTGCACATTGCCGCGCAGGCTGGACACCTTCAGATCCGGCCGGTTGGCCAGCACCTGGGACTGGCGGCGCAGGCTGGAGGTGCCCAGCCGGGCGCCCTCGGGCAGCCCCATCAGGCTGTCGTGGTGGTTGGACACGAAGGCGTCACGGGGGTCTTCCCGCTCGCAGATCACCGGCAGCGCCATGCCCTCGGGCAGCTCCATGGGCACATCCTTCATGGAGTGCACGGCGATATCGGCGCGGCCGTCCATCATCGCCTCCTCCAACTCCTTGACGAACAACCCCTTGCCGCCAATCTTCGCCAGCGGCGTATCCAGAATCTTGTCGCCCTGGGTCTTGATGCGCACCAGCTCCACGCGCAACCCCGAATGCAGAGCCTCCAACCGCTTCTGAACGTACTCCGCCTGCCAGATGGCCAGAGGACTGGAACGGGTAGCGATGCGCAAAATCTCGCGGGACATGGAAGCTCCTGGGCGGGGAATAGAGAGAGCCTAGTGTAACGGAAAGACGTTTGCTCCGCCGAACACGACGGCGCCAGTTGACAGTGGATAGTTGACAGTTGATAGCTAAAAGCGAAAACACCGGGTAGAGAGGTTTAAGCGTAGCGGCCGGCTCCGTCGTCCCGTCGCGGGCACCCATCAAGAAGCCGGCAGGGCGCCCAATCGCGCGCTATCAACTGTCCACTATCAACTATCAACTGTCTTTTTAGCCGCGTTTGACGAGGGCGCGGCGCAGGCCGGGCATGTGGCGGCGGCTGACGTTGAGTGGCTGATCGACGCCGCGCAGGCGCACTTCGAAGCGGCCCTGGCGGGAGCATTCCAGGCTTTCGATAAAGTGCAGTGACGCCAGGGTGCTGCGGTGGATGCGCACGAACAGATCGGCGAATTCGTCTTCCAGGGCCTTGAGCGGCTCGTCGATCAACACATAACCGGTGGCGTGGTGCACCGCCACGTATTTCTGGTCGGCCTGGAAATAGCGCACTTCCTCCACCGGCACCAGTTCCAGCCCCCGGTGGGTGCGGGCGCTGAGGTGGCGCCGGCGGCCGGTCTGGTTGGCGGCCATCTTGTGGCTCAGCTCGGCGATCTGTACCCGGTTCAGGGCGCGCGCCTTGTCCAGCGCGCGCTTGAGATCCTGGGCGCCCACCGGTTTGAGCAGGTAGTCCACGGCGTGCACGCGGAACGCCTGCAGGGCGTGCTCTTCATAGGCGGTGCAGAAAATCACCGCCGGCGGGTTCTCCATCTTGTCCAGATGGGCGGCGGCCTCCAGGCCGTCCATGTCGGGCATGCGAATGTCCATCAGCACCACGTCCGGGCGCAGCCGGCCGGCGCTTTCCACCGCCTCGCGGCCGCTGGCGGCTTCCGCGCTGACTTCCATGTTCGCCATCTCCACCAGACGCTTGAGGCGCATTCTGGCCAGGGCCTCGTCGTCGCAAACCAGGACCTTCATTTTCGCGATGTCGTCCATGGGTTCCCCTTCTTCTTATTCACCCCATTCTTTTATTGGAGCGGGTAGCTGATTTCAATTTCGTACTGTTGTTGTTGCGAACGGGCCACCACTTCCACGCTGGGACCGTGCAGGGCCTCCAGGCGGTGGCGGATATTATCCAGCGCCATCCGGTTGCCCTGATGGTCACTGGCGCCATCTTGTTTCGGATTGCTGACGCGCAGCACCACCCGACCCTGCTCGACGGCGGCGGCGATGCGCACCACGCCCCCTTCGGTAAGCGGCTGGATGCCATGATAGATGGCATTTTCCAGCAAGGGTTGCAACGTCAAAAGCGGCAAAGCGACGGAATCGGGATCCAGTTCAATGCCCCATTCCACCCCCAGACGTTCCCCCAGCCGCAGCTGCTCGATGCGGATGTAGCGCTCGCACAGGGCCAGTTCCTCGGCCAGGCTGACCTCGCTGCCGCTGTCCTTGAGGCTGGCCCGGAACAGGCTCGACAGGTCCTCCACCGCCTGCTCGGCGGCGTCCGGGTCGATGCGGATCAGGGTGGCGATGATGTTCATGGAATTGAACAGAAAATGCGGCCGGATGCGCGACTGCAGCGCCTGGATGCGCGATTTCAGCTCCGCCCGGTCCTTGAGCCGGAGCTGCTCCTGCACATAGAAATAGCGCATCACCAGGCCGGAGATGATCGCCGCGATCAGCACATTGGCGAGAATGTCCCAGTGCCACAGCGGCGGCACGGCGGCGGCGGACACCCAGGACATCAGCACCCGCGCCAGCAGGCTGAACAGCAGCGTGTCGAACGCCACCAGCCCGACCACCGCCAGCGCCGCCCAGGCCTGGGGCAGCCGGTTGAGACGGCCGCGCAACTGGCACACCAGCGCCGCGGACGTCAGCGCGATCCACTGAATGAACAGGGACGTGAGCGCCAGCCGCTCGAAGCCGAAAGGCTCGAAGTAACCGGCCACCAGGCTGATGACGATGGCCATCAGCTCCGACGCCACCACCACCACCAGCACGGCGCGGGTGGTGCACAGATCAGGGAGAAACACGTTGTTATGGGGTTCGGTCATGGGCGCTCTTGTTGTCCGGGGCGGTTCGACGCTTTCGGCTACGATACCACCGTCCGGCGATGCTATACTGCGCGCCCTGTCAATTCCCGTATTCCCGTAAGCCGGACGTGAGCAGCAAGATGAGCGACAACCAGCAAAACCAACTCTGGGGCGGCCGCTTCAGCGAGTCCACCGATGCCTTCGTGCAGGCTTTCACCGCCAGCGTCGGCTTCGACCGCCGCATGTACCGCCAGGACATCCAGGGCTCGCAGGCCCACGCCACCATGCTCGCGGAAGCCGGCGTGCTCACCGCTGAGGAACGCGACGCCATTATTCAGGGGCTGGACGAGATCCGCGCCGAGATCGAGGCCGGCGAGTTCCAGTGGTCGGTGGCGCTGGAAGATGTGCACATGAACATCGAGGCGCGCCTCACCGACAAAATCGGCATCACCGGCAAGAAGCTGCACACCGGCCGCTCCCGCAACGACCAGGTGGCCACCGACATCCGCCTCTTCCTGCGCGACGAGATCGACC
>CAZKWA010000105.1:0-10419 GCA_964556345.1 uncultured Alcanivorax sp.
AGGACGCCAGAAACCTTTCTAACGGCAGTACAAACAGCCCTCCATGGGACCTTGCCGGCCGGCTTTGCCGGCCTTTCGCTTGCAAGGCAAGCTCCCACAAGGCCACCCCACACAAGGGGGTGAGTTTCAGGCGCTGTAGAAGACGGATTTCACCTCGAGGAACTCTTCGAGCCCGTACACGCCCCACTCGCGGCCCACACCGGAGTGCTTGTAGCCGCCGAAGGGAGCGGGCGGATCGAGTTGCGCGCCGTTCAGATGCACCATGCCGGTCCGCAAACGGGCGGCCACCTTGGCGGCGTCCTCCTCGTTGGCACCGTACACATAGCCGGACAGGCCGTAGTCGGAATCGTTGGCGATCGCCACCGCGTCGTCCACGTCCTTGTAGGGCAGGATCACCAGCACCGGCCCGAAAATCTCCTCGCGGGCGATCAGCATCTGGTTGTTCACTTCGCTGAACACCGTGGGGCGGGCGTAGAAGCCCTTATCCAGGCCTTCCGGCTTACCGGGGCCGCCGCACACCAGCTTGGCGCCTTCCGCCTGGCCCTTCTCGATCATCGACTGCACGCGCTTGAACTGGCGCTCGTTGGCGATCGGGCCGATCTGCGTTTCCTTGTCCGCCGGGTCGCCCACTTTCAGGTTCTCGCACACCTTGACGGCGATGGCCTCGGCCTCGGCCAGCTTGTCCGCCGGCACCAGCATCCGCGACGGCGCGTTACAGCTCTGCCCGGTGTTGTTCATCATCGACGCCACGCCGTGCTTCACGGCCTTCTCGAAATCCGCGTCCGGCAGGATGATGTTGGCGGACTTGCCGCCCAGCTCCAGGGACACCTTCTTGAAGGTATCGGCGGCTTCCTTGGTCACCGAGGCCCCGGCACGGGTGGAGCCGGTCAGGGACACCACGTCCACGCGCGGGTCGGAGGACAGCATCGGGCCCACTTCCGCGCCGTCGCCGTAAATCATGTTGAACACGCCCTTGGGCAGCCCCGCTTCGTCGATGATCTCGGCCAGCACATGGGCGGACAGCGGCGCGAACTCGCTGGGCTTGAGCACCATGGTGCAGCCCGCCGCGATGGCCGGCGCCACCTTGCACATCACCTGGTTCATCGGCCAGTTCCAGGGCGTGATCAGGGCGCACACCCCGGCCGGCTCGCGGCGCACATTGGCGCGGCCCAGCTTCTGCTCGAAGGGAAACTCCCGCGCCGCGCCCAGGGTCGCCTTGGCATGGCCCAGACCCATCGGCGCCTGCACCTTGGCGGCCAGACCGTGGCGCGGCGCCCCCATTTCGCGGCTGATCGCCTCGGCCATATCGTCCAGACGCGACTGATAGACCTGCATGATCTTCTCCAGCATCGCCAGCCGCTCTTCCAGCGGCGTCGCCGCGAAACTCTCGAACGCATCCCGCGCCGCCTGAATCGCCGCGTCCACATCCGCCTTGCCGGCCAGATACACCGTGCCCTCGGACGCCTCCGTGGCCGGATTGATCACCTCATGGGCCTTCGCCTCGCCGCTGGGCTTCACCCAGCCGCCGTTAATATAGAACTGGTCCAGATGTTTCATGAAACACTCTCCCGAAAAAACGAAACACAACTCTCGGCCTCAAGCTTCAAGCGACAAGCTGCAAGCTAGAACCAAACAACCGCAAGTTGAAAGTCACAAGTTGAAAAACCACCCCAGGATGCCCCATCCCGAGTGAACGGGCCAGCAACCCAAGCCCACAGCAACGGCACAATCAGCGCCTCTGGTATCCTGCCGGCCGGCAAGGCCGGCCTTTCGCTTGCAAGCAAGCTCCCACAAGTTGGGCTTCGTAGCGCCTCTTGAGGCCGGCACCTTCAGGAGTCCGCGCCGTGCTACGGAGTCCTGACCCGACCTATTTAGTGAAACAGCATTCCAAAATCTTGACCACCCGTCCAGCTCGTGTCATCTTCCAAAAAAAGCACAAACAACCCACCAGGAGACCCTCATGCAGCGTTTCGACCAGCGCAACGTCCTGATCACCGGTGCCGGCAGCGGCATCGGCCGCGCCGCCGCCCGCCGTTTCGCCGAGGAAGGCGCGCGCCTGATACTGGTGGACCGCAACCAGGAAGGCCTGGAAGAAACCGCCGCCGGCCTGCCCGAGGGCACCCGGGCTACCCTGCGCACCGTGGACGTCTCCGACGAACAGGCCGTCAACGCCCTGGTCGAGGAAGTGATCGCCTCCCACGGTACCCTCCACGCGCTGGTCAACAACGCCGGCATCGCCGGCCGCGACTATTCCACCATCACCGACAGCGACACCGAAACCTGGCAGGCGATCCTGGCGGTCAACCTGATGGGCCCGATGTTCTTCATCCGCGCCGTCGGCAAGCACATGCAGGCCCAGGGTGGCGGCGCCATCGTCAACACCGCGTCGGTGGCCGGTATTCGCTCCGGGGCCGGCGGCAACGCCTACAGCGCCTCCAAGGCCGCGGTCATCAACCTGACCAAAACCGCCGCCTGCGACCTGGGGCAATACAATGTGCGCGTCAACGCGGTCTGCCCCGGCCTGATCGAAACCGGCATGACCAAGCCGGTGTTCGATTACGCCCGCGACAACAACAAGGAACAGAAGCTGGGCAGCCGCTGCGAATTGCGCCGCTACGGCCGCCCCGAGGAAATCGCCGCGGCCATGGCGTTCCTGGCCAGCGACGACGCCAGCTACATCACCGGCCAGGCGCTGGCGGTGGACGGTGGCAACACCGCCTCGCTCAACCTGCCCGGTATGAAGCATTGATTCGCCAAAAGGCGGATTCGCCTAAGGTAGAACGCCCGTGCCCTCCTAAGTGAAACGGGTTTTTGATATATTTGCCGGCTTTATGCACAACTATAAAAGCGACGAATAAAACAACGGCGGGCCCGATGCCATCGACAAGAGCGTCGGGACCCGCCGATCCCGAAGCCTGAACTGAGGAATTGCCACATGCGACGAGCCGCTCTTGGAAAGGACGGGTCCGCGGACAAGGACCGTAATTTTGTCACCGCCCTGGCGCGCGGTCTGGAAATCCTGCGTTGTTTCGGTCCGTCCGATGAATACCTGGGTAACGCCGAGTTGGCCAAGCGCACCAATATCCCCCGCCCCACGGTGTCGCGGATGACCGCCACCCTGACCCAGCTGGGTTATCTGCGCTACGCGGAAAACCTGGAAAAGTACCGGCTCGGCCCCGGCGTGCTCGACCTGGGCTACCGCTACCTGGCCAGTGAAGGGGTGCGCGACATCGCCCGGCCGTTCATGCAGGAGCTCTCCGACGCCACCGATTGCCTGGTGGCGATTGGTGCCCCGGACGGCGCCTCCATGACCTATATTCAGGTCTGTCAGGGCTCCGGCCCGCTGGTGCTGCGCCTGACCGTGGGTTCACGGGTGGCGATCGGCACCTCCGCGGTGGGCCGCGCCTTTCTGGCGGCGCTGCCGGCCAAGGAGCGCGAGCCGTACTACGAAGCCATCCGCGCCCAGAACCCGGACGCCTGGCCGGATATCCAGCGTGGCCTGGAACGGGCCTTCAAGGAGTACGAGCAGTACGGCTTCGTCACCTCCGACGGTGAATGGAATCGGGATGTGAGCGCCGTGGGCGTGCCGTTGATCCTCGACAACGGTGGCCAGGTGGTGCCGTTCAACTGCGGCGGTTCCTCGCTGCGGCTGAGCCGCCGCATCCTGATCGAAAACCTCGGCCCGCGTCTTAAGGAAGTGGTCGAGCAAGTCCGGCAGATGGTGCAGGGCCGGGACATCTGAGAGAGACAGTGAATGAGCAGTAGCAGTAGCGCCTCGCCGGCGTACACCATGGCCACGGCCACCGCCAAGTTCAGCCATGGTTTCCCCGCCCTGCTGGGGCTGGAGTTCCTGGAATGGGAAGAGGGCCGGGTGGTGGTCGGCATGCGGGTGGACGACCGTCATCTCAACCTGGGCGGCAGAGTGCACGGCGGCGTGCTGGCCACCCTGCTGGACGTGGCCGGCGCCTGCGCCGGCACCTGGTGCCCCTACCCGGACCGGATCCGCAAGGCGCTGACGCTGTCGATGACCACCACCTTCACCGGCCAGGCCGGCCCCGGCTACATCCGCGCCATCGGCACCAAACGCGCCGGCGGCAACCGCATTTTCAATTCCACCGTCGACATCTACGACGACAACGACAACCTGCTGATTGTCGGCGAGGGCACCTTCCGGTTGCGCTCCGGCTCCGAGGACCCGCGCGGCGTGCCGGTCGCTTAAACCTCTTTTACATCGGCGCGCGCCATTGTGCTTGAAGGGCGCCTCCCTGGCCCTCAAAGCTGTGTACAGGCACACAGTGATTGCCGAAAGGAGGCACCATGACTACCTATATTGTCGCCAGTAACGCCGCCCACGCCCGGATATTCGCCCACGAAGTGGGCACCATGAAGGAAATCGACCAGCTCGAGCACCCGGAAAGCCAGGCCCACGTCGGCGACCTGCGCACCGGCGGCAAAGGCAGCGAGGGCAGTGGTGCCCTGCACGGCAACCCGCGCGCCACCGGCAATCAGCAGGCCACCTCGGACAAACACGCCGCCTTCTTCGCCAAGGAAGTGGCCGGATACATGAAGGACGCCCACGAGCAGGGCCGCGCCGACCGTTTCATTCTGGTCGCCGAGCCGCGCTTTCTGGGCGCCCTGCGCGACAAACTCGACCACACCACCCGCGACGCGGTCGCCCGCGAGATCGACAAGGACCTGACCAAACAGAGCGCGGACGACATTCGCAAGAAACTGTCGCTCTGACCGATCACACTACGAGGCCAGATTGTCTTAACCGCGAACCCGTGGTTTTTGTGCGAGCGGGCCTCGCCCGCGAAAGGGAGCGAAGCTCCCGGCAGGATGCCAGAGGTCTATCTAACGGCAGCACCAACAGCGTCTCTGGAATCCTGCCGGGTGGCTAGAGCCACCCTTTCGCGGGCAGGGCCCGCTCCCACAAGACTTACCAGGCGTACGACGCGCCGGCATAAAAGTGCCGGCCCGGCGCCGGTTCGAAATAGCCCCGGTCCGCCGGATCAGGCCGGTCGCTATTGGCGTTGATGCGCAGGTTGCTGAAGTAGGCTTCGTCGAACAGATTGTTCACCCCCGCGTGCAGGGTCAGCTCGCCGCGGTTCAGGCGCCACGCCTTGCCGCCACGCAGGCCGGCCACCGCATAGTCGTCCACTTCCGTTTCATTGGTGTTTTCCGCGAACACATCGCTGCTGTACCGCGCGTCCACCACCAGGAACAGCCCGTCGTATCCGCGCCAGGCCGCTTCCGCGAACAGATGGTGGCGGGGCAGGCCGGGCAGGCGGTTGCCGCTCACGTCCTGGTCCTGCTGATCGTCGTAGAACCGTTCGAACTGATAATCGGAGTAGGTGTAGGCCAGGGTCAGCGTCAGGGTGTCGGTGGTGAGGTGCTCCAGCATCAGCTCGGCGCCGTCGCGGCGGGTGCGGGCGGCGTTGTCGTAGAAGGTGCGCCCGCCCAGTTCGTAGGGCGTGATCTCGTCGCGGACGTCGACACGGAACAGCGCCAGTTCGTAGAACAGCCGGTCGCCCAGCTGACCGCGTCCACCGATCTCCCGGTTGAGGGCTTTCTGTGGCTCAACGTCCGGGTTGAAGCCGCCGGCGCCGGAGGGGTTGGCGAGCTCGGTGAAGGTCGGGGTTTCGAAGGCGTTGCTGGCGGTGGCGTAGACGCTGTGGCGGGGGGCGAAGCGCCAGTTCAGGCCGGCGCTGTAGCTGCTTTCGGTGAAGTCCTGGTCGCCGCTGTCGTCGCCGTCGGCGAGCAGGTCGTCGTCGATGTCCAGACGCACCCGGTCGGCGCGCGCCCCCAGGGACAGGGTCAGGGTGTCGCCGAGGTCGGTGTCGGTCTGCACGAACACACCGCTGGCGGTGGCGGTCTGGTCTTCGTCGGCGGTCAGGCCGGTGACCTGGCCGTCGGTGTTCACCGAGCGCCGCCCCCGGTCGTCGCGCTGCTGGTCCGCGTCCACGCCGATCAGAAAGCGGTGCCCCAGGCCGAACGCCTGGACGCGATCGGTGTACTCCAGACGAGCGCCGTAAAACAGCCGCTTATAGTCGATCAGGCTGCTGCCGGGGAAGGGCAGTTGCTGGGTGAAATCCCGTTGCGTGACGAAGGCGCGGGCGCGCAGTTCACCGCCCAGGCCGCGGTCCCGGTAGAGCACGCCGAGGCGCTGCTGGGTGACTTTCTGGCCGGCATCGAGCAGGTTTGAGAAGCGTGTCGCCTGATCCCGATCCTCTTCCACCTGGGCGCGGGTCAGGCCGCCCGGGTCCTCGGCCACCGGGGTATCCATCGCGGTGAAGAACAACTCCAGGTCGCGGTCCTCGGACAGCGCCCGGCCCACCCGCGACGTGAGCAGATACTTTTCCATCTCGCTCTGTTCGCGTTGACCCTGATAGCGCAGGCCGGTGAGGCTCAGGTAGTGGTGGTTGCCGCCGTCCGCACCGCCTATTTGCAGGTTGGTCTTGCGGTAGCCGTCGCCGCCGCCGGCCACGCTGAAGCGCCGCGGGTACAGCAGGTCCGCGCCGCTGCGCGTGGTCATGTCCACCACGCCGCCGCTGGCGTTGCCGTACAGCACCGAGGCCGGGCCGCGTAACACCGTGACCGAATCCAGCGCGTCCAGGTCGATGGCGTCCACCTGGGACTGGCCGTCGGGCAGGGTTTCCGGAAAGCCGTCCACGTTGAGGCGCAGGCCACGCACCCCGAACGGCGCCCGCGCGCCGAAGCCGCGGCTGGACAGGCGCAGGCCCTGGGCGAAGTTATAGCGGTTCTGCAGGTAGAGGCCCGGCACCCGCGCCAGGCTTTCGTCGAGTTGCAGGCCGGGTTGGCCCTGCTGGGTCTCTTGCGTGTCCACCACCGTGGCGGCGCCGGGCAGGTCCGCCAGGTCCCGTTCCAGCCGGGTGCCGGTGACGGTGATCGCCTCCAGTTCGTGGCCGGTGTCGGCGGGGGCCTGCGCGGCGGCGGTCAGGGGCAGGGCGCAGACGGCCCCGGCCAGGTGGGCAAGCAGATGGCGGCGCATGATTTTCCTCGGTCTCTTCTGGGTTCCCCGGAACGCTAGAGGCAAAGGCCGGCCGCCTCAAGCCATGGCATGCCAAAGTAGCAGACAGGCCGTGCCAAAGTCCCAGTGCCCGCCGGGGCGGGCCCACGTTCGTCAGCGGTCAGGCGCCGTCGGCGTGGCCCACCAGCACGGCCCGGTTCGGCAACACGCCGCCGCCTAGGGCGCGATACAGCGTGATGCGGTTGGACAGTTTCTGCAGCCGCACCGACACCAGTTCCTGCTCCGCGCTTAGCAGCTCGCGGCGCGCGTCCAACACCGCCAGGTAGTCGTCGGCGCCCTGTTCGTAGCGTGCCTCCGCCAGGGTCAGGCCGCGACGGGTGGCGTCCACCAGCGCGCTCTGGGCCTGTTCCTGCTGCTGGAAGCCGTCGCGCGCCTGCAGGGCGTCGGCCACTTCCTGGAAGGCGGTCTGAATGGTCTGTTCGTAGCGGGCCACGTTCTGGTCGCGGCGCACTTCGGCCACGTCCAGATTGGCCCGGTTACGGCCGCCGTTGAAGATCGGCAGGGAAATACTCGGTGCGAACGACCAGCTTTCCGAGCCGCTGTCGAACAGGCCGGACAGCTCGGTGCTGGCGGTGCCGGCGGAACCGGTCAGGGTGATGCGCGGAAAGAACGCCGCCCGCGCCGCGCCGATATTGGCGTTGGCCGCTTTCAGGTTGTATTCCGCCTGTTGGATATCCGGCCGCTGGCGCAGCACCGCCGAGGACACCCCGGCGGGGATTTCCGGCAGGCTGGCGAGCTCGCTACCCAGGTCGTCCGCCGGGTGGTCCGGCAACGGCGGCAGCGGGGCGCCCACCAGCACCGCCAGGGCGTTGCGGTCCTGGGCCACCAGCCGCGAGAAGCGCGCCTCGCTGGCGCGGGCGGTTTGCAGCGCCGCTTCCGCCTGGCGCACTGCCAGCTCCGAGCCCAGGCCCAGGTCAAAGCGGCCTTTCACCAGGTCCACGGATTCCTGCTGGGCGGCCACCGTTTCCTCGGCAATGCGCAGGTTACGGCGGTCCGCCTGCAGTGTCAGGTACGCGGCGGCCACCTCGGACACCAGCGTAATGTGGGCGCTGCGGCGCGCCTCCTCGGTGGCCAGATACTGCTGCAAGGCGGATTGTTTCAGGCTGCGCAGGCGGCCGAACAGGTCCACCTCGTAGGCGGCCACGCCCAGGCCCACGCTGTACTGGGTCTGGATCGCGCTGTCGCCGGTCTGGCTCAGGTCCGCGGGCAGGCGCTGGCGGCTGCCGTCCCCGTCCACGGACAGCTCCGGGTACAGCGCCGACCCTTCGATGCGGTACTGGGCGCGCGCCTCGGCCACATCCAGCAGCGCCAAGCGCAGGTCGCGGTTGTTGTCCAGCGCGGTGCGGATCAGTTGCTGAAGCTGAGGGTCCTGGAACAGGGACTCCCAGCCCGGCAGCACCAGCTGATCGGCGCCGTGCTCGCCGTCGCCGACGGTGTCCGGCACCGGCGACGCCGGCGGCTGGTAATCCGGCGCCAGGGTGCAGCCGGTCATCGCCAGCGTGGCGAGCAGCGCGGTCAGGGCTTTCGGGTTCATTCGCGCGCCTCCGTTGATGGGCTGCTGTTCGAATCGGCTTTCTTGCCGGTCAAGGGCACGCCGGACAAGCGGCGCACCACCACGTAGAACAGCGGGATAAAGAAGATCGCCAGCACCGTGGCGGCGGTGATGCCGCCGAATACCCCGGTACCGATCGCGTTGCGTGCGCCGGAGCCGGCGCCGCTGCTCAGCATCAGCGGTGTCACGCCGAGCCCGAACGCCAGCGACGTCATCAGGATCGGCCGCAGCCGCATGCGGGTGGCTTCCAGGATGGCGTCCAGCAGGGCGCGCCCCTCGTCTTCCAGATCCTTGGCGAATTCGGCGATCAGAATCGCGTTCTTCGCCGACAGGCCGATGGTGGTCAGCAGGCCGACCTGGAAGAAGACGTCGTTATCCAGGCCGCGCAGCATGGCGGCCACCACCGCGCCGATCACGCCCAGGGGCACGATCAGCATCCCCGCGAACGGGATCGACCAGCTCTCGTACAGCGCCGCCAGGCTCAGGAACACCACCAGCAACGACAGGGCGTACAGCGCCGGCGCCTGGTTGCCGGCCTGCTGCTCCTGATAGGAGAGGCCGGTCCACTGGAAGCCGAAGCCTTCCGGCAGGTCGCCGGCCAGCTCTGCCATGGCCGCCATGGCGTCGCCGGTGCTGGCGCCGGGGGCGGCGCTGCCCTGGATATTCATCGACGACACGCCGTTATAGCGTTGCAATTGTTGCGGCCCATAGGTCCACTCACCGCTGGAGAAGGTGCCGAACGAGACCATCTCGCCGACGCCGTTGCGCACGTACCAGTCGTCCATGTCCTCGGGCAGCATCCGGTAGGGCGCTTCCGCCTGCACATAGACCCGTTTGATGCGGCCCCGGTCGACGAAGTCGTTCACGTAACTGGAGCCCCACGCCACCGACAGGGTGGTGTTGACGTCCGCCAGCGACACGCCCATGGCCCGGGCCTGCTGCCGGTCCACGTCCAGGCGGTACTGGGGCGCGTCCGGCAGGCCGTTATACCGCACCTGGGTCAACAGCGGATGCTGATTGGCGGCGCCCAGCAACTGGTCGCGGGCCTTCACCAGGGCGTCGTGGCCCTGGCCGCCACGGTCCTGCAGCTGCAAGTTAAAGCCGCTGGAGGTACCCAGGGCGGGGATCGCCGGCGGGTTGAGGGCGAAAATAATCGCCTCGCGGATACCGGAGAAATAGCCCATGGCCCGACCGATCACCTGCTGCACGCCGTTGACGGAGAGGTCGCGGTCCTCCCAGTCCTTGAGACGCACGAAGGCGATGCCGGAGTTCTGGCCACGGCCGGCGAAGCTGAAACCGGCCACCGTGAACACCGACTGCACCGCCTCGTTTTCTTCTTCCAGGAAGTAGTGCTCCATCTTCTTCAGCACTTCGATGGTCTGTTCCTGGGTGGAGCCCACCGGCAACTGCACCTGGGTGAGCAGAATGCCCTGGTCCTCTTCCGGCAGGAAGGCGCCGGGCAGGCGGCTGAAGGTGAAGCCCAGCACCGCCACGATGGCCAGGTAGATCAGCAGGTAGCGGCCGCGACGGCCGATGATCTTCTCCACCCGGCTCTGGTAGCCGCTGCTGGCGCGGTCGAAATTACGATTGAACCAGCCGAAAAAGCCTTTCTTTTTCTGGTGCTCGGCGTGGATCGGTTTCAGCATGGTGGCGCACAGCGCCGGGGTCAGGATCAACGCCACCAGCACCGACAGCACCATGGCGGACACAATGGTGATCGAGAATTGCCGGTAAATAGCACCGGTGGAGCCGGGGAAGAACGCCATGGGCACGAACACCGCCGACAGCACCAGGGCGATGCCCACCAGCGCGCCGG
>CAZKWA010000106.1:0-3870 GCA_964556345.1 uncultured Alcanivorax sp.
GGATCCTGCCGGCCGGTTTCGCCGGCCTTTCGCGGGCCGGGCCCGCTCCCACAACCCGCACCACTCGTCAGTGGCGTTCATCAAGATACAAGGGACGTATTCACGGCGGGTCCTGAGCCCGGACACCAAGACCGCACCGGCTACGGAGCACCCCACCTAAAAGCGCGCCAGACAAATAACACTCGTACCCAGCCCCACAATCCGTTAGGCTTGCCCGCCCTTCGGGCTACGCCCTCCTTGTTTTCTGAAAGACACTTCATATGGATTTTGCTTCCCTCGGATTGATTGATCCTCTGCTGCGTGCTGTTGCCGAGCAGGGTTACACCACACCCTCACCGATCCAGGCCCAGGCGATCCCCGCCGTCCTGGAAGGCCGCGACGCCATGGCCGCCGCGCAGACCGGCACCGGCAAGACCGCCGGCTTCACCCTGCCGCTGCTGCAGCGCCTCAGTGAAGGCACGCCCGCCCCGGCCCGCCAGGTGCGCGCCCTGGTGCTCACCCCCACCCGCGAGCTGGCCGCCCAGGTGGCGGAAAGCGTCGCCCTGTACGGCAAGTACCTGCCGGCGATGCGCTCCGCGGTGGTGTTCGGCGGCGTTAAGATCAACCCGCAGATCGACAAGCTCAGCCGTGGCGTGGACGTCCTGGTGGCGACCCCCGGTCGGCTGCTGGACCTGTTCCAGCAAAAAGCGGTGCGCTTCGACAACCTGGAAATCCTGGTGCTCGACGAAGCGGACCGGATGCTCGACATGGGCTTCATCCACGACATCCGCCGCATTCTCAAGGTGCTGCCGCAAAAGCGTCAGACCCTGATGTTCTCCGCCACTTTCTCCAACGAGATTCGCGGTCTCGCCAAAACCCTGGTCAACGACCCGGTGCAAATCGACGTCAGCCCGCGTAACAGCACCGCCGAGCGGGTGCGCCAGTGGGTGGTGCCGGTGGACAAGAGCCACAAAGCCGCCCTGCTCACCCATCTGATCGACGACGAACAGTGGTTCCAGGTGCTGGTGTTCACCCGCACCAAGCACGGCGCCAACCGCCTCGCCAAACAACTGGAAAGCGCCGGCATCCAGGCCGCCGCCATCCACGGCAACAAGAGCCAGGGCGCCCGCACCCGGGCCCTGGCCGGCTTCAAGAACGGTGAGGTGCGCGCCCTGGTGGCCACCGACATCGCCGCCCGTGGCCTGGATATCGACCAGCTGCCCCAGGTGGTCAACTTCGATCTGCCCAACGTGGCGGAAGACTATGTGCACCGCATCGGCCGCACCGGCCGTGCCGGCGCCAGCGGCCAGGCGGTGTCCCTGGTCAGCGGCGAGGACCGCAAGCTGCTCAAGGACATCGAGCGGCTGATCAAAACGCCCATCGAACGCCGGGAAGTCACCGGCTTCGACGCCAGTAAAGCCGCCCCCGAGCCGGCCGACGACCGCCCGCCCCGGCCCCCCCAGCGCCCCCGTGGCGGTGGTGGCGGCCGCCCCGGCGGCAACAAGCCCGGCGGCGGCCAACGCTCCGGTAGCGGAGCGCGCTCCGGCGGTGGCGGTCGCCCGGGCGGCGGTGGCAACGGCTCCGGCCGCCCCAACCAGGGCGGCCGCGCCCGCCGCTCCGGCGGCGGCAACCGCGGCGCCTGACCCTCGCGCGAGGAGGGTTGGCGGCTCCGTAGCCCGGTTCGGTCTCGGGAGCGAGCCACCCAGCAGCGCTACGAAGCTAGATTTGTGGGAGCGGGCCTGGCCCGCGAAAGGGTGGCTTCTAGCCACCCGGCGGGATTCCAGAGACGCTGTTAACGCTGCCGTTAGAAAGCTCTCTGGAATCCTGCCGGGAGCTTCGCTCCCTTTCGCGGGCGGGGCCCGCTCCCACAGGTGCCGCTCCCACACTCTGGGCTTTGCTGAAAGGTTCGGCGCCAGCTATGGCCCGGGGCACCGGAATGCCCCCCCGGATCGGGTCTGTGTTAGGCCCTTCCGGGACCCTGGAGAACAGGACGTTCGACAGGGAGCCCCCAGGGACGGGTTCACGGCGTTCCCGGAAGGGCAGAACACAGACCCGCGCCCCCGGCTGGAGAGACCCCGCTCCACCTCAAAGCCCCCTACCTCCTTCGTCGAATAGCCTCCCCGCCCGCTTCGTGGTTGTATGAGCCTGAGCGCCCCCGGGCGCGGCGAATAACAACAAGCAGCGACAACGGCGAGGAGCGGAACATGAGTTACGCGGAGGCCTACCAGCGGGCGCGGCAAGACGCCGACGATTTCTGGGCCGAACAGGCCCGGGCCGTGGCCTGGTACCAACCCCCCACCCGTATTCTGGACACCCTGCAGGACGGCACCCACCGCTGGTTCGGCGACGGCGTGCTCAACACCAGCTACCTGGCGCTGGACCATCAGATCGAACAGGGCCGCGGCGAGCAGCTCGCCCTGATCCACGATTCCCCGGTCACCGCCAGCCAGCAGCGCTTCACCTTCAACCAGCTCAAAGCGCGCGTGGAAGAACTGGCCGGCGCCCTGGCCCGCCTGGGCGTGGGCAAGGGCGACGGCGTGGTGATCTACCTGCCGATGGTGCCGGAAGCGGCCATCGCCATGCTCGCCTGCGCGCGGCTGGGCGCGGTGCATTCGGTGGTGTTCGGCGGCTTCGCCGCCCACGAGCTGGCGATTCGCGTCGACGACGCCCAACCCAAGGTGCTGCTGACCGCCTCCTGCGGCGTCGAAATCGACCGGGTGATCCCCTATCTGCCGCTGGTCAGCGGCGCCCTGGAGCAGGCGCGGCATCAGGTCGACGCGGTGCTGGTGCTGCAACGGGACGCGGGCCCGGCGGACCTGGCCGGCACCGGCTTCAAGGACTGGCGGGCGGAAGTCGACGGCAGCGCGCCGGCGGCGCCGGTGCCGGTGAACGCCGCCGATCCGCTGTACATCATGTACACCTCCGGCACCACCGGGAAACCCAAGGGCATCGTGCGCGATAACGGCGGCCACGCGGTGGCGCTGCTGTACGCGCTGCGCCAGGTCTACGGCATGCGCGCCGGCGAAGTCTGGTGGGGCTGCTCGGACGTGGGCTGGGTGGTGGGCCACTCGTTCATCGTCTACGCGCCGCTGCTGGGCGGCTGTACCACGGTGATGTTCGAAGGCAAACCGGTGAAAACGCCGGACGCCGGCGCCTATTGGCGGGTGGTGCAGGAACACGGCGTGCAGGGTCTGTTCGCGGCGCCCACCGCGTTCCGGGCGATCCGCAAGGAAGACCCGGACGGCGAGGCGTTCAAGCGCTACGACGTGAGCAGCCTGCGCCACCTGTTCGTGGCCGGCGAGAAGCTGGATACCCCCACCTATCAGTGGCTCAGCGAACTCACCGGCCGGCCGGTGTACGACCACTGGTGGCAAACCGAAACCGGCTGGCCGGTCACCGCGCCCTGCGCCGGCCTGGGCCAGACCGAGGTGCGCGGCGGTTCCACCAACCGGCCGGTGCCCGGCTACCAGGTGGCAGTGCTGGACGCCGACAGCCGGCCGCTGGGGCCCAACCAGGAAGGCGCCATCGTGCTGCGCCTGCCGCTGCCGCCGGGCTGCGCGCAAACGCTGTGGAACGACCACCCGCGTTACCTGGACGCCTATTTGAACACCCACCCGGGTTACTACCACACCGGCGACGGCGGTTACCTGGATGAGGACGGCTTCGTCTACATCATGGGCCGCACCGACGACGTGATTAATGTGTCCGGCCACCGGCTTTCCACCGGGGTTATGGAGGAACATATCGCCACCCATCCGGCGGTGGCGGAATCCGCCGTGGTGGGCATGCACGACGAGCTGTGCGGCGAAGTGCCGGTGGGCCTGGTGGTGCTCAAGGACGGCGCCGACATCGACGAGCCGCGCCTGGAGCAGGAACTGGTGGCGCTGATCC
>CAZKWA010000106.1:3880-10211 GCA_964556345.1 uncultured Alcanivorax sp.
CCGCCGCGCCCTGGTGGTGCAGCGCCTGCCGAAAACACGCTCTGGTAAGACCCTGCGCGCCGCCCTGCGCAAGATGGCCAACGGCCGCGACTTCCCGCTGCCCTCCACCATCGACGACCCGGCCATTCTCGACGAGATCGCCGCCGTGCTGCGCCGCGACGGCCTGGTGGAAACGCCGGGCAAACCCCAATAAGCGAGGAGCCCGCCATGGCCCTGAAGAAAAGCGTCTCGGAACTGGTGGCCGCCGCCGAAGCGCGCATCGAGCGGCTGACGCCGGAGCAGGCCCGGGCCCTGCTGGACGATCCCGGCGTGCGCTTCGTGGATATCCGCGACGTGCGCGAACTGAAACGCGAAGGCACCGTGCCCGGGGCGCTGCACGCGCCGCGCGGCATGCTGGAATTCTGGGTCGACCCGGAATCGCCCTACCACAAACCCGACTTCGCCAGCGGCCAGCGCTTCGTGCTGTTCTGCGCCCTCGGCCACCGCTCCGCCCTCGCCACCGCCCAGCTCATGGACATGGGGTTTGGGCCGGTGTGTGACATTGAAGGAGGCTTCGCAGGATGGCGCAGCGCCAACGGAAAGATCGAAAGGAAGAGTTGATAGTTGACAGTGGACAGTTGACAGCTAAAACAATGCGGACCGGAAAGTTGTCGCATTTGCAGATCGACGCTTGCAAATAAGCACGATAACTCCGTACACATCCGCAACTCCGAGTTTGAATAAACGCACCGAAGCTAGCAGCTACGCTTTGTTTTCGCTGTCAACTGTCCACTATCAACTGTCAACTGCGCCGACGGCAGTCGGCGCGGACCTCTTCGAGGCCGCGCCGCGCGATGAGGCCGTGGCGGGAGGCGGGCTGGGCCATCTCCAGGCTGTGCTTGGCGAGAATGATTTCGCAGCCGCTTTGCGCCACGCGGTCGGCGAGTGCCTTGATGTCGTTGTCGCGGGTGTCGCCCTGGTGCACATGGCGGATGTAGATGGCGCGGATGCGGCCCGGATAGCGGGCCACCAGGTCCGCGTACACTTCCGGGTCCCGCTGGCCGCTGTCGCCGATCAGCACGAAGGGCAGGCGCTCGTAAAGCGATAGCATGCGTTCGATCAGCATGGCTTTATGGTCCTTGGCGCGGATCGGCAGCGGCCGCTGAAAGGTCACGCCCCATTCGCGCAGGAAAAGCACCGGGCCGTGGGGAATATGGTTGAGGTGAAAGAACTCCACCAGCACGTCGTAAATGCTCCAGGGCCCCCGTGACACATACAGCATCGGACGCCGGCGCTCACCGCTGTCGCCGTGGAACAGGGCGCGGTAGAACGCCGATACGCCGGGGAAAGCGGTGCGGTGGCGGGCCTTGGCGATGAACAGCTGGTACATCATGGTCAGCTTGCTGGCCACGCCGGTGTAGATCACGGTGTCGTCGATGTCGCTGACCACCGCCAGATCCACCGCGCGGGGAGGAATATAGATTTCCGCGGTGGTGGCCACGGTGCGCCCGGCGCCCGCCGTCGCATCGCGGCCCGGGGCCGGCAGCAGTTCCAGCCGGGCCTGCTGCCAGAAGCCGCCGTCCGGCAGCGGCTCCTCAATCGGCAACTGCACACTGAAGTAGCCGTCCCGGTCGGTGGTCACGCAGGCCCGGGCATCGCCCACGGTGACCGCCACCCGGGCGTCACGGATGCCCCAGCGGGCGGTGCGGCGGGCGATATTGACCAGGTCGTCGAGCGGCCCTTCGCCCAGCTCCAGACCCAGCCCCGGTTGCCGGAAGACCCGCCCCATCAGGAACACCGCTTCCCGCGAGCCGTAGCCCCGGTAGGTCTGGATCACCCGGCCGCCACGGCTGCCGACACGCCGGGCCGGGCGCGCCAGGAAGCGCAGCATTTTGCGTAAACCGCGATACAAGGCCCGCGGTGACGGCAAGATCATGATCAGATCCTTATCAGGCGATCGGCGGTTCGCCGGTGAGGCCCGGCCCGCGCTCGATGTCCGAGGTGAACACCTCCAGATTCTGCGCCACTTCCCGCACCTCTTCGAAGCGCGCGATGTGGTACAGGGCTTCCCCCTCGTTGACCAGCGGCAGGTTGTTGCGGCCCACCAGGATCCCGGCGCACGGCGATTCGATGGTCACGTCCTCGCCGCCGAACGGGCTGGAAATCCGGCCGATTAACTGGCCCTTGCGCAACCAGGCGCCCAGCGCCACCAGGGGCAGGAAGACCCCGTCGCGTTCGGCGCGCACCCAGCTGGATGACCGGGCGATGTGCGGCTCCAGCGGCGCGCGGGTGCGGCGCGGGCCGGTCATGCGCAGGTGGTGCATCACGTTCAACACCCCTTTGACGCCGGCGCGAATCGAGCTTTCGTCGAAGCGCAGCGCTTCGCCGGCCTCGTAGGTGATCACCGGGATGCCCTGGGCCTCGGCCACTTCGCGCAGGGTGCCCTCGCCGAGCACCGAGTTGATCACCACCGGCACGCCGAACGCGGCGGCCATGGCGGCGGTCTGGTCGTTGGAGAGATCAGCGCGGATTTGCGGCAGGTTGGCGCGGTGGATGGCGCCGGTGTGCAGGTCCACGGCGTGGGTGGCGCGATCAAGCACCTGGGTCTTGAACTGCCAGGCCATGCGCGCGCCCAGGCTGCCGGTCTCCGAGCCGGGGAACGAGCGGTTCAGGTCACGGCGGTCGGGCAGGTAGCGGGTTTTATGAATAAAACCAAACACATTGACCACCGGCACCGCCAGCAACGTGCCGTTGAGGCGCTTGAGCGAAGAGTGGCGCAGCAGCCGGCGGATAATCTCCACGCCGTTCAGCTCATCGCCGTGGATCGCCGCGCTGACCAGCAAAACCGGCCCCGGCCGCCGACCATGAATCACATGAATCGGCACGTTCAACGGCGTCTGCGTATAAAGCTGCGCCAGCGGCAACTCCACCTTAACCCGAGTCCCCGGCATCACCCGCGTACCGTTCAACTCAAACGGCACCGCCTTCTCTTCCTGCTCGCCTTTACGCTTACTGCTCGTCATCACTCACCGGACTCATGTTTTTTAGCTGTCAACTATCAACTATTAACTGTCAACTGGGCGTCAGCCCTTAGCGCCCTTGGTCTGAGTACGATGCGGCCGCGCATGACTCTCAATAAACTTCACCACCATCCCGGCCACATCCTTATTGGTGGCCGCCTCAATACCTTCCAAACCGGGCGACGAATTCACTTCCATCACCAGCGCGCCGTGGTGGGAGCGCAGAATATCCACACCGGCCACGTTCAGGCCCATGATGCGCGCGGCGCGCACCGCGGTGGCGCGCTCTTCGGGCGTGATGCGGATCAGGCTGGCGGTGCCGCCGCGATGCAGGTTGGAACGGAACTCGCCAGGCAGCGCCTGACGCTTCATGGCGGCGATCACCTTGCCGCCCACCACGAAACAGCGAATGTCGGCGCCGCCGGCTTCCTTGATGTATTCCTGCACCATCACCGACACATTCAGGCCCATGAAGGCCTCGATCACCGATTCCGCCGCCTTGCGGGTTTCCGCCAGCACCACGCCGATGCCCTGGGTGCCTTCCAGCATTTTGATCACCAGCGGCGCGCCGCCGACCATGTTGATCAGGTCGGGAATATCGTCCGGGGAGTGGGCGAAACCGGTCACCGGCAGGCCCACGCCCTTGCGCGACAGCAGCTGCAGGGAGCGCAGCTTGTCCCGGGAGCGGGAAATCGCCACCGATTCGTTGACCGGGAACACGCCCATCATCTCGAACTGGCGCAGCACCGCGGTGCCGTACTGGGTCACGGACGCGCCGATCCGCGGGATCACCGCGTCGAACCCCTCCAACACCTGGCCTTTGAAGTGAATCTCCGGCTTGTGGGAGACCATGCTCATATAGCAGCGCAGGGTGTCGATCACGTGCATTTCGTGACCGGCGTCCTCGCCGGCCTGAACCAGGCGGCGGGTGGAGTAAAGGTGCTTGTTCCGGGACAGAATCGCTATCTTCATGGTTGACGCTCGTTGCCACCGAGTAAAAATGAAGCCTGGGGATGCACCACCAACTGATCCATGGCGGTGCGCCCGAGCAACATGCGAAATTTCATGGTGTCACGGTCGGTGAGAGTGATCTCCACCGGCCAGCGGCGCCCGCCCAGGGCGAGCAGGGTTTTGATCACCGGGCGCTCCTCGCGGTGACCGCCGGAATCCGTCACCACCCGCCGGTCCAGCAGCGGGGCCTCGCACTCGCGGGACTGATCGGAATCCTGAAACGGGTGAATGCTGAAACGAATCCATTCGCGCCCGTCGCGTTCGAAACTTTTCACTTCGAAGGCGTGCAGCGCCGAGGTGCGCGCGCCGGTGTCCACCTTCATCTTGATCGCTTTGATCCCCAGATCGGGCAGGCTGGCCCATTCGCGCCAGCCCACGGTGGTTTTATTCATGCGCTTGCTCTTTTGCTAGGGAGCCTCTGAATACTAAAAAGCCCCGCCGCGCCCCCGGCACGCCGACTTTTCGGCAGAGTACACAGGGACGCCCGGCGGGGCCAGACAATAGAGCAAATTTTACCGGCGGGCCGCGCCCGCCGGGCGCTTCAGGGTGTCAGCCAGTTCTCCAGGATACGCCCTTCGCGCACCCTTTGCGGGTGATCGCCCACGTCCACCCGGGCCACTTCCTGGCCACTGCTGTAGGAGAACACGGACATCTGATCGGTACCGCTCCAGGAAATATAGCAGTGCTCGCCGTCCTCGCTGGTGGTCACCCAGTAGGGTTTCTCGCCGATGCCGGTGAAAATGGTGTATTCGAAGGTCTCCCGGGAGACGATCGCCACATAGTCGCTCATGGTGCCCGCCACGCACAGGGTGCTCTGGTCGCCGCTCAGCGCGATGCCATGATGGGCGGAATCATTGACGTATTTTTCGCGCGGCAGGTTGGGCACCAGGTTCGGCAGGTGCGCCAGCCGGGTGATGCGGTCTTCCTGCATGTCGTACTCCAGGAAGCCGTGGAAAAACGACACCTGGAAGTAGAAATAGCGTTCATCATGGGTGTGGGCCATGGGACGGATCGCCGGGCTCAGATGGGTGTAGCCGGCTTCGTCCAGCTTTTCACGCAGGTCGAAGCGCTTGATGATCTCGAAGGTCTCCGCGTCGACGATCTGGAACAGGCGCTCGCCCTTGGTCAGACGCTTGACCACGCGACCGCGGTCCAGCGGCGTGAACACCTGGCCGATGGCGGCGTGGAAAATGCGCTCGCCGTCCTCGGAATAGATGTTCTCGTGGGGGGAATCCCCGGACGGGAAACTGCCCACTTCTTCGCCGGTGGCCACGTCCAGCACATGCACCACGCCGCCGGTGGAGGCGGATACCGCCACATGCTGGCCGTCCGGCGAGATCGCCATATGGTCGGACCGGTAGCCGTCCACCTGGAAGCGCCACACCACTTCGCCGGTGATCACGTCCAGCGCCACCACGTCGGCGAAGCTGGGCCGCGACACCACCAGCAGGCGGCCGTCGTTGGAGCTGTACATGTCGTCCACGTACTGGTGGTTGCCCTCGCCGATCAGCAGGCGCACGCCCTGGAAAAACAGCAGGCGCACCGGGTTCAGATAGATCTCGGTGATGCGCTCGTGTTTATCGGGGATCGCATTGATGGTGCCGAGCGGCTCATAGCTCTCCGCGTCGATCACGTTGACGGTGCCTTCCCAGTTATTGCCGACGAAGATCACGTCGCGGGTCTGGTCGGAGAACTCGGGGGGTGAAAACAGGCCGAACGGCCAGCCGGCCGCAGCGGGGGCCGCGATCAGCGACAACGCCAGGCAAAGCGCGGCCCGCGCGGCTGAAAATGAAGAAACAGGGAACATCGCCATGGTCCACCTTTCTGTTGTTGTGATTCGAAGGAACGCCTGAATCGGTACCTTCGTACAAGAACGGAACGGTTTCCATTGACGATATGTAACAGCGGGCCCCGGCCGGGGCCCGCCAGGGGGATCAGAAGAGTTTGCGGCCACTCTTGGCGGCGATGCGCAGACGCAGGGCGTTGAGCTTGATGAAACCCTCGGCGTCTTTCTGATCGTAGGCGCCGGCGTCGTCCTCGAAGGTGGCGATGGAGGCGTCGAACAGGCTGTCGTTCTCGGAGCGGCGACCGACCACGGTGGCGGCGCCTTTATACAACTTCATGCGCACCTCGCCGTTGACGTTCTCCTGGGTGGCGTCGATCAGCTTCTGCAGCGCCAGACGCTCCGGGGACCACCAGTAGCCGTTGTAGAGCAGCTCGGCGTACTTGGGCATCACCGAATCCTTGAGGTGGGCGGATTCGCGGTCCAGCGTCAGCGACTCAATGGCGCGGTGGGCGGGCAGCATGATGGTGCCGCCGGG
>CAZKWA010000107.1:0-9770 GCA_964556345.1 uncultured Alcanivorax sp.
CACCCTTTCGCGGGCAAGGCCCGCTCCCACAAGGGCCCGCCTCCACAGGTCCTACATGGCTAGGCGGTGGGCTTGTAAGTGATCCCTTTCACCCAGGTCGGCACGCGGGACGGCATCACCCATTCGGGGACACGGTCGGTGAGCTTGACCATAGCGTCCACCGGCGCGTGGTACAGGCGGTTGCGGCGGTTCACCACCATGCGGCCGTGGCGGCTGATGATTTGATACCAGGGGTTGTTGCGCCCTTCCTGGGTGCGCCCGCCGATGCGTTCGAACTTTTTCATTGCCGCGTAGAGACGCTCTTCGCCGAGGCCCATCTCGATAATGTTGTCGCGCATGCGGTTAAGCAGCGGCACATAGGAGGCGACGCCGAGAATCAGACGCGGATCGGCGATGGTGCCCAAGGCTTTCAGGGCCTTGAGGTAAACCGGGCCGTGGCCCTGCATTTCCAGCACGTGGAAGCCCACGCCCAGGTGGCGGGATTCGTCGTCGTTGATCTTGGCGAACGCCTGGTGGCACACCGGGTCGTCGACGGTTTCCAGCAGGAAGGTGCAGAGCGCGCCGTCCAGGGCGATCTCCAGCATCGGAATCACGGAGCCCAGCACTTCCAGCGGCATGTCGTCGCTGTAGCGGTCCAGCCACTGAATCACCAGCTTCAGGTTCTTGTTGGGCTCGGGAATGTCTTCGCCGTCGAGCATGCCCCAGCGCTTCATCAGCGCCATCTCGGCGTTGGCGTGACGCTGCTCCTCGGCGTGGAAATAGGTGTAGATTTCCTTGAGCGTGTCGTTGGGGGCCTTCTTGGCCATGGCCGCGAAGCCCCGGGCGCCGACGTGCTCGATCCACATCAGGTCCGCCATGAAGGCTTTCAGCTTGGGCCATTGCTCTGCGGTGATCTTCTCGGCACCGGGCGCGTCCCAGTCGATGTCCGCCAGCGCCCACTGGCTGGCTTTTACCTTGGCGAGCATTTTTTCGAGATCGATGGAAGCCATGCGTGTCTCCTTGCGGTTATATAAAGCGGCTCAACAGGCCGGCTCCGCGTGCGTAGGTGGCGGGCAGGTAACGCTTGGCGCGCCAGATCAGGCGCGCGTCCACTTGCGGCAGAACATAAAGACGCCCCTTATCCAGCGCCTTCAGGGTGGTCTCGGCGACGCCCTCGGCGGACACGCCGGTGAGCGACACCCACTTGTTCATCAACGGCGTCACCGATTCGTCGATGCGGCCGTCGCGGAAAATATTGGTCTTCACCACCGTGGGGCACAGGGCGGTGACGGTGATGCCCGCCCCGGCGGTTTCCGCCGCCAGGGTTTCCGACAACGCCAGCACCGCCGCCTTGCTGGCGTTGTACGGCCCCATGCCGGGGGCGGCGGCGAAGCTGGCGGTGGAGCAGACATTGATAATGCCGCCGCCCCCGCCGGCCCGCAGGCGCGGGGTGAACACGTGGCAGCCGTGCACCACGCCCCACATATTGACGCCCATCACCCAGTGCCAGTCTTCCATGGAGATCTCGCCCACCGGCTTGCCGCCGGCGCCGACGCCGGCGTTATTGATCACCAGGGTGGGCGCCTCGCCGAACCATTCCTGAGCCTGGTCCGCCAGGGCTTCCACCTGAGCCAGCTCGGAGACGTCGCAGGGTACGGCCAGGGCGTCGCCGCCCTGTTCGATGATCTCTTCGGCGGTGGCCATGGCGGTGGCCGGGTTCAGATCACTGCACACCACCCGGCCGCCACGGCGCGCCAATTCCAGCGCGAAGGCCCGGCCGATGCCGCTGCCCGCGCCGGTGACCACCGCGCGGCTGTGCCTGGATACTTTGTTGCGGGTGAACACTCTGGGGGTGAGCATCAGGGACGAACCTCGCCGAATTGACCGTGACATTGATTAATGGCAACTTAGTCCGACTGATTGTTCGGATTCAACTCGGATATGCCTCGTAAACCGCAGCAGCCGCGCGCTCACGCCACCGTCAACGCCATCGTCGAAGCGGGCTTTATCTCGCTCGCCCGTAACGGCGTGGAAAACACCACCACCCGGCACATCGCCGATATCGCCGGGGTCAGCGTGGGCTCGCTCTACGAATATTTCGCCAACAAGGAAGAAGTGTTCGATGCCATGCACGAACACATGGTGGGGGAAGTGGTGGGCATGGTGCGCCCGCTGATCCCCACGCTGGTGCGCATGGACATCCGCGAGCTGGTGGCGGAATTGCTCTACCGGTTCCGTGACTTACTGGAGCGCGACGATGGCCGTTATCTGCGCTACATGAGCTATGCCGCCTACTTCGCGCCGCGCGATCAGATCGAGCCGGTCAACCGGCTGCTGATGGACCTGCTGATGAAGTACGTCATGCACCACCCGCAACTGGTGCGGCTGACCAATCTGCCGGCGATGGGCTTCATCATGATCAACGGCGGGGTGTTCACGGTGATCCGTTACCTCACCGAGCCCAACCCCACCGTCGCGTTCGACGACCTGGTGCGCGGCCTGGGGGACATGGTCGCGCACTTCGTGGACGGCGAACTGCAGCGGGCGGGGGAAAGCGGCGGACCGCCTTCAACGGTTACTTAAGCAGATCGGTTTCCAGGTGGGGGGCGTCACGGTCGACGCGCTGCCAGGTCTGGCTGCGGCCCAGCAGGCTGATGCCCAGATAACCGCGCGCCTCCAGGGTGTCCTGGTCGGTCAGCGTGGCCTGGGCGCTGTAGGTCTTGCCGTTGTCCGGGGAGTAGATGCTGCCGTCTTCCCACTTGTTGCCACCGGCGTATTCCAGGTCCTTGAGAACGGTAACGCCGAGCAAGCGGCGGCCGCGCAGTGCCTCGTCCGGGTTTTCGGTATCGTAGCGGGCCTCGCCATCACGCGAGCCGACCACCGTGCCCGCCCAGGTGTCGCCCTGCTGGTGGATCTGTACATAGCCGCCGGTGTCGGTTTCCCAGATACCTTCAATGGCGTGTTCGCCGTCGGCGGCCCAGGCGGCGGCGCCAAAGGCCAGGAGAGCGGTGGTCAGGATGGAACGGATCATGGTGGGTCCTCTACTTCAGAACAGGCGTCAGGGCAGCTTCTTGCAGTGCGCAATCGTTGCCGGCACATTGCGACCGGCGCAAAAGAGTATACAAAGCCGCCGCTCTTGTCTTTCTGTTTAGAGGGAAAAAAGAGAGAAGAGGTTCTTAAAAGAAGATCAAATGGCCCCCCGCGCCAGAGCGAGGGGGCCAGCCCGCGGGCAAACCCACCAGCGGTTCTCAGCCGAGGATTTTCGCCAGAGCCCGCTCCAGGTTCTCCACGGTGCGTTCGATATTATTGAGCTTGTCGAGACCGAACAGGCCCACGCGGAAGGTCTTGAAATCGTCCGGTTCGTCGCACATCAGCGGCACGCCGGCGGCGGTTTGCAGGCCTTCGCCAATGAATTTCTTGGCGTTGTGCAGGCCGTCGTCGCCGGTGTAGCAGACCACCACGCCGGGCGCCTGGAAGCCGGTGGCCGCCACGCTCTGAATGCCGTAGCGGGTGAACAGCGCGCGCACCCGGCCGCCCAGCTCTTCCTGCAACGCCTGCACCACCGGGAAGCCCTGGGCGCGGGTCTCTTCCATGATGTCGCGGAAACGCGCCAGGCCGTCGGTGGGCAGGGTGGCGTGGTAGGCGTGGCCGCCGTCCTCGTAGGCCCGCATGATGCCCAGCCAGCGCTTCAGGTCGGCGGCGAAACTGGTGCTCCGGGTGTCTTCCAGGCGACGCAGGGCCTCTTCGCCGAGCATCACCAGGGCGGCGCAGGGCGACGAGCTCCAGCCTTTCTGCGGCGCACTGATCAGCACGTCCACGCCGCGCGCCTTCATATCCACCCAGAGGGCGCCGGACGCGATGCAATCGAGCACGAACAGGCCGCCCACCTCATGGACCGCTTCCGCCACCGCGTCCAGATAATCGTCGGGCAACAGCAGCCCTGCGGCGGTCTCCACATGGGGCGCGAATACCAGGTCCGGTTTCTCGGCGCGGATGGTCGCCACCACCTCGTCGATGGGCGCCGGCGCGAATGGCGCGGGTTCGCCTTCGCCTTCCACCTGACGCGCCTTCAGCACGGTCTCGGCGGCGGGAATCGAGCCCATCTCGAAAATCTGGCTCCAGCGGTAGCTGAACCAGCCGTTGCGGATCACCAGGCATTTCTTGCCGGTGGCGAACTGACGCGCCACCGCTTCCATGCCGTAGGTGCCGCCACCAGGCACCACCGCCACCGCTTCGGCGTGGTAGGCCTGTTTCAGGGTCGCGGAAATGTCCCGCATCACCTGCTGAAACGCCTGGGACATATGGTTCAGCGACCGGTCCGTGAACACCACGGAGTATTCGAGCAGACCGTCCGGGTCTATCTCGGGCACCAGTTGAGACACAAGCACTCTCCCACTTCAAAGCCGTTGAAAAAGACAGGGTACACGTTATAGAACCGCAAGCGGATGGCTGCAAGCTGAAAGGCGTGACCCGCCACATCCACGGCGCGATTCTCCCTGGGCGCCCGGCGGCGGGCTTCCTACAATCGAAGATCCTGGAATCAAAGTCGCCGCCATCCCCGGAGCGCCCATGACCACCCTGGATATACGTACTCTCACCCTGCCCACCCAATGGCACCTGGACGCCGTTCGTGACCAGGCCGGCGATCTGCAACTGGCGGTCTGGAATCTCAAAGACGACCCCATCGGGCTGAGTCGCGAGGACATCGACGCGGTGGTCTATCACCACCCCTCCGGCGCCGACGGTCTGAAGCGAATCAGCGCGTTACCCAGACTGAAACTGATCCAGACCCAGTCCACCGGCTACGACGGCTTTGTCGCCGCCGGCCGGGGCGCCGCCGTGGCCAGCGCCTACGGCCTGCACGCCGGACCCACGGCGGAGCTCACCCTGGGTCTGATACTCACCGCTCAGCGCAGCCTGGACCATTTCGCCCGCGAACAGAGCGCGGGCCGCTGGACGCCGGCCACCACACCGGGGCTGCTGGACCGTAATGTATTGATGATCGGGGCCGGCGGCATCGGTGAAGCGATCGCCGAGCGCCTCATCCCTTTCGGGGTGGCATTGACCCGCGTCGGCACCCGCGCCCGCACCGACCACCGGGGCCCGGTGCATGGCGTCAACGAGCTGCCGGAACTGCTGCCCAAGGCGGACATCGTGGTGCTGATCACACCCCTCAACGACGCCACCCATCACCTGGTCGACAGCAATTTCCTGGCCCGGCTTCCCGATGGCGCGCTGGTGGTCAATGTGGCGCGGGGCCCGGTGGTGGACACCAACGCGCTGCTCCACGAAGTGCAAAGCGGTCGTCTGCGCGCCGCCCTGGACGTAGTCGACCCGGAACCCCTGCCGGCGGACCATCCGCTGTGGACCGCCCCCGGTGTGTTCATCACCCCGCACATCGGCGGCCGCTCCGAAGCCCTGAAACCCCGCCTGGCGCAATTCCTCCGCGAACAAGTACGCCGCATCGCCCAGGGCGAGGCGCTGCAGAATCTCGTCTACCCAGGAAAAGCAGTTGACAGTTGATAGTGGAGAGTTGACAGCGACAGTCAAAACAACGCGGGCACGGCCCCGGGGTTTAAACCGGCCGCGCCCGCGCGCATTTAGCTGTCAACTATCAACTGTCAACTGTCCACTGCTTCACCACGTGTCGATCATGGGCCGGCGCTTGCCGGCGATGGGTTCGCGGCCGCCGGCGGGGGCGGCGCGCAGGCCGCGCAGCACCCAGGCGCGGGAGTCGGCCGGGTCGATGACGGCGTCGATCTCCAGGGCGGCGGCCATGCTCAGGGCCTCGCCGCGTTCGTAGAGTTTGCCCACCAGTTCGTTGAACAGCGCCTGGCGTTTCTCCGGGGTCTCCTGGGCGTCCAGCTCTTTCTTGTAGGCCAGGTTGACCGCCCCTTCCAGGCCCATGCCGCCGAATTCGCCGCTCGGCCAGGAGGCACAGAAGGCGGGCGCGTGAAAGGAGCCGCCGGTCATGCCCTGGGCGCCCAGGCCGTAGCCTTTGCGGGTGACCAGGGAAAACAGCGGCACGGTGAGGCTGGCGGCGGTGACGAACATCCGGCAGGTGTGGCGCACCATGGCGGTTTCTTCTTCCTCGGGGCCGACCATAAAGCCCGGGGTGTCGCAGAAGCTGACCATGGGCACGCCGAAGGCGTCACACAGTTGCATGAAGCGCGACGCCTTGTCGGCGCCGGCGGCGTCGATGGCGCCGCCCAGCACCTTCGGATCATTGGCGATCAGCCCCAGGGGGCGGCCCTCGACGCGGACGAAGGCGGTGATCATGCCGGGGGCGAAATCCGGGCGCAGTTCCACCACGGAGTCGGTGTCCGCGAACACCTGGATCAGGTGGCGCATGTCGTAGGCGTGCAGCCGATTTTCCGGTACCGCCCGGCGCAGCCAGCGCTGGTCCTCGCAGGTCCAGTCGGTGATCTCGCCCTGGAAGTAGCCCATCAGTTTCTTGGCCAGGGCGGCGCCCTCTTCCTCGTCCTTGACCACGCAATCGATGACGCCGTTGGCGCGCTGTACGGACACCGGCCCCACTTCCTCGGGTTTGAACGAGCCCAGGCCGCCGCCTTCGATCATGGCCGGGCCGGCCATGCCGATGCAGGCGTTCTCGGTGGCGATCATCAGATCACTGCAGCCAGCGAACACGGCGTTGCCGGCGAAGCAGCGCCCGGACACCACGGCGATGCGCGGCACCAGGCCGCTGAGCCGCGCGTACTGCAGGAAGCTGGGGCCGTCCAGGCCGGCCACCTTGGTGGCGTTGTCGGTGTCGCCGGGGCGACCGCCGCCGCCTTCGGCGAAGAAGATCACCGGCAGTTTCTGCTGCTCGGCGATCTCCAGAATGCGGTCGGTTTTCTTGTGGTTCATGGTGCCCTGGGTGCCGGCCAGGACGGTGTAATCGTAGGCGAGCACCGCGCAATGGCTTTTGTCATCGCCGAACAGGTCGCCGTTCACCGAGCCGATGCCGGTGATCATGCCGTCGGCGGGGGTGTTATGAATCAGATCTTCCACCGAGCGGCGGGCGCGCTGGGCGGCGAAGGTGAAGCCGCCGTATTCGATAAAGCTGTCGGCGTCGCAAATCGCCGCCACGTTTTCCCGCGCCGTGCGCTGGCCGGTCTTGCGGCGCTTGGCCACCGCCTGGGGGCGGTGCTCGTCGCGCAGCAGGGCGTCGCGCCGCTGCAGTCTGGCCAGGTCCGGACGGATGTAATCCAGGTCAATCTCCTCCGCTTCCTGGTCGGCGTCGCCGGCCACCTCGCCGGGTTCGATAAAGTACAGCGGGTCGCCGGCGCCGATGGCGTCGCCCACGTCGAAGGCGACGCGACGCACCGTGCCGCTGACGCCGGCCACCACCTGGTGCTGCATTTTCATGGCTTCCACGAACGCCACCGGCTGGCCTTCGCGGACGCTGTCGCCTTCGCCGACCATCAGTTCCACCACCACGCCCTGCATCGGCGTGGTCACCGCTTCGGTACCCGCCGGCCCTTGAATCGCCGCCTGGGCGGTGGTGCCACCGGCATCGCCGGACGCGCCGAAATGCAGCGAGGGGTGCTCGCCCTCGCCCACCAGCTCCGCCATATGATCGTCGACGAAGCGGGTGTAGATGGTGTTTTCCACCACTTCGTCCCGGCGCAGCAGGTTTTGCAGGAAGCCGATATTGGTGTCCACGCCCTCGATGCGGAACTGGCACAGCGCCCGGTAGCCGCGCCGCACGGTGGTGGCGTAATCGCCGCGCCCGTGCACGATCAGCTTGGCGAGCAGGGAATCGTAGTGGGGGCTGGTGCGGTAGCCCCGGTAGCCGAAGGTGTCCACCCGCAGGCCGGGGCCGGTGGGTGGCTCGAAGGTGGCCAGGGTGCCGCCGGCGGGCCGCGCCTCGCCGCTGGCTTCCATGGTTTCCATGTTGACGCGCAGTTGCATGGCGAAGCCCAGCGGCTGCGGCGGCCGGGTCAGGCCCAGGTCCGCCAGCGAAGCGCCGCCAGCCACTTTCAATTGCGCCTGCACCAGGTCCACGCCGGTGATTTCCTCGGTCACCGTGTGCTCCACCTGCAGCCGGGGATTCGCCTCGATAAAGGCGAAGCGGCTTTCGTCCGCGTCGACCAGGAACTCGAAAGTACCCAGGCTGCGGTAGCCGACCCGCGCCGCCAGCCGCAGGGCGGCCTCCAGCAATTGCTGGCGGGTGTCCTCGGACAATGTCGGGCTGGGCGCCACTTCCACCAGCTTCTGGTTGCGCCGCTGCAGGCTGCATTCACGCTCCCACAGGTGCACCGGCGCGTCGCCGCCGTCGCCCAGCACTTGCACCTCGATGTGCCGGGCCCGGTCGATAAAACGCTCCACATAGACGGCGTCGTTGCCGAAGGCGGCGCCGGCTTCCGCCTGGCAGCGCTTGAACGCCTCGGCGAGATCGTCGCCGGGGCGCACGATGCGCATGCCGCGCCCGCCGCCGCCGGCGATCGCCTTGACGATCACGGTGGCGTCAGCGCCGAGGCTGTCACGGAACGCCTGGGCCTGCGCCAGGGTGGTGTCGGCGCCGGTGCCGGGCACCACCGGCACCTGGCACTCCTCCGCCAGCACCCGGGCGCGCGCCTTGTCGCCGAGCAGCGCCAGGGTGTCGGCGTCGGGACCCACGAAGATCAGGCCCGCCGCCGCGCACTGGCCGGCGAAATCCCGGCTCTCGCTGAGGAAGCCGTAACCGGGATGCACCGCGTCACAGCCCTGCTCCCGCGCCACCCGCACCAGTTGCTCGCCGTCCAGATAGGCGGCCACGCCCTGGCCGGGCAGCGCCACCGCCTGGTCCGCCACCCGGGTGTGCAGGGCGCGTTCGTCATCGGCGGGGTAGACCGCCACGGTGGCGATACCCAGGTCCGCGGCGGCGCGGGCGATGCGTACGGCGACTTCGCCGCGGTTGGCAATAAGCAGTTTTTTGATGGTCATGAAGCAGGGTCCGTCTTGTTCTGGGGCGGGCACGAAACGCCGAGGCGCCGTCCGGGTCAGGGGCAAGATAGCCAAATACTGACTTGCACGTCAATTAGTATTGACACCGGTTTTATTTACTTGCAGATTAATTAGAAATTCATTCACGCGAGCACAAACCAGGAGACGGCGTTTGGCCAGACCGGAGAAAAAATCGCAACTGGGCCAGCCGCCGATGAAGGCGCAGATCAAGAGAGCCGCCCGCGATTTGTTCATTCAACGCGGCCTGGCCAACGTCAGCTACGGCGATATCGCCGAGGTGGTGAACACCACGCGGGCCAACCTGCATTACCACTTCGGTAACAAGAACGCGCTGATCGACGCGGTGTTCCAGGAGACCTTCGACACCCTGGAAGAACAGTTCCAGGAGGTGTGGATCAAGCCCGGCATGACTCTGGAACAGCGCATCATGATGACCGCCAAGGATTGCGAGCGCCGCTTCTATGAGTTCAACGACACGCCCCGGGGGCGTAATCCCTGGAGCCTGTCGGCGCGGGCCCGGTTCGAAAACCATCTGCTGTCGCCGGACATTCAGACAGGCATCTCCGAGATGTCCCGGCACTTCGAGGAACACCTCGCCCAGGCGGTGACGCTGGCGGTCGGCGCCGGCGAACTGCGCCCGGACACGCCGGTGCGCCAGGTGGTGATGCTGATCACCCCGCTTTGGTATTTCGGCTCCCTGATCACGCAGCACAGCGGCCTGAACAAACTGTTGGATCATTACAAGGCGGTCACCGATACCATCGCCGCCGCCTACGGAACCTAGGGTCTGTTCACACTACTTGCATCACGCCTGTTGCGGCTAAAAAGCCACCCATCAAGGC
>CAZKWA010000108.1:0-1030 GCA_964556345.1 uncultured Alcanivorax sp.
ATGTGGGATGAAAAGAAACTCTTCCCGAACCTCGATTTCTATAGCGCTTCAACCTACCACATGATGGCGATCCCGACCCCGATGTTCACGCCGATTTTCGTGATGTCACGTATTACGGGCTGGGCCGCGCATATTTTCGAGCAGCGCGCGAATAACAAGCTGATCCGTCCCTCCGCCGATTACACCGGCCCGGAACTGCGCAAGGTGACGCCGATCACCGAGCGATAAGGTCGCCTAGCAAAAGAGAGTGCCCCGGGTGTCCGCAGTCAGCGGATGCCCGGCGTTTTCTCCCCGCACCACCCATTTTCTACTCAGGTACTCCCAGGCATGAACACCGAATACCGCAAACGCCTCCCAGGCACGGATCTGGATTACTTCGATACCCGGGCCGCGGTGGACGCCATCCAGCCCGGCGCCTACGACAGGCTGCCGTACACCTCCCGCATTCTCGCCGAGCAACTGGTGCGCCGCTGCGAGCCGTCGGCGCTGACGGCTTCGCTGAAACAGCTGATCGAGCGTAAGCGGGATCTGGACTTTCCCTGGTACCCGGCGCGCGTGGTGTGCCACGACATTCTCGGCCAGACCGCCCTGGTGGACCTGGCGGGCCTGCGTGACACCATCGCCGAGCAGGGCGGGGACCCGGCCAAGATCAATCCGGTGGTGCCCACCCAGCTGATCGTCGATCACTCCCTGGCGGTGGAACACCCGGGCTTCGAAGAGAACGCCTTCGAGAAAAACCGCGCGGTGGAAGACCGTCGCAACGAAGACCGTTTCCACTTCATCAACTGGACCAAGACCGCGTTCGATAACGTGGACGTGATCCCGCCGGGCAACGGCATCATGCACCAGATCAATCTGGAGAAGATGTCGCCGGTGGTGCAGGTGCGCGACGGTGTCGCCTTCCCGGATACCTGCGTGGGGACCGACAGCCACACCCCCATGGTGGACGCGCTGGGCGTGATCTCCGTGGGCGTGGGCGGCCTGGAAGCCGAGAACGTGATGCTGGGCAATCCGTCGATGATGCGCCTGC
>CAZKWA010000108.1:1040-4862 GCA_964556345.1 uncultured Alcanivorax sp.
CCGGTATCACCGGCACCGACCTGGTGCTGGCGATCACTGAGTTCCTGCGTAAGGAGCGCGTGGTCGGCGCCTATCTGGAGTTCTTCGGCGAAGGCGCGGACAGCCTGTCCGTGGGCGACCGCGCCACCATCGCCAACATGACTCCGGAATACGGCGCCACCGCCGGCATGTTCTTTATCGACGACAACACCCTGGATTATCTGAGACTCACCGGCCGCGAGGACGAGCAGGTGGCCCTGGTGGAGAAATACGCCAAGGAAACCGGTCTGTGGGCGGACGCCCTGAAGGACGTGGACTACGAGCGGGTGCTTAAATTCGACCTGTCCTCGGTGGGCCGCAACCTGGCCGGCCCCTCCAACCCGCACGCGCTGCTGCCGGCGGCGGATCTGGCGGCGCGCGGCGTGGCCGGTGCCTGGGAAGAGAAAGAGGGCGAAATGCCCGACGGTGCCGTGATCATCGCCGCCATCACCTCCTGCACCAACACCAGCAACCCGCGCAATATGATCGCCGCCGGTCTGATCGCCCGTAACGCCAACAAGCTGGGACTGGCGCGCAAGCCGTGGGTGAAGTCGTCCCTGGCGCCGGGTTCCAAGACCGTGAAGATGTACCTGGAAGAAGCGGAACTGCTGCCGGAACTGCAGCAGCTCGGCTTCGACGTGGTGGCCTTCGCGTGCACCACCTGCAACGGCATGAGCGGGGCACTGGACCCGGAAATTCAGAAGGAAGTGATCGACCGCGACCTGTACGCCACCGCCGTTCTGTCCGGCAACCGCAACTTTGACGGCCGTATTCACCCCTACGCTAAGCAGGCATTCCTGGCGTCGCCGCCGCTGGTGGTGGCCTACGCCATCGCCGGCACCATCCGTTTCGATATCGAAAAGGATGTGCTCGGCCATGACCCGGACGGCAAGCCGATCATGCTGAAGGATATCTGGCCGGACGACGCCGAGATTGATGCCATCGTTAAGGAAAGCGTCAAGCCGGAGCAGTTCCGCCGCACCTACATTCCCATGTTCGAGAAGAAGGGCGGGGCGGAGAAAGCGGTCAGCCCGCTGTACGACTGGCGCCCGCAATCCACCTATATCCGCCGGCCGCCGTACTGGGAAGGCACCATGGCGGAGGCCCGCGCTCTGAAGGGCATGCGGCCGCTGGCGGTGTTGCCCGACAACATCACCACCGACCACCTGTCGCCGTCCAACGCCATTCTTCTGGACAGCGCCGCCGGGGCCTATCTGCATAAGATGGGGCTGCCCGAAGAGGACTTTAACTCCTACGCCACCCACCGCGGCGATCACCTCACCGCCCAGCGCGCCACCCTCGCCAACCCCAAGCTGTTCAACGAAATGGTCCGGGACGAAGAGGGCAACGTTGTGCAGGGCTCGCTGGCGCGCATCGAACCCGAGGGCAAGGTGACGCGCATGTGGGAAGCCATCGAAACCTACATGGAACGCAAACAGCCGCTGATCATTATCGCCGGCGCCGACTACGGCCAGGGCTCGTCCCGGGACTGGGCCGCCAAGGGCGTGGCGCTGGCCGGCGTGGAGGCGATCGTGGCGGAAGGCTTCGAGCGTATCCACCGCACCAACCTGATCGGCATGGGCGTGATGCCGCTGCAGTTCCAGGAGGGCACCACCCGCCACACCCTGGGCATCGACGGCACCGAGGTGTTCGACGTGGAGGGCGAGGCGTCACCGCGCGCCGAGCTCACCCTGGTGATGCACCGGGCCAACGGCGACGTGGAACGCATCCCGGTGATCTGCCGCCTGGACACCGCCGAGGAAGTCTCCGTGTATTCCGCCGGCGGCATTCTGCAGCGCTTCGCCAAGGACTTCATGGAAGCCGCCAGCTAACGTTATCGCGAGGATCCGTACCATGGCTCACGCAGCCCAGATCAAAATCCCCGCCACCTACATGCGCGGCGGCACCAGCAAGGGCGTGTTCTTCAGCCTCAACGACCTGCCCGAAGCGGCGCGCGTGCCGGGCCCCGCCCGCGACGCGCTGCTGCTGCGGGTGATCGGCAGCCCGGACCCCTACGGCAAGCACACCGACGGCATGGGCGGCGCCACGTCCAGCACCAGCAAGACGGTGATCCTGTCGAAAAGCGACAGCCCGGACCATGACGTGGACTACCTGTTCGGACAGGTGTCCATCGACAAGCCGTTCATCGACTGGAGCGGCAACTGCGGCAACCTGACCGCGGCGGTGGGCGCGTTCGCGATCAGCAACGGCCTGGTGGCCGCCGACCGCATTCCCGATAACGGGGTGGCGGTGGTGCGCATCTGGCAGGCCAATATCGAAAAGACCATTGTCGCCCATGTGCCGATCACCAATGGCGCTGTCCAGGAAACCGGTGACTTCGAGCTGGACGGGGTGACGTTCCCCGCGGCGGAAGTGCTGATTGATTTCATGGACCCGGCGGACGGCGATGGCGCCATGTTCCCCACCGGTAATCCGGTGGACGAACTGGAAGTACCCGGCATCGGCACGCTCAAGGCGACCCTGATCAACGCCGGTATTCCCACCGTGTTCGTCAACGCCGAGGACGTCGGTTACACCGGCGCCGAGCTGCAGGGCGATATCAACGAGGACGCCCGCGCGCTGGCCATGTTCGAAACCCTGCGCGCCCACGGCGCCCTGCGCATGGGGCTGATCCAGTCGCTCGAGGAGGCGGAGCAGCGCCAGCACACGCCCAAGGTGGCGTTCGTCGCCAAGCCCCGTGACTATGTGGCGTCCAGCGGCAAAACCGTGGCCGCCGCCGACATCGACCTGCTGGTGCGGGCCCTGTCCATGGGCAAGCTGCACCATGCCATGATGGGCACGGCGGCGGTGGCCATTGGCACCGCCGCCGCCATCCCGGGTACGCTGGTGAACCTGGCGGCCGGCGGTGGCGAGCGGGACGCGGTGCGCTTCGGGCACCCGTCCGGCACCCTGCGGGTGGGCGGCGAGGCCCACCAGCAGGACGGCCAATGGGTGGTCACCAAGGCCAGCATGAGCCGCAGCGCCCGTATTCTGATGGAGGGTTGGGTGCGCGTGCCCGGAGACGCTTTCTAGGACGAAAGGAGGCCCTATGAGCAGCAACGTCGATCAGAACCTGCGCCCGGACTACGATCCGGAAATCCAGGCCATCGCGGATTATGTCCTCAATTATCGGATTGACTCCGAGGAGGCCTGGGACACCGCCCGCAACTGCCTGATCGACACCCTGGGTTGCGGGCTGCTGGCGCTGCGGTTTCCGGAGTGCACCAAGCACCTGGGGCCGCTCGTCGAGGGCACCCAGGTCCCGCACGGCGCCCGGGTGCCGGGCACGCCGCACCGGCTCGACCCGGTGAAGGCGGCCTGGGACATCGGCTGCATCGTGCGCTGGCTGGATTACAACGACACCTGGCTGGCGGCGGAGTGGGGCCACCCGTCCGATAATCTCGGCGGCATCCTGGCGGTGGCCGACTACCTGTCGCAGAAAAACCTGGCCACCGGCAAACCGCCCCTGACCGTCAAGGACGTCCTGGAAGCCATGATCATGGCGCACGAAATCCAGGGCGTGCTGGCGCTGGAAAATTCCTTCAACCGGGTGGGGCTGGACCACGTGGTGCTGGTCAAGGTGGCGTCCACCGCCGTGGTGGCGCGGATGCTGGGCGCCGACCGTGAACAGATCCTCTCGGCGGTGTCGCACGCCTGGGTGGACGGCCAGGCGCTGCGCACCTACCGGCACGCCCCCAACGCCGGCTCGCGCAAATCCTGGGCCGCGCGCGACGCCACCGCCCGCGGCCTCCGCCCCGCCCCCATCGCGCTCCGCCGCGAGACGCGAATACCGGGCGCGCTGAG
>CAZKWA010000108.1:4872-9327 GCA_964556345.1 uncultured Alcanivorax sp.
CCCCAGTGGGGCATATACGACGTCCTTTTCTCGAAAACCAACAAGGACCAGAAGCTCAAACCGGAACAGGACCGCAAGTTCAAATTCCAGCGTGACTACGGCAGTTACGTGATGGAAAACATTCTCTTCAAGATCAGCTTCCCGGCGGAGTTCCACAGCCAGACCGCCTGCGAAGCGGCGGTGACCCTGCATCCACGGGTGAAAGACCGACTCGATGAGATCGACCGCATCGTGATCACCACCCACGACTCGGCGATCCGCATTATTTCCAAGCAGGGGCCGCTGGCCAACCCGGCGGACCGGGATCACTGCATTCAATACATGACGGCGGTGCCGCTGATCTTCGGCGACCTGGTGGCGGAGCACTACGAGGACGATTTTCACCAGGCGCACCCGATCATCGACGAGCTGCGCGACAAGATGGAAATCGTCGAGGACGAGCGCTATTCCCGGGACTACCACGATCCGGAAAAGCGCTCCATCGCCAACGCCATCCAGGTGTTCTTCAAGGACGGCTCGAGCACCGATCAGGTCGCCGTGGAGTACCCCATCGGCCACCGCCGGCGCCGGGAGGAGGGCATCCCGGTGCTGGAGCAGAAATTCAAACGCAACCTGGCGACCCGCTTCCCGGCCGCCCGGGTGGCGGAGATCATGGACCTGTGTCTGGATCCGGCGCGGCTCAACGCCACCCCGGTGAACGAGTTCATGGACCGGTTCGTGATCTGAACCGGCCAGGTGGGGCGCCGGTCATTGCAGCCGGCGCTGCAGGCCGGTGGTGGCCAGAATGCGGGTGCTGATCTCCTCGATGGACAGCTCGGTGGCGTCCAGGTGGGGAATATTGAACTTGTTGTACAGGGCCTGCAGGGCGCGCACCTCCATATCGCACTGGCGCGGCGAGGCGTAGCGGCTGCCGGCCTTGCGCTCACTGCGGATGGCGCTCAACCGGTCGGCGTTGATGGTCAGACCAAACAGCTTCTGCTTGTGCGGCGCCAGGGCGTCGGGCAGGCGCAGGTCGTCGAAGTCGTCCTCGGTGAGCGGGTAGTTGGCGGCGAACAGGCCGAACTGCAGCGCCAGATACAGGCAGGTCGGCGTCTTGCCGGAGCGCGACACCCCCACCAGGATGACGTCCGCCTGATCGTAATAGCGGGTGCGCGCGCCGTCGTCGTTGTCCAGCGCGAAATGCACCGCGTTGATACGGATGCGATAGGCTTTTTGATCGCGGATGGCGTGGCTCTGGCCCACTTTGTGGTTGGCGGTCACGCCCAGTTCGTCTTCCAGGGGTTGCTGGAAGGCGGTGAACAGATCCAGCACCTTGCCCTTGCAGGTATGCAGGATGGCGCGATGGTCGTCATTGACCAGGGTGGAAAAGACGATCGGCGTGGCGCCGTCGGTGGCCGCTGTCCGGTCAATTCGGGCCACTGCCTCCCGGGTCAGATCGTCGGAGGACACATAGGGGATGGTGATCTGGTCGAACTGGATGCCGCCGAACTGACTGAGCAGACTGTGGCCGAGGGTCTCCGCGGTGATGCCGGTGCCGTCGGAGATGAAAAACGCGGTTCTGGACATGGGCTCAATGCTCCTTCTACAAAAGTCGTAACAGATTGCCCAATCCGGGCGGGCAAAGCGCTGCTGTTTTGGGTAGAATGGCGCCTCCATTCATTCCGGTAAAGTTAAGAGAGCCTCTGAACAATCCCCGGGCGACCCGAAGCGTAAAGCCAGAGCGCGCCGGGAGTGGGTCAGAGGCTCCCCAGGCCAGCAATACTTAAGGAGACGACCTTGGCGGAATACGTAGTCTGGTTTCAGGATCTGGGCAAGGGCGATGTCGAGCGCGTCGGTGGCAAGAACGCCTCCCTTGGCGAGATGATCAGCAACCTGGCGGCGGCCGGCGTGTCCGTCCCGGGCGGTTTTGCGACCACCGCGGAAGCGTTCCGCGACTTCCTTGAGCACAATGATCTCACCACCAAGATCAATGACGCTCTCGGTGAGCTGGACGTGGATGACGTGGTGGCCCTGGCGGAAACCGGTGAGAAGATCCGCAAATGGGTGGTGGACGCCCCCTTCCAGCCGGAGCTGGAAGCCGCGATCCGCGACGCCTACGAGAAAATGGGCGGCGGCGACGGCGAACTGCCGGTGGCGGTGCGTTCCTCCGCCACCGCGGAAGACTTGCCCGACGCCTCCTTCGCCGGCCAGCAGGAAACCTTCCTCAATATTCGCGGCCTGGACCATGTGATGGTGGCGGTGAAGGAAGTGTTCGCCTCCCTGTTCAACGACCGTGCCATCAGTTATCGGGTGCACCAGGGCTTCGACCACAAACTGGTGGCGCTGTCCGCCGGCGTGCAGCAGATGGTGCGCTCCGAAACCGGCGCCGCCGGCGTGATGTTCACCCTGGACACGGAATCCGGCTTCCGCGACGTGGTGTTCATCACCGCCTCCTACGGCCTGGGCGAAATGGTGGTGCAGGGCGCCGTGAACCCGGACGAATTCTATGTCCATAAAAAGACGCTGCTGAACAAGCGGCCCTGCATTCTGCGCCGCAACCTGGGCAGCAAAATGCAGAAAATGGTCTACGGCAGCGAAGCCAGCGCCGGGAAGTCAGTGCAGACCGTGGACGTGGACGCCGCCGACCGGCTGCGTTTCTGCCTCACCGACGCCCAGGTCGAGGACCTGTCCCGCCAGGCCATCGAGATCGAAAAGCACTACGGCATGCCCATGGACATCGAATGGGCGCTGGACGGCGACGACGGCAAGCTCTACATCGTTCAGGCCCGTCCGGAGACCGTGAAAAGCCGCTCCGACGCCTCCGTCATGGAGCGCTACCTGCTCAAGCAGACCGGCAAGGTGCTGGTCGAAGGCCGCGCCATCGGCCAGCGCATCGGCGCCGGCCCGGTGCGCATCGTCTCCAACATCAAGGAAATGGACCGCGTGCAGCCCGGCGACGTGCTGGTCACCGACATGACCGACCCGGACTGGGAACCGGTGATGAAGCGCGCCGCCGCCATCGTCACCAACCGCGGCGGGCGCACCTGCCACGCGGCGATCATCGCCCGCGAGCTGGGCGTGCCGGCCATCGTTGGCTGCGGCGACGCCACCGAGCTGCTCAAGGACGGCCAGCAGGTGACGGTCTCCTGCGCCGAAGGCGACACCGGCAACATCTACGAAGGCCAGCTGGAATTCGACGTTCAGCGCAACTCCATCGAATCCATGCCCAAGCTGCCGTTCAAGATCATGATGAACGTGGGCAACCCGGACCGCGCCTTCGACTTCGCCACGCTGCCCAACCAGGGCGTCGGCCTGGCGCGTCTGGAGTTCATCATCAACCGGATGATCGGCGTGCACCCCAAGGCGCTGCTCAACTACAACAGCCTGCCGCGTGACGTGAAGCAGGCCGCCGACAAGCGCATCGCCGGCTACGACGATCCGGTGGACTTCTACGTCGAGAAGCTGGTCGAGGGCATCGCCACCCTGGCCGCCGCCTTCCACCCGGAAAAGGTGATCGTGCGCCTGTCGGACTTCAAGTCCAACGAGTACGCCAACCTGATCGGCGGCAGCCTCTACGAGCCGAGCGAGGAAAACCCGATGCTCGGCTTCCGGGGCGCCAGCCGCTACATCAGCGAGAACTTCCGCGACTGCTTCGAGCTGGAATGCCGGGCGCTCAAGAAAGTGCGTGAGCAGATGGGCTTCACCAACGTGGAAGTGATGGTGCCCTTCGTGCGCACCCCGGGCGAAGCCGAGCAGGTGATCGACCTGCTCGCCAAGAACGGGCTCAAGCGCGGTGACGAAGGCCTGCGGGTGATCATGATGTGCGAGCTGCCCACCAACGCGCTGCTCGCCGACGAGTTCCTGCAGTACTTCGACGGCTTCTCCATCGGCTCCAACGATCTGACCCAGCTGACCCTGGGCCTGGACCGGGATTCCGGCATCGTCAGCCACCTGTTCGACGAGCGCGACCCGGCGGTGAAGGCGCTGCTGAAGATGGCCATCGACGCCTGCAATGCCCAGGGCAAGTACGTGGGCATCTGCGGCCAGGGGCCGTCCGATCACCCGGATCTGGCGCGCTGGCTGATGGACCAGGGTATTTCCTCGGTGTCCCTGAATCCGGATTCGGTGATGGGGACCTGGTTCTACCTGGCGGAAAACCTGGTCGACTAACCCCGACCCGGTTTCCACCCCTGAAAAGCCCGGCCCTCGCGCCGGGCTTTTTTATGGTTCATCGCGCTCTAGCGGGGGCGGTTCCCTCCAGCAGAGGTCGCGGGTCTGTGTCAGGCCCGCTCCGGGGCGAGATTCCGGTGTTCCGGGTTATCGCCGGCGCCGAACCTTTCTACGAAGGTTGGGGTTTGTGCGAGCTTGCCTTGCAAGCGAAAGGCCGGCAACGCCGGCCGGCAGGATTCCAGAGAGGCTGCTGGTGCTGCCGTTAGAAAGGTCTCTGGTATCCTGCCGGGTGGCTAGTGCCACCCT
>CAZKWA010000109.1:0-9045 GCA_964556345.1 uncultured Alcanivorax sp.
GCTGCCCATGAACTGGCCGATACCCTGCGCCAGGGCGATGAAGAACGGCGCGATGGAAACGATCAGCACCCGGTGCGGTTCCGGATTGACCACGGTTTCACCCAGGTAGCCCGCCAGCTGCGCGGCGCCGGCCTGGGTGGCCGCGTAGATCGCATAGCCGATGACACTGGCGAACAGGATCAGCGCGTGGGGTCTCACATACGACAGCAGACGTTTGTACGTCCGCCAGGCATCGTCCGGTAGTTGGCTCATTGGCCCTCTTCGTCGGCTTCGCGGGTGGTCAGCGACAGCTTATCAAAGCCCAGCTGGCCGGCCACATCCATCACCCGCACCACCGCCTGATAGCTGGCGTTGGCGTCGGCGGTGATGATCATCGGCAGGGACGCTTTCTCCTGGCCCAGCCGCAGCAGGGCCGAACGCAGGCCCGCTTCGCTGTTGTCGGTGAGCTTCTCGCCGTTGATCAGGTACTCGCCCAGCGGCGAGACCAGGATCTCCACCGCCTCCGGGGTGCTCTCCGGCGGCATGCCCTGCGCTTCCGGCAGGGTCAGCGACAGCTGGGTCTCGCGGGTGAAGGTGGTGGACACCATGAAGAAAATCAGCAGCAGGAACACCACATCGATCAGCGGCGTCAGGTTGACGCTGATCTCTTCCTGGCGCGGGCGCGGGAACTTCACGGCTTCTCTCCAGGCGTGTCCCCCGGCGTCGCCTCCCGCTCGCCATGGATCAGGTCCACCAGGTGCACGGCGTTCTGTTCCATGCCCACGGTGATCTCCTCCACCCGGCGCACGAAAAAGCGATGAAAGAAAATCGCCGGAATCGCCACCACCAGACCCGCCGCGGTGGTCAGCAGCGCCTGGGAAATGCCACCGGCCAACTGGGCCGCGTCGCCGGTGCCGTGCATCATGATCGCGGCAAACACGTCGATCATGCCGATCACGGTGCCCAGCAGCCCGAGCAGCGGCGCGATGGCCGCGATTGAACCCAGCGTGGAGAGGTATTTTTCCAGGTCATGGATCACCCCGGTGGCCTCTTCCTGGATGCTTTCTTTCATGATGTCGCGACCGTGGCGCGCGTTGGCCAGCCCGGTGGCGAGAATCCGGCCCAAAGGCGATTCTTCACGCAGCGCCTTCAGCCGCTGGGCGTTCAACTGGCCCTTTTTCAGCCAGCCGCGCACCTGGGGCAAGGTGCCCGGCGGCGCCAGTTTGCTCGGACGCAGCGTCCAGAAACGCTCACCGACAATGGCCAGCGCCACCACCGAACTGATCAGGATCGGGAGCATCATCCAGCCCCCGGACTGCACAAGATCCTGCACGTTGTGATCCCCTTTAATTCACGATTCCGGCTCGCGGTGCCAGGGCCGACCATGGGCCCGGCGCCACTTTGTTATAAGCGCGGCATTATCAGGGCCGCCCAGACGAAACACAATCATGCCGGTCCGATCGGTGCGCAGAAGCGTGACGCCGGCCGCTTCCAGACGGTCCACCACGTCCGGATCAGGATGATTGAAGCGGTTGGCGTAGCCCATCGAGGCCACCGCCCAGCGCGGCGACAGCGCCCGCAACCAGGTCGTCCCGGAGGAGGAATCGCTGCCGTGGTGGGCCAGTTGCAGCACGGTCACCGGCGCGATGTCGCCGAGCAGGCGATATTCCACCTGTTTGGGAATGTCCCCGGTAAGCAGCACGCTGGCGCCCAGGGCGTCGACACGCAGCACGCAGCTGGCGGCGTTGCCCTGCTCCTCGCCGTCCGGCGGCCAAAGCACTTCAAAGCGCACGCCGTCGAACCGCCAGCGCTGGCCCGCCCGACAGGGTTCCGCGCCGGCCACGCGGTCCGGCTCACCGCTCAGCAGGCGACCCGGATGGCGCAGATCCGGCAACCCCCCGGCATGGTCACTATCACCGTGGCTGACCACGGTGATGTCCGGCGTCAACCGGTGGCGGCGCAGCCACGGCAGCAGCACGCTGCGGGCGGCGGAACCGCCGGGCCAGCCCGGCCCCAGATCGTAGAGCACCAGGTGCTCCCGGGTACGAAGCGCCATGGCCTGGCCCTGCCCCACCTCGAAGACGATCAGGTCCACCTGCCCCGGCCCGGGCGGGTCGGCGCCCGGCAACAGCCAGGGCAACAGCCCGAGCAGCAGCAACCGGCGCGGCCACGGCCAGGCGGGCAGCAACCACATCGCCGCCGACAGCAACAGCACCAGCCCGGCCCAGGCCGGCGCCGGGGGCAACGGCGGCGACGGCAGACCGTGCAGGCTCTCCATGATCAGCGCCGCGGCCTCCACCCCGGTGGCCGCCGCCAACAACACGGCGGGCCCGTCGAGCAGCGCGCCCAACAGGGCCGCGGGCACCACCAGGACGCTGAACAGGGGCACCAGCAACAGGTTGGCCAGCGGGCTCAGCCAGGCCCAGGTGTCGAACAGCCAGGCCCCCAGCACCGCCATCAGCAACGGCAGAGCGACCATTACCGGCCAACGTGTTCCGTCAATCAGCAACAGAATCGCCGCTACCGCCGTGAACGACAGCCAGAGGCCGGCGGACAAGGCCGCCAGCGGCTGTACCAGCAGGACCGCCAGCAGCGCCAGCCCGAGCACCGGGCCGGGCGCCGGCCGCGCCCGGCGAAGCCGGCAGGCCGCCAGCACCGCCACCATGATCAGGGCCCGCTGGGTGGGCAGCGCGAAGCCGGCCAGGGCCGCGTAGCCGAACGCGCCGACCAGGGCCGGCGCCCAGGCCCACTGCTGCAGGCTGACGCGGCGGGCCGGCGGGCAAAGCAGCCACAGCAGCGGCGCCAGCAGCCAACGCCCCAGCCCCCACAGCAGGCCGGTGACCAGCGTCAGATGCAGCCCTGAAATCGCCAGCAGGTGGGCGGTGCCCAGATCGCGGAACAGCCGCCACAGCGCCGGGTCCAGGCCCCGGCGGTCTCCCGCCACCAGGGCCGGGAGCACGGCGGCGCCGGCGGGGCTGATCGCCAGCCGCTTGCTCAGACGCCGCGAGAGCCGGTCGCGGCGGGCATCCAGGCTGGCCGGCCGGGCCTGCCGGCGGACGACCTCCGTAAGCACGCCACGGGCGTCGATGCCGTCGGCAAGATCGAAACGGGCCCGGTCCGGCCCGGTCTGGTTGTACCAGCCATGGGGGAAGAACAGCCGCACCTTGCCGCGCAGCCGGTCGCCGGCGCGCAGTTCCGGCAGCGGCGCCCAGGCGCTCACCCGCACCCGGTGGCGGCCCGGCCAGGGCCGCTCGTCGAGGGCCAGGCGCAGGTCCAGAACCAGGCTCTGACGGCGCGACATCCGCCCGTAGCGGCCGCGGGTCTCGGTGACGGGCAGCCCCACCACCCGGGCCTCCACGCTCAGCGTGGCGCCGTTAAGGTGCTCCGGCAGCCGCCGCTCCAGCCCCTGCTCCAGCGCCAGCTGGCCATGGGCCCAGGCCAGGGCCAGCAGCAGGCAAACCGGCCGGTAGCGCGGCCGCGCCAGCGCCGGCGGCAACAACACCAGCAGCGGCCACCACAGGCCCCACCAGACCGCAAAAATAACGGCGGCGGAGCAAAACCAGTATCGCATCCTTGCTCACCGGGTTGTTATGATCACGCCTCCATGTATCGGAGCGGCGTGACGGCTATCGGTCGATGTAGGCGTTCGTCGCCCGGGTCGGCATAATAGCGCCCGTCTTCAAGGGACCTTGCAGTTTTCACATGCCCAAACATTTGTTCCGAAAGTACCTCCCCTCGCCGGACCGGCTAAAGGGACACAAGTCCCTGAGCTTCCTGGGGGAGGTGTTATCGGACCCCAACCTCTGGCATATCAACCGGCACTCCCTGGCCGGCGCCGCCTTTATCGGCGTGTTCACCGGTTTGCTGCCGATCCCCCTGCAAATGGGGCTGGCCGCCCTGCTCGCGGTCCGTTTCCATTGCAACCTGCCCCTTTCGGTGATGCTGGTGTGGATATCCAATCCGGTCACCTATGTGCCGATCTTCTATTTCACTTACCGGGTGGGCGCCTGGATGACCGGCCTGACACCCAGTTCCCCGCACGGCATCAATATCGCCTGGTTCGTGGAACAGCTGGTGCCGCTGTGGGTGGGGTCGCTGACCTGCGCCCTGCTCGCCGGCCTGGCCTCCTATTTCACCGTCAAGCTGTTCTGGCGCCTCGCCGTGGTGCGCAGCTGGAATCTGCGCGCGCGCCGGCGCGAACGGCAGCAGTAGCCCGCCTCGCGATCACCCCGCAAAGGTTAATACGGACAGCGCCGCCGCGTTGTCAGCCATCGGCGATGATTCAGGAAGGAAAAAGCGGAAAATAAAGTGCGCCGGGGCCCTCAGGCCACCGGGCGCAGCACGCCGTCGTGCAGCTCCAGACGGCTCTGGCAGCGGCCGGCGAAGTGATGGTCATGGGTCACCACCAGGAAGGCGGTGCCCAAACGCTGGTTCAATTCCAGCATCAGATCCTGGACCTGATCCGCGGTGCGCTCGTCCAGGTTGCCGGTGGGCTCGTCGGCCATCACCAGCGCCGGGTCGGTGACCAGGGCCCGGGCGATCGCCACGCGCTGGCGCTCGCCGCCGCTCAGGGCCGAGGGCTTGTGGCCGGCGCGCTGCGCCAGCCCCACCTGCTCCAGCAGCCGCTCGGCACGCTGCGCCGCCTCGCCCGGCTTCAAGCCGCGAATCAGCAGCGGCATGGCCACGTTCTCGCGGGCGGTGAACTCCGGCAGCAGATGGTGGAACTGGTAAACGAAGCCCAGGTAATGATTGCGCAGCCGCCCCAGCGCCCGGTCGTTCAGCCCGGCCAGGGGCTGGCCGCCGATCTCCACGGTGCCCTCGCTGGGCGCATCCAGGCCGCCCAGCAAATTCAGCAGCGTGGACTTGCCGGACCCGGACGCGCCGATGATGGCGGCGATGTCGCCCCGGCGAATGGTCAGTTCCACACCGTTGAGCACCTGCAGCTCCCCCCGGCCTTCCGGGTAGCGCTTGATCAGCCCCCGGGCCGCCAGGACCGAATCGAGGTGTTCACTCATAGCGCAGGGCCTCCGCGGGTCTAACCCGGCTGGCACGCCAGGACGGGTACAGCGTCGCCGAGAAACTGATCAACATGGCGATGCCGACAATCACGCTGACGTCGCTCCACTTCAATTGTGAGGGCAGGTAATTGACGAAGTAGGCATCGAACAGGCGGGTGTTGAACGTCGCTTCCACCCAGGCCGCCACCTCGCTCACATTGGTGGCCAGCAGCACCCCGAGCACGGTGCCCAGGAAGGTGCCGGCAAGGCCGATCACCGTGCCCTGGACCATGAAGATGCGCATGATGGTGCCCGGCGACGCGCCCAGGGTGCGCAACACGGCGATGTTGCCGCGCTTCTCGGTGACCAGCATCACCTGGCTGGAAATAATATTGAACGCGGCCACCGCGACAATGAAGCTGAGCAACAGCGTCATCATGCTCTTTTCCATCTTGATGGCCTGGAAAAGATTGCCGTGGCTGCGGGTCCAGTCGCTGGTGTAGTAGTCCGGACCCAGCGCCTGTTGCAGTTGCCAGCCGATCTCCGGCGCGGCGAACAAATCGGTGAGACGCAGGTGAATGCCTTCCACGGTGCCCGGCTGGCGTTCCAGGCGGGCGGCGTCCTCGTTGGCCACATAGGCATAGAGGCTGTCCACCTCGGCCCGCGCCCGGAACTGCCCGACCACGGTGAAACGCTTGAAGCGCGGCATCACGCCGGCCGGGGAGACGCTCGCCTCGGGGAGCACCAGGGTCACTTTATCGCCGGTTTCCGCGCCCAGCTTGCGCGCCAGCGCGTAGCCCAGGACGATGCCGAACTCACCGGGCTGCAGGGCCTGAAGGTCGCCGTCCCACATCATCTCGTCGACAATGGAAACGTCCTTCTCGGCCTCCGGTTCGATGCCGTTGACCAGCACCCCGGCCACATTGCCCTCGTAGGTGAGCATGCCTTCCAGCTTGATGAACGGCGCCGCCGCTTCCACGCCGGGATAATCCCGCACCTGGTCGGCCAGCGCCTGCCAGTCGGTGACCGGCTCGCGGCCGTGCACGGACAAATGCGTCACCATCCCCAGGATGCGGGTCTGCAGCTCGCGGTCGAAGCCGTTCATCACCGACAATACGGTGATCAAAACGGCGACGCCGAGCATCAGCCCGAGCGCGGAGATCAGGGTGATCACGGAAATGAAACTGTTGCGGGCCCGGGCGCCGGTGTAGCGCAAACCCACGAACAAGGCAAAGGGTCGAAACATGGCGCGCATTTAAGCACTAAAATGGCGGCCTGTGCCAGTCGCTTTGTGACGGGTATCCGCGACCGCGAAACGGCGAATTGATTCAATGCTCCGACAATAAAAAAGGAGGTTGCCGGCGGCCGCGCGGGGCCGGTCCAACACCCTTTTACTTGAACAAAGGTTCACGCTGTCCGTACTATCAGTACCGGCTTATCCAAGGGGGAAGAAGTAATGAGCAAGATATTCACGGTGCTGGCGTTGGCGACCGCGGTCTGCTGGCCGGCCGGAGCGCTCGCCGCATCCGACGCGGACGTGCCCAAGCGCGGCATGAGCAAAACCCAGGTGCGCGCCCAGTTCGGCGAACCGGAGCGCGCCCGGCCGGCGGTGGGGCAACCGCCGATCAGCCGTTGGGACTACGACGGCTTCAGCGTTTACTTCGAAAACGACATCACCCTGCACAGCGTGCGCGAGGACGCCCCTATCCGGGTCGCCGGCGGCGAGCCGGCCCACTCCACCGCCGAAGCGGATGCGGGGGCTTCCCCGGCCAACGGCGAAGAACCGCCCACCGGAAAGGAAGAGCAGGAAACCAACATAGAGGTGGAAACCTTTGATCCCCCGTCCAACAAGGAAGAGGACAAGGAGGACGACGAGGAATCCAGCACCGAATCGGAGACCGCGCCGGGCAGCACCGGAGTACGCGCCAAGGCGGATAGCGCCGACGAGAGCGCCAACGGGCGCGCCGACGAGGGTGCGGACGAGAGCGCCGATGAGAGCACCGACGGCAGCGCCGGGGAGGCAACCGAAGGCGGTGTGGATGAAAACGCCCGGGACGGTGGCGACGGGGGCGGCGACAGCAGCGCCGCCGCCGACGAAGGCCGCTTCCGGTTCGACCCGGCCACCGGCCGCATCGTGGTGTCCGACGACGATGAAGAAACCGGTTCCGGGGACGAGTAGCCGTAACCCGTGAGCGCCGAACCCATGCCCAAGCGCCGCCTGCTGCCCGAATGGCACCCCCAGTGGGGCATCCTTCTGGCCTGGCCCGATGAACAGACCGACTGGGCCGGCCGGCTGGCGGCCGCGCGGCGCACCTATCTGGCCCTGATCAAGGCGCTGCTCGATCACCAGTCGGTGTTGCTGGTATGCCGCGACAGCGACGCGGCGGAATACGCCCGCACCCTGATCGACGACAGCGGCGCGGACGGTCGCCGGCTGCGTATCCGCATCGCCGACTACAACGACACCTGGGCCCGCGACTTCGGCCCCATCAGCGTGGCGGAGAACGGCGCCCCCCTGCTGTTGGACTTCCGCTTCACCGGCTGGGGCGGCAAGTTCGAAGCCGGGCTCGACGACCGGCTCAACCGCGCCCTGCCCTGGCGCGTGCCCCTGCAAAGCCAGGAGCTGGTGCTCGAAGGCGGCGCCATTGATACCGATGGCCGAGGCAACCTGCTCACCACCCGCGCCTGCCTGCGCAACCCCAATCGCAACCCGGCGCTGGACGAAGCGACCCTGGAAGCGCGTCTGCGTGACGCCCTGGGCGTGGAAAGTATCTGGTGGCTCGATCACGGCCACTTGGAGGGCGACGACACCGACGCCCATGTGGACACCCTGGCGCGTTTCGTGAACCCCACCACCGTGGCCTATGTGCACTGTGACGACCCGGATGACAGCCACTATCCGGCGCTCTCGGCGATGGCCGCGCAACTGCGCGAGCTGGCGCGCCGCGAGGGGCTCGCCCTGGTGCCGCTGCCCATGGCCCGGCCGCAATACAGCGACGATGGCGAACGGCTGCCGGCCACCTACGCCAACTTCCTGATCACCAACCGCAAGATCCTGGTGCCCCTGTACGATTGCGACACCGACGACGCGGCGCTCCAGGCGCTGGCGGCCGTAGCCGGCGAGCGCCAGGTGCAGGGCATTCCCTGCCGGCCGCTGATCGAACAGGGCGGCAGCCTGCACTGCATCACCATGCAACTGCCCGAGGGCGTGCTGGCCTGAGCGGGAAGCTGCTATCCTTTCCACAGTTCCGTCCTTTCCACAACCGCACCGGAAGAGATGCCCACATGCGCGTTGCCGTGATTCAGCAACAGAACACCGCCGACCTGGACGCCAATCTGGCCCGTTCGATGGAAAAAATACGCGAGGCCGTCGCCCAGGGCGCCCGGCTGGTGATGCTCCAGGAGCTGCACCGCAGCCTGTATTTTTGCCAGAGCGAAGACACCGCCATGTTCGATCTGGCGGAGCCGGTGCCCGGCCCCAGCACCGACGCGCTGGGCGCCCTGGCCCGGGAGCTGCAGGTGGTGATCGTCGCCAGCCTGTTCGAGAAACGCGCCACCGGTCTATACCACAACACCGCCGTGGTGCTGGAAAACGACGGTCATCTCGCCGGTCTTTACCGCAAGATGCACATCCCCGACGACCCGGGCTTCTACGAGAAATTCTATTTCACGCCCGGCGACGCCACCTTCAACGCCGGCCATTCCGGCTTCACGCCGATTCGCACCAGCGTCGGCAAGCTCGGCCTGCTGGTGTGCTGGGATCAGTGGTATCCGGAAGCCGCCCGCCTGATGGCCCTGGCCGGCGCCGAGCTGCTGATCTATCCCACCGCCATCGGCTGGGACACCACCGACGACCCCGACGAGCAGGCCCGGCAACTGGACGCCTGGGTCACCGTGCAGCGCGGCCATGCCGTTGCCAATGGCCTGCCGGTAATCGCTCCCAACCGGGTGGGCACGGAACCGGACCCGTCCGGCCAGTCCGCCGGCATCCGTTTCTGGGGCAACAGCTTTATCTGCGGCCCCCAGGGCGAACTTCTCGACCGTGCAGACGACCAGCAGGAAGCTATCC
>CAZKWA010000110.1:0-8707 GCA_964556345.1 uncultured Alcanivorax sp.
AGGCTCAACGGCAGGATCATCTGCAGGAATTCGGGGAGCCGGAAGGCCATTACCAGAAAAAGAGCGTCGGCGGCGATCTGCCCGGCGGCGGCCTCGGCTAAGTACTTGATAAAGCGGCCACTGACCAGCACCATCACTAGAATGAAGGTGACCAGTACCGTGGTCATGAAAACCTGGCGATTTATGTAGCGGTGTAATATCAACGTCGGCCCCGCCTGCACCTAACCTGCACTGAAAGTGTGCGGCATTGTAACTCAGGAGACAGCATGGAGTACGCCATTAGCCATTCCGCCTTGGCAAAAATCAAAGCGGATTGCGTGATTCTTCCCTTGAGCAGCGACGCGGCCCTGCCCGAAAGCCTGCCCGATGAGACCCGCGAAGCGGTCAAAGCGTTCATTAAGGCCGGTGATTTTTCCGGCGACAAGGGCCAGACCGCCTGGCTGCACCAGCCGCCGGGCCTGACCGCGCGGCGCCTGCTCCTGGCCGGCTGCGGCGATAAAAGCGAACTCGACGGCAATGCTTTCCTGAAACTGGTCGGCCAGGTGAGCCGCGGACTGCAGCGCGGACCCGCCAAACAGGCGGTGTGGGTGCTGGGCTCGGTGGCGGTCGCCCGTGACACCGAGTGGCAGGTGCGCGAAGGCACGCGGGTGGCGGAAGAAGCGGCCTACCGGTTCGACCTCTATCGCAGCAAGGCACCGAAAGCGGCGACACTGAAGAAGTGGACTTTCTGGGTGCCCGAGCGCAACAACAAGCTGAAGAAGGCGGCCACCGTGGGCCAGGCCGTGGCCGCCGGTTCGGCGCTGGCCAAGGACCTGGGGAACATGGCGCCCAACGACTGCTATCCGGAGTATCTGGCCCAGCGCGCCCGCCAGCTCGGCAAGGACTACGATAAAAAGCTGTCCGTGAAGGTGATCAGCCACGCCCAGGCGGAAAAGATGGGCATGGGCGCGTTTTGCGCCGTGTCCCAGGGCAGCAGCCGCAAGGGCTGCCTGATCGTGATGGATTACAAGGGCGCGGCCGGCAAGCCGGTTTCCCTGGTCGGCAAGGGCATCACCTTTGACACCGGCGGGATTTCCCTCAAACCCGGCGCCAGCATGGACGAGATGAAATACGACATGGGCGGCGCCGCCAGCGTGTTCGGGACCATGAAAACGGTCTGCGAGCTGGGTCTGCCGATCCATCTGGTGGCGGTGGTGGCCGCCGCGGAAAATATGCCCGACGGCGAGGCCACCCGTCCCGGCGACATCGTCAAGACGCTGTCCGGGCAAACCGTGGAGATCCTCAACACGGACGCCGAAGGGCGGCTGGTGCTCTGCGATGCCCTCACCTATGTGCAGCAGAAGCACAAGCCGCACACGGTGATCGACATCGCCACCCTGACCGGCGCCTGCGTGGTGGCTCTGGGCAGCCACGCCCAGGCGGTGTACAGCAACGACGACGCGCTCAGCGAGGCGCTGCTGGACGCCGGCCGGGACACCGGCGACCGGGGCTGGCCGATGCCGCTCTGGGAGGACTACCAGAGCCAGCTCGAAAGCCCGTTCGCGGACATGCAGAACATCGGCGGCCCGAAAGCGGGCTCGATCACGGCGGCGTGCTTCCTGCACCGCTTCGCGCGTGATGTGAAGTGGGCGCACCTGGACATCGCCGGCACCGCCTGGCAAAGCGGCGGCAAGGACAAGGGCTCCACCGGCCGGCCGGTTCCGATGCTGACCCGCTACCTGATGAATCTGGCGGAACGCAAAGGCTGACCCCTTGACCGAGATACTGTTCTATATCACCGAACAGGCCGGCGAAGGCGTGCAAACCGCCCTCGCCCGGCGTATCGCGGAAAAGGCCTGGCGGCAGTCGCGGCGCATTTATGTGCACTGCCGGGACGACGCCCATGCCCGGGAGGTGGACGCGGCCTTCTGGGCGCAGCCGGCCACCGGCTTCCTGCCCCACGATCTGGCACCGGCGGCCGATGCCCCGGTGATCGTGGGGCACGGCGACGACCCCGGCGACCACCATGATGTGCTGATCAATCTGGCCCCGGAGGTCCCGGATTTCGCCACCCGTTTCCAGCGGGTGGCGGAAATGATCACCGGCGACGGGCCGCTGCGCGAGGCGGGCCGGGCCCGTTTCCGCTTCTATCGTGACCGGGGCTTCCAGATCCAGAGCCACCGACTGTAGCCATTGTCCCGACAAAGGCGCCGCCGTTTCGGCCACGGAGCGCGACGACGGCGCCCCCGTTCGCTATAATTCGCCCTTCGTTTTTGCGGTGAAGACAGCGGAGATCATGGATAAAACCTACCAACCCGAGAGCATCGAGCAGGCCTGGTACCGGACCTGGGAAGAGGCGGGCCATTTCCGCCCCTCCGGCGAGGGCGAATCCTTCGCGATGATGATCCCGCCGCCGAATGTGACCGGCAGTCTGCACATGGGGCACGCCTTCCAGGACACCATCATGGATACCCTGGTGCGTTATCGCCGCATGCAAGGCCGCAACACGCTCTGGCAGGTGGGTACCGACCATGCCGGCATCGCCACCCAGATGGTGGTGGAGCGTCGTCTGGCGGCGGAAGGCACCGACCGCCACGAACTGGGCCGCCAGCGCTTCCTGGAAAAAGTCTGGGAGTGGAAGGCCGAGTCCGGCGGCACCATCACCCAGCAGCTGCGCCGCATGGGCTCCAGCGTGGACTGGTCCAGAGAGCGGTTCACCATGGACGACGGCCTCTCCAACGCGGTGCGCGAGGTGTTCGTGCGCCTGCACAGCGAGGGGCTGATCTATCGCGGTAAACGGCTGGTGAACTGGGACCCGGCGCTGCACACCGCGATCTCCGACCTGGAAGTGGAAAACCGCGAAGAACAGGGCCATATGTGGCACTTCCGCTACCCGCTCTCCGACGGTTCCGGGCATCTGGTGGTGGCCACCACGCGCCCGGAAACCATGCTCGGCGACACCGCCGTGGCGGTGCATCCGGAAGACCCGCGTTATAAGGATCTGATCGGCCAGACCGTGCGCCTGCCGCTGGCGGACCGCGACATTCCGATTATCGCCGACGACTATGTGGATCCGGACTTCGGCTCCGGCTGCGTGAAGATCACCCCGGCCCACGACTTCAACGACTACGAAGTGGGCCAGCGTCACGACCTGCCACAGATCAACCTGTTCACCATCGAGGCCCATCTCAACGACAACGCGCCGGAAGCCTATCGCGGCCTGGACCGCTTCGACGCCCGCAAGAAAGTGGTCGACGATCTGGACCAGCTCGGCCTGCTGGAGAAAGTCGAGGACCGCACCCTGCAGGTGCCCCGCGGCGACCGCTCCGGCGTGGTGATCGAGCCGTACCTGACCGACCAGTGGTTCGTGGCGGTGGAGTCCCTGGCGAAGCCGGCCATCGAAGCGGTGGAGAACGGCGACATCCAGTTCGTGCCCAAGAACTACGAGAACATGTACTTCTCCTGGATGCGCGACCTGCAGGACTGGTGCATCTCGCGCCAGCTGTGGTGGGGGCACCGCATTCCCGCCTGGTACGACAGCGAAGGCAACGTCTACGTGGGCCGCGACGAGGACGAAGTACGCCGCGAGCACGATCTCGGCGACCGTCCGCTGAGCCAGGACGAAGACGTGCTCGACACCTGGTTCAGCTCCGCGCTGTGGACCTTCTCCACGCTGGGCTGGCCGGAACAGACCGAGGAACTGAAAACCTTCCACCCCACCGATGTGCTGGTCACCGGCTTCGATATCATTTTCTTCTGGGTCGCCCGGATGATCATGATGACGCTGAAGTTCACCGGCGAGGTGCCCTTCAAGCAGGTGTATGTGCACGGCCTGGTCCGCGACGCGGAAGGCCAGAAGATGTCCAAGTCCAAGGGCAATGTGCTGGATCCGCTGGATCTGATCGATGGCATCGATCTGGACACCCTGGTGGAAAAGCGCACCCGCGGGCTGATGCAACCGCAGAAAGAGAAGCAGATCGGCAAGCGCACGCGTAAAGAGTTTCCGGACGGCATCAACGCCTACGGCACCGATGCCCTGCGTTTCACCTTCCTGTCGCTGGCCTCCACCGGCCGTGACATCAAGTGGGATATGGGCCGGATCGAAGGCTACCGCAATTTCTGCAACAAGATCTGGAACGCCGCGCGCTACGTGCTGATGAACACGGAAAACCAGGACTGCGGCCTGGACGCGGACAGTGGCGAGGTCACCTTGTCCCTGGCCGACCGCTGGATCGTCAGCGCGCTGCAGCGCGCCGAGACGGAAGTGACCGAGGCGCTTGACCAGTACCGCTTTGACGTCGCCTCCCACGCCGCCTACGAATTCATCTGGAACGAGTACTGCGACTGGTATCTGGAACTGTCCAAGCCGGTGCTTTATGGCGATGACTACAGCGAGGCGGAAAAGCGCGGCACCCGGCGCACCCTGGTGCGGGTTCTGGAGACCATCCTGCGGCTCGCCCACCCCTTCATGCCGTTCATCACCGAAGAGATCTGGCAGAAAGTGGCGCCGCTGGCGGGCAAAGCGCCGGCGGCGGACGAAAACAGCGCAAACGCCACCATCATGCGCCAGCCGTTCCCGGTCAGCGACGATGGGCGCCTGGATCCCCAGGCGGAAAGTGATATTGAGTGGATCAAAGCGGTGATCACCGTGGTGCGCAATATCCGCGGTGAAATGCGCATCCCGCCGAGCAAGGCACTGGAAGTCTATTTGCACAACGGCAAGGACAGCGATCGCGAGCGCCTGGCCGCCAACCACAACTTCATGTGCCGGCTGGCCAAGCTGGAACGCATTACCTGGCTGAACGCCGAGGATTCGGCGCCGGCCTCCGCCACCGGGCTGGTCGGCGACATGGAGATTCTGGTGCCGATGGCCGGCCTGATCGACAAGGACGCGGAGATCGAGCGCCTGGGCAAGGAGATCGAAAAACTGCGCAAGGAAGTCGCCCGTGGCGAAGGAAAACTGCGCAACCCCAACTTCGTCGACAAAGCGCCCGACGACGTGGTGGCCAAGGAGCGCGAGAAGCTCGATGATCACCGATCCCAACAGGCCCGTCTGGAAGAACAGATGGAGAAAATCAAATATCTCTAGGCGCGCCCTCTGAGCGCGCCGCGTCAGGAGACATGGCCTTGGCAGAGACCGATCCGCGCCGCGCACGCATACTCGCCACCGCCCGCGATGTATTCGCCGAACAGGGCTTTCGCCGGGCGGAGGTGAAGACCATCGCCCAGCGCGCCGGCGTGGGCAAGGCCACCATCTATCGCTTCTTTCCCTCCAAGGACGCGCTGCTGCTCACCGTGGTGGAGGAGAACCTCACCGCGATCCGCGATCTGGTGCTGGGTGAGCTGCTCAATGGCGCCCCGCCGCTACAGCGCCTGGAAAACGTGTGCCGCTCGGTGGCCCGTTTTCTGGAATGCGAGCGCGACTTCTCCCGGCTGCTGATCCAGGAAGCCGGCGAGTTCCTCGGCCCGATCCAACAACGTTACCTGCGGCTGGTGGAGGACAACCTGCCGGTGGCCGACGCCTTCTTCAACGAATTGCGCAACGACGGCTATTTCGTTGCACTCTCCACCCGAGACACTATCTTGATGATGGTGAATCTGCTGGTCGGCACCACCTACACCTGGGTGCTCACCGGCGAAGGACGGCTCGAACACCAGGCCGTCAGCTACATGGAAGTGTTGGTGCGCGGTTTGCGCGCCGGCGATGCCTGAAGGAGGCCCTATGCGCGTCTTAACGTTCTTCGTTCTCGCCACTCTATGGCTGGTCGGCGGCACCGCCGTGGCCGCGCCCCTCGAGCAGATACTGGAAAGCCCCCACCGGGAGGCGGACCGGGCCCGCGACGAATACCGCCATCCCGGCGAGACACTGGCGTTCTTCCAGGTCGAACCGGACATGACGGTGGTGGAAGTCTGGCCCGGCGGCGGCGGTTGGTATACCGCCATCCTCGCCCCCTGGCTGCGCGACCACGGCACCTTCTACGCCGCACAGTTTCCGCCTGACAGCGGCGTCGATTTCTACCAGCGGGCCTTACAGCGCTACCGGGAAAAACTGGAGGCACGGCCGTCGCTTTACGACCAGGTAAAAGTCACGCATCTGGGGCCGCCGGAACACACCGCCATCGCACCGCCCGGCAGCGCCGACCGGGTGCTCACCTTCCGCAATGTGCACAACTGGGCCAAGGCCGGCACCAGCGAAGCGGTGTTTGAAAGCTTTTTCCGTGCCTTGAAGCCCGGCGGCGTACTCGGCGTGGTGGAGCACCGGGCGCCCGCCGGCCGGCCGCTGGAAGAGCAAATCCAGTCCGGCTACATGACCGAGGCCTACGTGATTGAGCAAGCGGAGAAGGCGGGTTTCGAGCTCGAGGCGAACGCCAGCATCAACGCCAATCCGGCGGACGACACCGAGCATCCCGCCGGCGTCTGGACGCTGCCGCCCACGCTGCGCCTGGGTGAGAAAGACCGGGAACGCTATCTGGAAATCGGCGAAAGCGACCGCATGACACTGCGCTTCCGTAAACCGGAATAGCGCGCGGCTCAGCCCTGCGGGCGCTCCAGCATGCCCGGCGTGGCGTCACCGCCCAGCACCACGGCTTCGGCGATGCCGATCATGGTGCGGCGGCACTGCTCCAAACGCTGGGCGGAGAATTCGCCGTTCTCGAAAACATACAGGGAATAATTTTCCAGAACCCACAGCATGGTGCGCATCACCAGCGGCTCCAGGTCGCGCTGGGTGAGACGGTTGATCTCCGAGGTCAGCACCTCCGCGGCGATCTGCTGTGCGCGCACCCGGTGGGGCGCCAGCGCCGAATTGGAGGAGCGGGCCTCCTCCATCATCAGCTTGATCACCGGCCCCATGCTGACGTGGTAGTTAAAGTACACCTCGGTGGTGTTGGTGATGATTTCCTTCACCGACTGGGCCTGGCGCATTTCCTGGTGGAAATGGAGCAGCATGTTATCAATGAAGATCCGGTAAATGCTCTCCAGCACGTCCATTTTGTTGCGGAAGTACTTATAGAAGGTGCGCCGTGACACCTTGGCGGCATCCAGGAGGTGCTGCACGGTGGTCCGCGCCAGGCCGCGCTGGGCGAACACATACATGGAATGAATGAGAATCTCCGCGCGGGCCTGGGAGCGCTGGCCGCCCTCTTCTTCCGCGTGGGCCTCAAGGACCTGATTGACGACCTGACGAATGGCGTCCAGATCTTCCGGTGTGCGTTGCACGTGATTTTTCCCCTGTTTTTGTTTACCCGGCTGGCTAGCTTAACCAAGGCCAACCGGGCCGTAAACAGGCAGTCTATCACGCCGGCAGCAGGGTCCCGCCGCTGCCGCCGGAAGGGCCCTTGCCCTGCTTGAGCCGCTTCCAGACCTTTTCATGGAAGTGGTAGGCCACCGTATTCACGCAAGGCTCGACCAGGGCGGTGGCACCGCCGATACGCCAGTCACCGGTCATCGCCCACACCACCAGGAAGGCGACGCTGATGTGCATAATGCCGAAGCTGAATGTCTTACCCATGGAGCACCTCCTAGTGAACAGGTAAATGATACCCATTCTCGCCAATAGAGTAACCCCTCTATATTTTATAGTTTCAATAGCACCAGACTATCCACAGGCGCAGCCCTGGTTAATTGTTGTAAAGGCCCGGTCCGCGTGGATGCCATTTACCGCTGTCCCGCCTAAGCTATCCGGCACGCCCCGGGGCGCCCTCAACCAGCCAAGGACTGTTACATGGAGCGTAAAGCGCTACTGATTCTGCACGGCAAACAAGCGACCAATGAAGCGCTCAGGGAGGCGGTCACGGAACGCCGCGACCAGGGCTGGGATCTGGCGGTGAGGGTGACCTGGGAAGGCGGCGACGCCGAGCGCTATGTCGCCGAAGCCTTGTCCCTGGGCTACCGCACGGTGATCGCCGCGGGCGGCGACGGCTCGGTACGGGATATCACCCAGGCACTGATGGCCTCCGGCAAGCCGGACCTGGCGCTCGCCATCGTCCCCCTGGGCACCGCCAACGATTTCGCCACCGCCGCCGGCATCCCCGAGGACCCCGCCGAAGCCCTGGCACTGCTCGAGCGGGCGCCCCGACCGGTGGACGTGATACAGGTTAACGACAGCTATTTTCTTAATATGGCCACCGGCGGCTTCGGCACCGAAGTGACCACCCAGACGTCGGAAGACCTCAAAGAATTACTCGGTGGCGCCGCCTACCTGCTCACCGGCCTGACCCGCTTCGCAGAGGTGCGCCCGGCCGAGGGCCGATTCCGCGGGCCGGATTTTGAATGGCAGGGCGAGTTCCTGGCGCTGGGCGTGGGTAATGGCCGCCAGGCCGGTGGCGGCCAGCGACTGTGCCCGGAGGCGTGCATCGACGACGGCCTGATGGATGTGGCGATTCTGCCTTCGGATATGGACCTGCTCGCCGGCGTGCGGGGCTTGTTCAACAGCGACAACGGCGACGGTGTCCGTGAGGGGCTGTTCGTGCGTGCCCGGATGAGCGAGCTGGAGATCGAGACGCCGGAACCGATGCATTTGAATCTCGACGGTGAGCCGCTGAAGGATCAGCGGTTCACGTTGAAGGTGTTGCCGGGGGCGCTTGGGCTGGTGGTTGGGGAGGAGTGTCCGATGATGGGGACGGAAGGATAGATTGAAGGATAGATTGAGGGCACGCTTGTGGGAGCGGGCCTTGCCCGCGAAAGGAGCGTTAGCTCCGGCGGGATGCCAGAGAGGTTTGGAGGGCTG
>CAZKWA010000111.1:0-8572 GCA_964556345.1 uncultured Alcanivorax sp.
GAGCTTGCCTTGCAAGCGAAAGGCCGGCGACGCCGGCCGGCAGGATCCCAGAGACGATGCTGGAGCTGCCGTTAGATAAATCTCTGGGATCCTGCCGGGTGGCTTCGCCCCCCTTTCGCGGGCACGGCCCGCTCCCACAATCCCGGCACCGAGACCGGACCGCGCTACGGAGTGCAATCTTTTCAATCGGGGCGTTTACTGACTGGGAACTCACAGAGGTCGGCGATGATGCACTCGCCGCATTTCGGCTTGCGCGCCACGCAGGTGTAGCGGCCATGCAGAATCAGCCAGTGATGGCAGTCGCGTTTGAACTCTTCCGGCACGGTCCGCATCAGCCGCTGCTCCACTTCCACCACGTTTTTTCCCGGCGCGATGCGCGTTCTGTTCGAGACCCGGAAAATATGCGTGTCCACGGCGATGGTGGGCTCACCGAAGGCGGTGTTGAGCACCACGTTGGCGGTTTTCCGGCCGACGCCGGGCAGCGCTTCCAGGGCCGCCCTGGAGCGGGGTACTTCGCCATCGTGCCGCTCAATCAGCTGATCGCAGAGTTTGATGATATTGGCGGCCTTGGAATTGAACAGCCCGATGGTCTTGATATAGGTCTTGAGGCCGTCCACGCCGAGGTCACGGATGGCGTGCGGTGTATTGGCCACCGGGAACAGTTTCGCGGTGGCCTTGTTGACGCCCACATCGGTGGCCTGGGCGGAGAGCACCACGGCCACCAGCAGCTCGAAGGGGGTATCGTAGTGCAGTTCGGTGGTGGGCTCCGGTCGCTGGTCGCGCAACCGGCGAAAGATTTCGGTCCGTTTTTCGCGATTCATGGCGTCGAGTTTGCTGGCGAAAAGCAGGCAGTATAACGGACCGGGAAGGGGGCGGCGACGCCGCCCGCTCAAGGTACGGCGTGGCCGCTTTTGAGACGTGCTAGCGGGTCACCACCTGGCCGTCTTCCACCGGCAGGCGGTCACCGGGCTCATGGTCCATGCGCACGGTGCGGGTCTGGCCGTCGAAGCGGTAGGTGACGTTGTAGCCGACCTGTTTGCTGCGGGTTTCCATAATGGTCTGGCAGCGCTCCTCGGTGGTGGTGTAGGTGTTGCCTTCCTGGATGCGCTCCTGGGCTTTGTTACCCGCGTAGCCGCCGGCCACGGCGCCCGCGGCGGTGGCCACGTCCTTGCCGCTGCCGCCACCGAACTGGTGGCCGATAACGCCGCCAACCACCGCGCCGATGGCGCTGCCAGCGATCTGGTGCTTGTCCTTGACCGGTTTCTGGCGCTGCACCGTCACCTGTTCGCAGCGCTGGTTGGGTTCCTGCCAGGTTTTGGTGGCCGGCTCCACCTTGACGACCTCGGCGTAACGGTTCTTTTCGGTCACTGCCTGATAGCCGCCGTAGCCGACACCGGCCACGGCCACGGTGCCGACGACGGCAAGCGCCACGGTTGCTGCTGTTTTCATGCTGGCCTCCTTCCTGATTCTTGGCAGGCGCCGCCACGAGGCGCGCCCTTTGCTGTATTGGGCGCTATTTTCACCGAAGAAGCGCGGTGAAAGTTGTATAACGCTGTTAAAAGGGCGGCACTTTTGAACCAGATCACTGAGGCTACGAAATAAGAACGGCAATACGCTTTGTGCAAATAATGCAGCGGTTTTTCAGCTCACCTTGCCGGTGGTGCGGACCCGTCGGCTGGCGGTGGGCTGGCCCGCCTGTCTGGCTTTGAGCGCGGCTTTGAGGCGCCGGTCGATCACGTTCTTGCCGGCGATAATCAGGCCCAGGCCGATAAAGGCGCCGGGGGGCAGCACCGCGAACAAAAAGCCCGGGTAATCGGAGAACACCTCCAGGCGCCAGCCGGACGCCACGGGGCCGAGCAGCAACTGCATATTGTCGAACAGCGTGCCCTGGCCGATCAGCTCCCGCATGGCGCCCAGAATCACCAGAATCACCAGAAAGCCGGCGCCCATCATGAAACCGTCCAACAGCGAGGGCAGCACCGGGTTCTTACTGGCGAAGGCATCGGCGCGGCCCAGCACGGTGCAGTTGGTCACGATCAAGGGAATGAAAATCCCCAGGATTTCATAAAGTTCGAAGGTGAAGGCGCGCATCAGCATTTCGATCACCGTGACCAGGGCGGCGATGATCATCACGAAGGCGGGCAGCCGCACCGCGTCGGTGACGTAGGCGCGAATCAACGACACCGCGCCGTTGGAGCCCATCAGCACCACCAGCGTGGCCAGGCCCAGACCCAGGGCGTTGACCACCGTGCCGGTCACCGCCAGCAGCGGGCACAGGCCGAGAATCTGTACGGTGGCCGGGTTGTTGGTCCACAGCCCGTCCAGGGTGATCTTCCGATAGTCGGTGTCAGCCACGGCAGGTCTCCCTCGCGGTGTCGGATGTGTCGGCCGGCGCCTGGAACACGTGCTCTTTATGATCGCGGAAATAAAGCAAAGCGCGGTGCACGGCCCCCACTACCGCGCGCGGTGTGATGGTGGCGCCGGTGAAGCTGTCGAAGGTGCCACCGTCTTTTTTCACCGCCCAGCCGGCGCGGTCCGGATTGGACAGGGAATGGCCATTGAAGGTGGTGATCCAATCGGATTTGCGCCGTTCTATTTTGTCGCCCAGCCCCGGGGTTTCATTGTGCGGCGGGACCGCCCGCACGCCCAGCACGCGGCCGTCGGCGTCCACGCCCACGATCAGGTCGATGGCGCCGCCATAGCCGTCGGGGGCGGTGGCTTCGAGCACCACGCCGGACGGCGCGCCATCCCGGCGGGCCCGGTAAATATGCTGCGCGCCGTTGCCGAGTAGCGGGTCGCGCACCTCAATGCGATCGGTGATCAGCACGTTGTCGTGGCGGTCGTCGGGCATTACCTGGGCGAGGGAGGCGATCAGCGCGTTCTGACGATTGCATTCCACCCGCGGCAGGGTGGCCTGGTTGGTCAGCGCCAGCGCGGCGGCGGTGCCGATGGCGAACAGCCCCAGAATCACCGCGTTGCGGGTAATCGCCTGGCGGATCATGGGTTGGCCCCCTTGTTCGCCTTGCGGTGCCCGTAGGCGCGCGGCTGGGTGTAATAGTCAATGAACGGCGCCGCCAGGTTGAGCAGCAACACGGCGAAGGCCACCGCGTCCGGGTAGCCGCCGAAGGTGCGGATGACCCACACGAGCAGGCCGATCAGCAGGGCATAGATAAAGCGGCCCAGACGGCTGGTGGCGGCGCTGACCGGGTCGGTGGCGATAAAAAACGCGCCCAGCATGGCGCCGCCGGAGAACAGCTGAAACAGGGGGCCGGCGAAACGGGTCGCGTCCACTTGATGCGCCACCAGGGCCGGCAGCGCCAGCCCGGCGAGGAACGCCACCGGGATCTGCCAGGTGATGATGCGGCGCGCCAGCAGGTAGAGGCCGCCGAGCAAAAACGCCAGATTGACGGTTTCCCAGCCGGGGCCCGCCACCTGCCCGGCGAGAATCTCCCGTCCGGCCAGCGCTGGCGCGTCGCCGGCCCAGGTGCGGAAGGTGTCCAGCGGCGTGGCGCCGGTGAAGGCGTCCGCCGGTGCCTGGCCGAGGAACAGGGCGAGGCTGTCCGCCGGCGCGGGCGCCTCGCCGGGCGCGATCCACTGGGTCATGGCCACCGGGAAAGAGATCAGCAGCAGCACATAACCGATCATGGCGGGGTTGAAGGGGTTCATGCCCAGGCCGCCGTACAGCTGCTTGGCCACCACGATGGCGAAGCCCACGCCGATCAGGGTCAGCCACCAGGGCGCCGTGGGCGGTAGCGCCAGGCCCAGCAGGACGGCGGTGACCACGGCGCTCCAGTCCTTCAGGTAGAACGCCACCGGCTTGCCCCGGGCGCGCAGGAACAGGGCTTCGCAGGTGACCGCCACCAGCACCGCCCAGAGCACGTTGAGCAGGCTGCCCAGGCCGAACTGCCAGATCAGCACGGCCAGGCCGGGCAGGGTGGCGTAGACCACCTGGCGCATCACCGCGCCGGTGTCGGTTTGCCGGCTGGTGTGCGGGGAAGGGGCGTTGATCAGACTCATTCTTCCACCAGCCCCTGTTCTTCCACGGCGGTCTTCAAGGCCAAACGGGTCAGTTGCGCGTGTTCTTGCAAAGCGTCCAGTTCCGAATTCAGGGTTTCCAGGGTGTCCGCGTCCGAGGTGTCGCGGCGGCGCTGCAACTCATCGGCCTTGTCACGCAGGGCGCTCTCCGCCCGGGCCGCGTCCAGCTTCAGGGTTTTCAGATCCTTGCCGGTGTGGGCGAGGATATCGGCCTTGGCCTGTTCCACCAGGGCGTCCAGGGCGTCGCGGCAATGGTCCGCCTTGGCTTTGAGCTTCTCCACCTTGGCGTGCATGGCGGCGAGCGCGTCCTCGCTTTCCTGGCCGGCGCGCTCGGTGCGTTCCAGGGCGGCGTGGGCTTCCTTGTACTGCTTATGGGCCATGTTGTAGGCGGTTTTCAGCGCCTTCAGACGTTTCTGGCGCTTGGCCGCGGCCTCGGTGTCGGCCGCTGCCGTGGCGACGGCCGCCGGGTCGCCGGCCGCCGGATCGGCAGGCGCGGTGGTCGGTGCGCTGCTGGTGTCCGGCGTGGATGGCGGGGCGGGCGTCGCCGGCGCCGCGCCTTGCGCCGCTTTGGCGTCGCGCAGTTCGGCCTTAAGGCGGTCCGCCTCGGCTTTCAATTGATCCGCCCGGGCGCGCAGGTCAGCGGCGTCGTCCGATTGTTCGGCCTCGGCGTTCTTGGCGGCTTTCACCGCCGCCTTGTAGGCGCTGGAGGCTTCGCCCACCGCTTTCTTGAGGTCCGCCAGTGCCGAGGATTCGGCGGGCGCCGCCGGCGCGGGGGTGGCGGCCTTGGCGTCACGCAGGGCCGCCTTGGCACGGTCCGCTTCGGCCTTGAGGCTGTCGGCGCGGGCGCGCAGCTCGGCGGCGTTGTCCGCTTCCTGGGCTTCGGCGGTCTTGGCCGCTTTCACTGCCGCCTTGTAGGCACTGGAGGCCTGGCCGACTTGTTTCTTAAGCGCCGCCAGTTTTTCGTCGCCGGCGCCGGGGTGGCTGTCCGTCGCCGCTTCCTGCTTCTTGCGGTTCGCTTCCAGGCGGGCGCGGCGGCGCGCTTCTTTTTCCGCCTGCTCCCGTTCCAGCCGGGCCTGGCGGGCCTCGAAACGCTCCCGGGCGCGGTCCGCCTTGATCTGCTCGGTGGTCTGGGTGCGTATTTCGCCCTTGGCGTAACGGTAGTACTGCACCAGGGGAATATGGCTGGGACAGACATAGGCGCAGGCACCGCACTCGATGCAGTCCATCAGGTTGTGGTGCTGGGCCCGTTCGAAATCGTCGGTTTTCGCGTACCAGTAGAGTTGTTGCGGCAGCAGGTTGGCCGGACACACCTCGGCGCAGGCGCCGCAGCGGATGCACGCCTGCTCCGGCGGCGGCTCGGGCAGCTCTTCGGCGCTGGCGGCGATCACGCAGTTGCTGGTCTTGACCACCGGCACCGACGGGTCGTGCAGCGTGAACCCCATCATGGGCCCGCCCATCACCAGGCGACCGAGCCGGTCCTTGTTGACGCCGGCGTGGTGCAGCAGGTCGGCCACCGGGGTGCCCAGCCACACTTCGTAGTTGCCGGGACGCGCCACGGCGTCGCCGGTCACCGTGGTGATGCGTGACAGCAGCGGTTCGCCGTCGTGCACCGCGCGTTTCACCGCGTAGGTGGTGCCCACGTTCTGGCAGACCACGCCGCACTGGGCGGGGATGCTGCCGCTGGGGACCTCCTTGCCGGTGAGCAGCTGGATCAGCTGTTTTTCGCCGCCGGAAGGGTATTTGGTGGGCACCACGCGGATTTCCACGTCGCTGTCCGCGCAGGCGGCGCGCAGGGCGGCGATGGCTTCGGGCTTGTTGTCCTCGATGCCGACCAGGGTGTCGTGGGGATTGAGCAGGTACTGCAGAATCTGAATACCGAGCACGATCTCGTCCGCCCGTTCGCGCATCAGGCGGTCGTCGGCGGTGATATAGGGCTCGCATTCCACCGCGTTGATGATCAACTGCTCGACGCGCTGATGGTCGCTCAGGTTCACCTTGACGCTGGTGGGGAAGCCCGCGCCGCCGAGGCCGGCGACACCGGCGTCGCGCAGCAGGGCGATCAGTTTGCCCGGGCCCAGGCGGGTGTGGTCGGCCACCGGCCGGCGCGGTGCCCAGCGGTCCTCGCCGTCCGGCTCCAGCACGATGCACAGCCCGTCCATGCCGGAGGGGTGCTGAATCGGACGCGGTCCCAGGGCCACCACGGTACCGGAGGTGGGCGCGTGCAGGGCGGCGCTGACGGCGCCGGCGGGCTCGGCCAGCATTTGCCCTTTCAACACATGGTCGCCCACCGCGACGACGGGCTTGGCCGGCGCGCCCAGATGCATATTCAGCGGCAGCACCAACTGCGCGGGGCGCGGCCCCGGGGCGATCGGCGCCCGGTTGGACACCGCTTTGTGTTCGGCGGGGTGCACGCCGCCGGGGAAGTCATACGTCGCCGGGCGCCGCGCGCCGGGCACCAGACGCTGGAACAAGGATAGATTCGCTCTCACGCCGTTGTCCTGCCTTTCATAGATTGACCACCTCAATGCGCTGTTCCGGGCGGCGGCCGATGCCGGCGGGTCGGTCCCAGGTCCAGGTGGCCAGGGTCACGGGGCGTTCGATCATATCGATGCAGTCCACCGGACAGGGCTCCACGCACAGGTCGCAGCCGGTGCACTCGTCGGCGATTACCGTGTGCATTTGCTTGGCGGCGCCGACGATGGCGTCCACCGGGCACGCCTGGATGCACTTGGTGCAGCCGATGCATTCGTCCTCGCGAATGTAGGCCACGCGCTCCACGCTGGCGTCCTCGGCGCCTTCGTTGTCCAGCGGCAGCACTTCCCGGCCGAGCAGGTCGGCCAGGGCTTCCACGGTGGTCTCGCCGCCGGGCGGGCAGCGGTTGTGCTCCTCGCCCTCGGCGATGGCCTCGGCATAGGGGCGGCAGCCCGGGTGGCCGCACTGGCCGCACTGGGTTTGCGGCAGCAGGGCGTCGATCTGTTCCACGATCGGATCGCCTTCGACCTTGAATTTCTCCGAGGCGTAGCCGAGCACGGCGCCGAACACCGCCGCCAGCCCCAGCAGAGCGGCGACGGCGATCAGTACCGTGATCATGACGTCCGGCGTACTCATAATTTGATCAGCCCCGAAAAGCCCATGAACGCCAGGGACATCAGCCCGGCGGTGATCAGCCCGATGCTGGGCCCGCGGAACGCCTCGGGCACGTCCGCCACGGCGATGCGCTCACGCATGGCGGCGAACAGAATCAGCACCAGCGAAAAGCCCAGGGCGGCGCCCAGACCGTAGGTCAGGGAGCTCATGAAGGTGGCGTCGCTCTGGCGCACATTGAGCAGCGCCACGCCCAGCACCGCGCAGTTGGAGGTGATCAGCGGCAGGAACACGCCCAGCACCCGGTACAACAGCGGGCTGGCTTTCTTGACGAACATCTCGGTGAACTGCACCGCCACCGCGATCACCAGGATAAAGCTGATGGTGCGCAGGTACTGGAGGTCGAAGGGCACCAGGATGTAGGCCCAGGTGAGATAGGCGAGCACCGATGACAGGGTCAGCACGAAGGTGGTGGCCAGCGACATGCCCATGGCCGTCTCCACTTTATTGGAGACGCCCATGAACGGGCACAGCCCGAGAAACTGCACCAGGACGAAATTGTTCACCAGCACCGCGCTGATCAGAATTAAGAGGTATTCGGTCATCGATTACGGTCGGTCCGCGCTTGGGAACGGCGAGTTTAGCAAAATTTTCCGTTTCCGAGGTGTCCTGCTGAACCCCGCGTCATGACTCGCCTGTACAGCCCTGACCGACGGGTCAGCCGGCTGGAGGCGCCGATGTCAGGGGAACCGGGGGTGACGTCCCGTTGCCTGATCCGGTAGCGTGATGCGTTCACGAATTTACATACTGACCACAATACGTCTGGGAGATCTCTATGACGACCTTAAAACAAGTGAGCCTGATGGTCCTGCTGGCCCTCGGTCTCGGCGCCACCGCCACCGCTCAGCAAGCGGCCCCCGGCCAGCAGCAGGGCGACCAGGTGGACCAGCTTGATCGGATGGTCGACCTGAGCGACGACCAAAAGCAGGAACTCCGTGAACTGATCAAGGATTCCGAAGGCAAGATCACCGAAATGCGCATGGAAGCCCAGGAGCTGCAACAGGCCCTGAGCAATCAGATCGGCCCGGACTACGACGAAGGCGAAATCCGCGATAACGCGGAAGAGCTGGGCGAGCTCACCGGTGACGTGACCGCCGAGAGCGTTCTGCTGCAGGCCCGTATCCAGGACGCGCTCACCGAAGAGCAGCGTGCCACCCTGGAAAAGCGCGCCCAGCAGCAGCGTGAGCAGATGCGTCAGATGCAAGAGCAGATGCGTCAGCAACAGCAGCAGGGCGGTCAATAAGCCCGCTGTCCGTTTAGCGCCCCGCGCGGGCGCCACGGAACAAAAACCGCGGCCTGTTGGTCGCGGTTTTTTTATGGAGGCGCTTACTGGCAGCGCCTGTGGGAGCGGGCCCCGCCCGCGAAAGGGAGCGAAGCTCCCGGCAGGATTCCA
>CAZKWA010000112.1:0-8238 GCA_964556345.1 uncultured Alcanivorax sp.
CGGTTTCATCCGCGAGCTAACAACTGTCAACTATCAACTATCAACTGCTCTTTATTTCACTTCTCGTTAGCCGAGTTTGCGGGCGAGGGTGCGGCGGTGCATGCCGAGGCGGCGGGCGGTTTCGGAGATGTTGAAGTCGGTTTCGGCGAGGGTCTGGTGGATGCGTTCCCATTCCAGGGTTTTGATCGAGGTGGGGCGGCCGGTGACCTCGACTTCCACGTTGCCTTCGGCGCGTTCGAAGGCGGCTTCGATGTCGTCGGTGTTGGAGGGCTTGGCCAGATAGTGGCAGGCGCCCAGCTTGATCGCTTCCACCGCGGTGGCGATGCTGGCGTAGCCGGTGAGCACCACGATCAGGGTTTCCGGGTCGTGTTCGTGCAGGGCCTGCACGCAGGCCAGACCGGAGGCGCCGCCTTTGAGTTTGAGATCCACCACCGCGTAGTCCGGGGTTTGCTCGCTCAGGACCTCGCGCAACACTTCCAGGCTGTCCGCGTTGCGCACCTGGTAGCCGCGCCGTTCGAACGAACGGCCCAGGGTACGGGCGAAGGCGGCGTCGTCCTCGACAATCAACAGTGTCCGCTGTCGTTCTGGCTGCTCAGTGGTCATAACCGCCCTCCTTCTGGTCCGGCTCATCGATGGTGAGCGCCGACAACGGCAGCGTCAGCGTCACCACCGCGCCGCCCTGGGGCCGGTTGCCGGCGCTGACGTTACCGCCCAGGGTACGCACCACGTTGAACACCAGAAACAAACCCAGGCCGCCGCCGGGGCGCCCCTTGGTGGACTGGTAGGGGCGCCCCAGGTGGCTGAGCATGGCCTCGGAGAAGCCGGCGCCCTGGTCCATCACCGAGACCACCAGGGTATCGTCGCGGCGGCTGACTTCCAGTCCCACCCAGTGCGGCGACGCTTCCAGGGCGTTGTCGAGCACGTTGCCCAGCGTCTGCTTGAGCGCGGAATCGGAGATAATGGCCAGGTCTTCCCCGAACAGGTTGCGGTACTCGAAATCGTTGACCGGGCGGGTGGCGCGCCACTCCGCCACCAGCTCGTCGACGAAGGCGTGCACCGTGGTTTCTTCGAACGCCTCGCCACGGGCTTCGCCAGCGGACAACAGGATGCCGCTGACGATGGATTTGCAGCGCAGCACCTGGGTCTGCATTTCACCGATCTCCTGGGCCAGATCCGGGTCGGAGCGAAACACCGGCATGCGCCGCCAGTCGCCCAGGATCACCGCCAGCGTGGCCAGCGGCGTGCCCAGCTCGTGGGCGGCGCCGGACGCCAGCAGCCCCATGCGCACGATGTGCTCCTCCTCGGCGGCGCGCTGGCGCAGGGCCGCCAGGCGCGCGTCCCGGTCGCGCCGGTTGCGGGTAATGCGGTTGATGAAGATCACCAGCAGCACGGCGTTGATCACGAAGCACAGCAGCATGCCCTGGATATAGAGACTCAGCGGGCCCAGCTCGTAGTCCAGCGGCAACGGCAGCGGCCGGCCGGCGAATTCCAGGGCGATGAAACAGGCGGCGGTGACCAGCAGAATGAGCCAGGTGGACCAGGCCTCCAGCAGCACCGCCGCCAGCACCACCTGCAGCAGGTAGAGAAAAATAAAGGGGTTGGTGGCGCCGCCGCTGAGGTAGAGCTGCATGGTGAGCGTGATCACGTCCACCAGCAGGGCGACGAACAATTCACCGTTGCTGACCGGCCGGCGCAGCCGCAAACGCAGCAGGCTGGCGCCGTTGAACGCCACCAGCCCGGCCAGCACCGCGAACATGTACAGCAGCGGCAGCTCGATACCGAATCCGAAATAGACCACCAGGATGGTGCCCACCTGGCCGAGCACGGCGATCCAGCGCAACTGAATCAGTTGCTGCATGTTCTTGCGGCCGGTGGCGTCGTCATCCATCGGCGGGCGCGGGGGCTGCGAGGTCATCGCGGGTCTCCTGAGCGTGGCGACCGGAATTCCTCCCGGGCGGCGTAGCCGGCGCCGCCGGCCACCATCAGGGCGAGCATAAACCAGGTGAGCGCGTAGACTAGGTGATTGTTGCGAAAACGGATCACGGTGAGCCCGGCCACCGGCTGCCCGGCGCCGCCGCCGGCGGCCACCGGCGGCGCTTCGGCGTCGACGAAATACGGCGCCACCCCGGTCAGGCCACGGGCCTCGGCGATGGCCGCCACGTCGCGGGAGTACCAGCGGTTTTCGTCCGGAACGTTATCGCGCAGAAAGGCGCCGCCGGGTTCGCTCAGGCGCAGCAGGCCGGTGAGGGTGACCGGCCCGCGCGGTTCGCCGGCCCGGCGGGTGGCGCGCTCACGACGGTCCGGCGGCACGAAGCCCCGGTTCACCAGCACCAGGGCGCCGTCGGCGCGCCGCAGCGGCGTCAGAATCCAGTAGCCGCTCCCCAGCCCGGTGGCGGCCTGGACCGCGGTCTCGTATTCGTGCAGAAAGGTACCGGTGAGTCGCACCCGGCGGTATTCGTGGTCGCTGCCGCCGGTCCATCGCGACGGGTCCGGCGCCGCCACCGCCGGCGCCGTCACCCGGCTTTCCACCCGCTCGATAAGGTCCAGCTTCCAGGCCCGGCGCTCGATCTGCCAGAGCCCCAGGGCCATGAAACCGGCGAACGCGCCCAGGGCCAGTAACGCCCACAGGGCGCGCAGCACCCGGCGGCGGCCGGTAACGGGACGGGCGGTCACGGGGTCTGGTGCACGGCTTCCATCATGCCCGGCATCATATTCACGTTGAGGTGATACATCACCCACAACGAGCCGGCCAGGGTGATGAACACGATCACCGCGGTGAAAATCAGCGCCAGCATGGTCCAGCCGCCCTCGGAGCGGAAGTTCATGTGCAGGAAGTAGATCATATGCACCACGATCTGCACGGCGGCGAAGCCGAGAATCACCAGGGCGGTGGTGCCGGACGATTCGAACACTTCGCCCATCACCAGCCAGAACGGAATGGCGGTGAGGATCACCGACAGCACGAAGCCGGTCATGTAGCCCTTGAAGGTGCCGTGGGCGGCGCCACCGCTATGCTCACTCATGGCAACACTCCCATCAGGTAGACGAAGGTGAACACGCCGATCCAGACCACGTCCAGGAAGTGCCAGAACATGGACAGGCAGAACAGGCGCCGCTGGTTCTCGACAATCAGGCCGCGCTGACGCAGCTGCACCAGCAGGGTCACCAGCCAGATAATGCCGAACATCACGTGCAGGCCGTGGGTACCGACCAGCGCGAAGAAGGCGGTCAGAAAGCCGCTGCGCTGCGGGCCGGCACCTTCATGGATCAGGTGAGCGAACTCATACAGCTCCAGGCCCAGGAAGCCGGCGCCCAGCAGGCCGGTAATGGCCAGCCAGATCATCACCGGCCGCAGCCGGTTGCGCTGCACTTCCAGCATGGCGAAGCCGTAGGTGATCGACGACAGCAGCAGCAGCGAGGTATTCATCGCCACCAGCGGCAGGTCGAACAGTTCGGCGCCGGTGGGGCCGCCCGCGTAACTGCGCCCGAGCACGCCGTAGGTGGCGAACAGGCAGGCGAAGATCAGGCAGTCGCTCATCAGATAGAGCCAGAACCCCAGCAGGGTGCCCTGCTCCGGGTGATGCTCTTCCGTCTCATGAAAGCGCAGCGGCTCGTCGCTTTCCCGGGCACCGCCGTGGGCGGGCGCGGTCTGGTTGTAGGTCGTCTCAGCCATGGTTCGCTAGCATCCGTGTCCGTTCCGCTTCCACCGCGGCCACTTCCTCCGCCGGAATGTAGTAGTCACGGTCATAGTTGAAGGTGTGCACGATGGTGGCGCCCAGCAGGGCCAACACGCCGATGCCGGCCAGCAGCCACATGTGCCAGATCAGGGCGAAGCCCAGCGCCGCGCTCAGCACCGCCAGCACCACGCCGGCGGCGGTGTTCTTGGGCATGTGCACGGGCAGGAAGCCTTCCGTGGGGCGCTGATAGCCGTGCTGTTTCATCTGCCACCAGGCGTCGATGTCGTGCACGCGCGGGGTGAACGCGAAGTTGTACTGCGGCGGCGGCGACGAGGTGGACCACTCCAGGGTGCGGCCGTCCCAGGGGTCGCCGGTGGTGTCGCGCAGCTGGTCGCGGCGCAGGAAGCTGACCACCAGCTGGATCAGGAAGGCGGCGATGCCCACCGCGATCAGCACCGCGCCGAAGGCGGCCACCTGGAACCAGAACTGCAGCGACATATCGTCGAAGTGGCTCATGCGGCGGGTCACGCCCATCAGGCCGAGCACATAGAGCGGCATGAAAGCCATGTAGAAGCCCACCAGCCAGAACCAGAACGACACCTTGCCCCAGAACGGATCCAGCTTGTAGCCGAACGCCTTCGGGAACCAGTAGGTGATGCCGGCGAACAGGCCGAACAGCACGCCGCCGATGATCACGTTATGAAAATGCGCCACCAGGAACAGGCTGTTGTGCAGCACGAAGTCCGCCGGCGGCACCGCCAGCAACACCCCGGTCATGCCGCCGATCACGAAGGTGACCATGAAGCCCAGGGTCCATAGCATGGGCACGTCGAAGGTGATCTTGCCCCGGTACATGGTGAACAGCCAGTTGAATATCTTGGCCCCGGTGGGGATCGAGATAATCATGGTGGTGATGCCGAAGAAGGAGTTAACGCTGGCCCCCGACCCCATGGTGAAGAAGTGATGCAGCCACACCAGGTAGGAGAGCACGGTGATCACCACGGTGGCGTACACCATGGACGCGTAACCGAACAGACGCTTGCGGCTGTAGGTGGACACCACCTCGGAGAAGATACCGAACGCCGGCAGGATCAGGATGTACACCTCCGGGTGGCCCCAGATCCAGATCAGGTTGATGTACATCATCACGTTGCCGCCCAGATCATTGGTGAAGAAGGCGGTGCCGAGATAGCGGTCCAGGGTGAGCATGGCGAGCACGGCGGTGAGCACCGGGAAGGCGGCCACGATCAACACGTTGGTGCACAGCGAGGTCCAGGTGAAGATCGGCATCTTCAGCAGGTTCATGCCCGGCGCGCGCATCTTGACGATGGTCACCAGCAGGTTGATCCCCGATAGCAACGTGCCGACCCCGGCGATCTGCAGCGCCCAGATATAGTAATCCACCCCCACCCCGGGACTCTGCAGTATCCCCGACAGCGGCGGGTAGGCCAGCCAGCCGGTTTTCGCGAACTCGCCGACGAACAGCGACAGCATCACCAGGGCCGCGCCGCTGGCGGTCATCCAGAAGCTGAAATTGTTGAGGAACGGAAACGCCACGTCGCGGGCGCCGATCTGCAGCGGCACCACATAGTTCATGATGCCGGTGATCAGCGGCATGGCGACGAAGAAGATCATGATCACGCCGTGGGCGGTGAAAATCTGGTCGTAGTGATCCGGCGGCAGGTAGCCCATGGAATCACCGAACGCCATGGCCTGCTGCAGACGCATCATGATGGCGTCGGCGAAGCCGCGCAGCAGCATCACCAGGCCCAGCACGATGTACATGATGCCGATTTTCTTGTGGTCGATGCTGGTGAACCACTCCCGCCACAGATAGCCCCACAGGCGGTAATAGGTCAGCAGCCCGACCACGGCCGCGCCGCCGACCGCCACCATGGCGAAGGTGGCGAGCAGAATCGGGTCGTGCAGCGGGATCGCCTCCCAGGACAGACGGCCGAAAATAAGCGTGCTCAGGTCGAGTTGATCAAACATGTCGAATACCGGCTGAGAGATACATTTAATCGTGAGCGGTCATGGCGTCGTGATGGTGCCCGCCTTCGTCACCGCCGCCGTGATGCTGGCCCATCATGTCCTTCATGCAGATGGACCCCGGCTCCAGGCAGCGGTTGAGGATCTTGTCGTAAAGCCCGGGCATCACTTCGGCGTAGTAGGTCACCGGTACGTTCTGGCTGGGTTGCTCCAGCTGCCGGTAGGCGTCGCCGCTCAGGGTGCCGCCCTGCTCGCGCACCCGCTCGATCCACGTCTGGAAGCCCTGCTCGTCGAGACCGTGGAACTTGAAATGCATATCGGAGAAGCCGGCGCCGCTGTAGTTGGCGGAAAAGCCGTGGTACACGCCCGGCTCGTTGATCACCGCGTGCAGCTTGGTCTCCATGCCGGCCATGGCGTAGATCTGACCGGCCAGGGCGGGAATGAAGAAGGAGTTCATGGTCGCCGACGAGGTGATCTTAAAGCGGATCGGGCGATCCACCGGGGCGGCCAGCTCGTTGACCGTGGCCACGCCCTGCTCCGGGTAGAAGAACAGCCACTTCCAATCCAGGGACACCACCTCGATGACCAGCGGCTCCATGCCCTCGGGCACCGGCTGGCCGGCCTCGATGCGGTCCAGCGGCCGATAGGGGTCGAGCTTGTGGGTGCTCACCCAGGTCATCGCGCCCAGGGCGATGATGATCAGCAACGGCACCGCCCAGATCACCAGTTCCAGCACCGTGGAATGGTCCCAGTCCGGTGAATAGGTGGCATCCTGGTTGGACGACCGATAGCGCCAGGCGAATAATAGCGTCAGGATAATCACCGGCACGATCACCAGCAGCATGAGCACCGTGGCCCATACGATCAGGTCCCGTTGCTGGACCGCCACGTCGCCGGACGGCGCCATGACAACGGCATCACAGCCCGCCAGCAAGGCGACCGCGGTGATCAGAGTTACGATGCGAAACACGTTGGGAAAAGGCATTGCCGAATCAGAGTGACGTGGCCAGGGTAGGAAACACTCTACCCATGGCGGGCCGCTTCGGGAATTGGACATTTTGTCCTATGGTGGTGAAACGCAAATCGGGCGATGCTTCAACTTTGAATATGCCATCGCACACACCGGTCCGCCTATGAGCCAGCGCCATGTCCAGTATTGACAATCAACTGACAGCCCCGTCTTCCACCCCCGCCCCCAACGACGCCGACCGCGCCAAGGTGGCCCCCGGGGAGATCGCCGTCGGCGTGGTGGTGGGCCGCGCGTCCGAATATTTCGATTTCTTCGTCTACGGCATCGCCTCGGTGCTGGTGTTCCCGTCGGTGTTCTTCCCGTTCGCGGGCCAGCTCGAGGGCACGCTGTACGCCTTCACGATTTTTTCCTTCGCCTTTATCGCCCGGCCGTTCGGCACCGCCCTGTTCATGATGATCCAGCGCTACTGGGGGCGCAGCATCAAACTCACCGCCGCCCTCTTCCTGCTGGGCACGGCCACCGCCGGCATGGCGTTCCTGCCCGGTTATGACACCCTGGGCGCCGCCAGCATCGTGCTGCTGTCGCTGTTCCGGATACTGCAAGGTTTTGCTCTGGGCGGCTCCTGGGACGGCCTGCCCTCGCTGCTGGCGATCAACGCGCCGCGCCACCGGCGCAGCTGGTACGCGATGATCGGCCAGTTGGGCGCGCCGATCGGCTTCCTGGTGGCCAGCGCGCTGTTCCTGTTCCTCTACAACAGCCTGTCCAGCGCCGACTTCCTGGGCTGGGGCTGGCGCTACCCGTTCTTCGTGGCCTTCGCCATTAACGTGGTGGCGCTGTTCGCGCGGCTGCGCCTGGTGGTCACCGACGAATACACCCAGGCCCTGGAAGAAGGCGAACTGGAGCCCATCGGCACCCGCGAGATGCTGCGCAAGCAGGGCTATAACATCTTCATCGGCTCGTTCGCCGCGCTGGCCAGCTACGCCCTGTTCCACATGGTGACGATTTTCCCGCTGTCCTGGATCAGCCTGGGCGATACCCAGGCGATCAGCGACGTGTTGACCATCCAGATCGTCGGCGCCCTGATCGGGGTGCTGGGCACCCTGGCTTCCGGCCTGATCGCGGACCGCATCGGCAAGCGCACCACGGTGGCCCTGCTGGCCTGTCTAATCGGCGTCTTCGCCCTGTTCGCGCCGATGCTGATGGACGGCTCCGCGCTGCAGCAGGACGCCTTTATCCTGATCGGCTTCGCCTTGCTGGGCGTCTCCTACGGCCAGGCCGCCGGCACCGTGACCACCAACTTCGAGCGCCGCTTCCGCTACACCGGGGCGGCGCTGACCTCCGACTTCGCCTGGCTGTTCGGCGCCGCCTTCGCGCCGCTGGTGGCGCTGGGGCTGTCGGCCCACTTCGGGCTCGCCTACGTCAGTGTCTATCTGCTTTCCGGGGTGGTCTGCACGCTGCTGGCGCTGCGCATCAACAAGTCACTCGAAACCAGCGACTAGGGAACCTCTCTCCAGCAGGGGACGCGGGTCTGTGTTCTGCCCTTCCGGGAACGCCGTGAATCCCCCCAACCCCGCCCCGCCACCCCACCCCCAAAGGGGCCCT
>CAZKWA010000113.1:0-8193 GCA_964556345.1 uncultured Alcanivorax sp.
ATCCACAAAAACCCCCAGGTTGTCGTCGGCGTTCTTGTCCCGTTACACAAACCCTAGGTGTAGGCAGGGCTTTAAAAGGTTAACTAAATGGCTGACGAACAGAACACTCCCAACGACACCGTCGACGAAAACCGGCTGATCGCCGAGCGGCGCGCCAAGCTGAAAGAATGGCGTGAAAGCGGCGGTGCCTTCCCCAACCACTTCCGTCGCGACAGCCTGGCCGCCGACCTGCAGAGCGTCTACGGCCACCTGAGCAAGGAAGAGCTGGAAGAGAAGGGCATTCAGGTGGCCGTGGCCGGCCGTCTGATGCTCGACCGCAAGGCCTTCAAGGTGCTGCAGGACATGTCCGGGCGCATCCAGATCTTCGCCCCCAAGGCGGTGCAGAAAGACACCAAGCACTGGGACCTGGGCGACGTGGTGGGTGTGCGCGGCACCCTGTGCAAATCCGGCATGGGCGATTTGTACGTGATGATGGATGAGTACCTGCTGCTCACCAAATCCCTGCGTCCGCTGCCGGAAAAGCACAAGGGTCTGACCGATACCGAATCCCGCTACCGTCAGCGCTACGTGGACCTGATCGTCAACGAGGACAGCCGCCGCGCCTTCCAGATCCGCTCGCGGATGGTGGCCGGCATCCGTAACTACCTGGTCCGCCACGACTTCGTGGAAGCGGAAACGCCGATGCTGCAGGTGATTCCCGGCGGCGCCACGGCGCGGCCGTTCATCACCCACCACAACAGCCTGGATATGGACATGTACCTGCGCATCGCGCCGGAACTGTATCTCAAGCGGCTGGTGGTGGGCGGCTTCGAGCGGGTGTTCGAGATCAACCGTAACTTCCGCAACGAGGGCCTCAGCACCCGGCACAATCCGGAATTCACCATGCTGGAGTTCTACCAGGCCTACGCGGATCACAACGATCTGATGAACCTCACCGAGGACATGCTGCGCCATTTGGCGCAGGACGTGCTGGGCACCACCGAGATTCCCTACCAGGGCGAGGTCTACGACTTCGGCAAGCCGTTCGCGCGCCTGTCGGTGTTCGATGCCATTCTGCACTTCAACGCCGACATCGACGCCGCCACGCTGGCGGACGAGCAGGGCGCGCGGCGCCTCGCCGAGGGCCTGGGCATTCAGGTGAAGGACGGCTGGGGCCTGGGCAAGGTGCAGATCGAGATCTTCGAGAAGACCGTCGAGCACCGGCTCAAGGACCCGACCTTCATCACCGATTACCCCACCGAGGTGTCACCTCTGGCGCGCCGCAAGGACGATAACCCCTTCGTCACCGAGCGCTTCGAGTTCTTCGTCGGCGGCCGCGAGATCGCCAACGGTTTCTCCGAGCTCAACGACGCCGAGGACCAGGCGGAACGTTTTCGCGCCCAGGTGGCCGAAAAGGAAGCGGGGGACGACGAAGCCATGTTCTATGACGAGGATTACATCACCGCCCTGGAATACGGCCTGCCGCCCACCGCGGGTGAAGGGATCGGCATTGACCGGCTGGTGATGCTGTTCACGGACTCTCCCTCGATTCGTGATGTAATCCTGTTTCCACACATGCGTCCGCGCTAGCTATGATAAGAGTGCGTAACGAATAACAAAGCGAAGGCCGTTATGAGTTCAGCCATTCAGTACCAAGGCCGCAAAGCCCGCCGCGCCGGCAGTGAACAGCGCCGCCAGGCGATTCTCGACGCGGCGCTCAATATCATCGTCACCGACGGCATCCGCGCGGTCCGCCACCGGGCCGTGGCCCGCGAGGCGGACGTGCCGCTGTCCGCCACCACCTATTACTTCAAGGACATCTCCGACCTGATCGCGGACGCCTTCACGCTGTTCGCCGAGCGCGCCCTGGAAGAGGTGATTCGCCCGTTCCGGGATCAGGCGTTCGGGTTGATCCAGCAGTTCCAGGAACAGGCGAGCCACGATGACATGGACCGGGCCCGTCTGATCGAGTCGCTGGCCTCCATGACCACCGCCTTCATCCTCGACGAGGTGACCAACCGCCGCGAGCATCTGATCGCCGAACAGGCGTTCTTCCAGGAGGCGATTCTGGATGAGCGTTTGCGCGGGCTGGCGGACCTCTACCTCAAGGAGATGTCGGCGCTGCTGATCGACGCCTGCCGCGCCTTCGGTTCCGCCACCCCGGAGTTGGACGCGGAACTGATCCACAGCCATATTCTCGCCACCGAGGTGCGTCTGCTGGCGCACCCGGAGTGGGCCGACGAAAAGGCGCTCAACAAACGCATGCACCACCTTTTGGAGAAGCTGGTTCCCCATGGCTGAACAACACCCGGAAGCGGCGGCGGTACAGCTGGAGCCGGGCTGGAAACAGGTGCTCGGTGACGAATTCGCCAAGCCCTACATGCGTGAACTGAAAGACTTCCTGCGCAAGGAAAAGCAGGCCGGCGAAACGGTCTACCCGCCCGGCCCGGATATTTTCCGCGCCTTCAACGAGACCCCCTTCGACAACGTCAAGGTGGTGATTCTCGGCCAGGACCCCTACCACGGCCCCAACCAGGCCCACGGGCTGTGCTTCTCGGTGCAGCCCGGCGTGCGGATACCTCCGTCACTGGTCAATATCTTCAAGGAAATCGAGCGCGACCTGGGCATTCCGGCGCCCGACCACGGCAACCTGGACGCCTGGGCGCGCCAGGGCGTGCTGCTGCTCAACGCCGTGCTCACCGTGCGCGCCGGCCAGGCCGCCTCGCACCAGCGCCAGGGCTGGGAGGAATTCACCGACCAGGCGATCGAGCACATCAACCGCGAACGCGAAGGCGTGGTGTTCTTCCTGTGGGGCAGCTACGCCCAGAAAAAAGGCAAGCTGATCGACCGGCGGCGCCACTGCGTGCTGACCGCGCCGCATCCCTCGCCGTTGTCCGCCCATCGCGGCTTCTTCGGCTGCGGGCACTTTTCCCGCGCCAACCAGTATCTTCTGCAACAAGGCAAGGACCCCATCGACTGGTCCCTGTAACCCTTTGCATCATCGACCCATTAAGGACCCTTTCGGCATGACCGACAGTGTACAGTTCGAGGAACGCACCACCGGCAGCGGCCACCTGATCGGCCGCGCCACGCTCAACGCCCCCCGCTCGCTCAACGCCCTCAGCCTGGAAATGATCGAAGCGCTGGACCGGCAAATCGCCGACTGGCAGGCCCGCGACGAGGTCGTGGCGATCTGGCTGGAAGGGGCCGGCGGCAAGGCGCTCAGCGCCGGCGGCGACGTGGTTGCTCTGCACGGCGCCATGGTCAAGCACGCCGGGCAAAGCCGGAACCCGTTCACCGAGCAGTACTTCGCCAGCGAATACCGGCTTGACCACCGCCTGCACACCTCCACCACCCCGATCATCTGCTGGGCCGACGGCGTGGTCATGGGCGGCGGCATGGGCCTGATGCAGGGCAGCCAGTTCCGTCTGGTCACCCCGAAAAGCCGGCTCGCCATGCCGGAAATCACCATCGGCCTGTTCCCCGACGTGGGCGCCAGCTGGTTCCTCAACCGCCTGCCCGGCAAAACCGGCCTGTTCCTGGGCCTCACCGGCGTCCACCTGAACGCCCGCGACGCCCTCGACCTGGGGCTCGCCGACCGCTTCGTCGACGCCGACCGCGACCAGGTGCTCGAGGCCCTCGCCGAAACCCACTACCAGGACGACCGCGACGCCAACCGCCGCCAGCTGCACCAGACCCTGCGCGACCTGGCCAGCCGCCCCGAGGGCCTCACCCCGGCGGTGATGGACCACCTGGACACCATCAACCACCTCTGTGACGCCGCCAGCGTCAACGAGGTGGTGCACCGCATCCTCACCCACAAACAATGCGACGGCTGGCTCGACAAAGCCCGCGCCACCCTCGCCGACGGCTGCCCGCAAACCGCCCACCTGATCTGGCAACAACTGGAACGCGCCCGCTACCTGTCCCTGGCCGAAGTGTTCCGCATGGAATGGTGCCTGGCGGTGCAATGCACCCTGCACTCCGACTTCCGCGAAGGCGTCCGCGCCCTGCTCATCGACAAGGACGGCAAGCCCCGCTTCCGCCACCGCGACGTCGACCAGATCGACCCAGCCTACATCGACGGCTTCTTCCAAAACCCGGCGGAGACTCACCCCCTCGCGGATCTCTGAGCCTGGGGGGCTTGTAGGAGCTTGCCTGCAAGCGAAAGGCCGGCAAAGCCGGCCGGCAGGATCCCAGAGACCTGGATGGAGAGGTTTAAGAGAGCCCTCTGGAATCCCGCCGGGTGGCTAAAGCCACCCTTTCGCGGGCAGGGCCCGCTCCCACAACCCACCAGCCAGCGCAAAGCGCCGGGGTTGGGTACCGCCATCCGGAACCGTATGAGCGCAGGGATGCGCGAATCGAGCCCCCAGGGATGGGTTCACGGCGTGTTCTGGATGGCGGTACCCAACCCCGGCGCGTCCTCCTGGAGGGTGAGGCCTCTCTGGAAAATCATCGCCTGGGATGTCGGGTTACGGCCTTTGGCCTAACCCGACCTACTGGCTGCGCGGCGCTCATCCTCGATGACCTGAACCAGCTCCGCGACAGGCAGCGCCCGACTCCGATGCGCCCCGGTCCCGGCCCACAGGCTCTTCCATTCCACGCCCGCCGCCTTACGCAACGGCGACGTCAGCCGGTGCTGGTCCGGATAGGGCGCCACCTCGGCCGGCGCCCGCCCGTCCATCCAGGCATTGGCGATACCGCGCGCCCAGCGCCCGGACACCGCCCGCGTCACCGCGGTGGCGTCCGGCCCGGCGTCGGCCAGCGCCTGGCGCCAGCCCTCGGCGGTGCCCGCCTCCGGGCAGCGCAGAAACGCCGTGCCCAACTGCCCGGCCGCCGCGCCGGCGTCCATCACCCGGGCCAGATCGGCGCCGTCCATCAGGCCGCCGGCGGCGATCAGCGGCGTTTTCATATCCCGGCAGGCGTGCAGCAGCGCGGCCAGCGGCACGCCCTCGCCGAGCGGGTCGACACCGCCCCGGTGGCCGCCGGCTTCCTCGCCCTGCAGCACGATGCCGTCGACGCCGTCCTCGGCCAGCGCCAGGGCCTCATGGCGGGTGGTGGCGGTGCCCACCAGGGCGATGCCGCGCGCCCGGCAGGCGGCCATCATCGCTTTGGGAAGACGGCCGAAGGTCCAGGAGAACACCGCCGGGCGCGCCTCCAGCATGGCGTCGAACTGCTCCTGGAAGGCGGGCAGGGGCGCGAAGGTGTCCGGCATGGGCACGCCGGCCTCCCGGTAACAGGGCGCCAGGGCGGCCAGGGCCGCCCGCCATTCCGAATCGCTGGCGTCACGCCGGGCGGGGATGAACAGGTTCACCGCGAAGGCGTCACCGCCGGCTGCCCGCACGCCCTCGGCGGCCGCCATGATGGCGTCGCCGCTCAGGTAACCGGCCCCCAGGGAGCCCAGGGCGCCGGCGCGGCTGGCGCCGGCGACGACGTCGGCGGTGGACAGGCCGCCGGCCATCGGCGCCTGAATCAGAGTGTAATCTTGGAACGCCATGGCGACTCCCGGGTTGTGGCCGTCTTCAGACGGGTTCAGGACTTGGGTTGGGGCAGGCTGTAGGGCAGCTCCAGCGGTTCGGCCCGCAGCGGCTGGTCGTCCCGGTACAGCTCGCCCTCGTGGGTGACGCGCAGTGCCGCCAGGGCCACCGGGGCCGGCGCGCCGGGGGCGCTGTCGACCACTTCGCCGACCGCCTTGCCGTCGGCGTTGCGCAGGCTTTCCCCGGGGCGCAGCGGCGGGCCCTGGTACTGGAAGGCGCGCATCCGTTGCTTGAGCTTGCCCTTGAAGTGCATCCGCGCCACCACTTCCTGGCCGGTGTAGCAGCCCTTCTTGAAGCTGACGCCGCCGAGCACGTCGTAATTGAGCACCTGGGGCAGAAACAGATCCCCGGCGCCGGGGAACACCTGGGCCTCGCCGGCCAGAATGTCCTGGAAGCGGGCGCCGTCGCCGTCGGTGAGCGCCCGCTCGGCGCTCAGGGTTTGCCAGTGGGCGCCGAGCAGGGCGGGGGCGCCCACCAGCAGGGCCACGTCGGCGTGGGCGTACCGCAGCACCGTGATGCCGTCGCGGTGCTCGGCGCGGCCGGCCTCGGGCACCGGCAGGCCGGCTTCGGTGAGGGTGCCGTCCACGCCGCCGCTGAGCTGCGCCACCGCCAGTTCCGGGTCGCGCCGGAATTCCGCCTTGGCGCGCAGCTTGTACTTCTCGAAACAGCGCAGGGTTTCGTCCACGCGCGCTTCGGGCACCACCAGCAGATAGCCGCCGGGCACGCTGACCACCCTGGCGCTCACCAGGCCCCGGCCTTTCAGGGATAAATGCATGGCCAGCCGGTGGGCGCCGTCATCGATGTGCTTGAGGTCGGCGGTGATCTGCCCTTGCAGATAATCGCCGGCTTCGTCGCCGGTGACCCGGATTACCGCCAGATGGTCGCAGAGGGCGAAGGCCGGTTGGTGTACGCCGCCCGCGGTGGGCCGTTGGTCGCCCAGGATGGCTTGCCAGGTGCTCATAATGCCCCTTTCCGTCGAATATGGACTGTCGCGCCTGAGTTTGGGGCGCATGGCTGTAAACCAAGGCCCATGATGATAGATAATCCCTCCCTGATCTGTCAGTCCATCAGCCAAAGAGGCGTTATCAATGACCCCCCCGGATTCTCTCAGCATCGCCGAACAGAAGCGACGTTATCACTGGCAGTGCCGGCGCGGCGCCTCCGAGGTGGAAGTGGTGCTGAACGCCTACCTGGAGCGTTTCTTCGATCACGACGATGACGTTCGCCGTGCCCGTTTCGCCCGGTTGCTGGCGTGCGAGGACGTGGACCTGCTGGAGTGGTTCACGCGCCGCTCCCAGCCCGAGGATCCGGAATTGCGCCCCTTCGTCGCCGAGTTGCTCGACCGTGTGGCCCAGAAGGGTTGAGCTGGGCGCGTCCCGCTATCCGCACCGGTTGCGGTGCGCGGCGCTGGGCTTCGGCGCCGTGGCGATCCTGCTTAGTGGTCTGCCACTGAGCCTGGCGGCTTTGGCGGGGCTGGTGGCGCTGGCGGCGGCGCGCCGCTGGCGCCCGGCCATGCCGCGGTCGGTGGAGGTCGCCCCCGGCGCGTTGCGGCTGGCCCTGCGTGACGGCCGCCGCGTCACCCTGACGCCGCCGTTCCGGGTGATGATGCGCGAGCGCTGGCTGGCCCTGCACTGCCCGCGCCGGGGCTGGGTCTGGCTGTTTCCGGATCAGGCCGGCCAGGCGGCGCTGACTCCCCTGCGACAAGTGCTCTACCTGCAGCGCCGCTGATCAGGCCCGGTCGGGGATCAGCACCGAATCCCTGCCGACCGGGTCGGTGTCCGGAAATTCGCGCATGAAATGCAGGCCCCGGCTTTCCTTGCGTTGCAGCGCCGAGCGAATGATCAGATCGGCGATTACCACCAGGTTACGCAATTCCAGCAGGTCGTTGCTGATGTGGTAATTGCTGTAGTACTCCGCGATTTCCTTTTTCAGCATCTCCACCCGGTGCTGGGCGCGCTCCAGGCGCTTGGTGGTGCGCACGATGCCGACGTAATCCCACATGAAGCGGCGCAGCTCGTCCCAGTTATGGCTGATCACCACGTCCTCGTCGGAATCGGTCACCTTGGAATCGTCCCAGGGCGCGGCGTCGCGGGGCTCGGGCAGACTGTGCAGATGCTCGCCAATGTGTTGCGCCACGGCGCGGCCGTAAACGAAACACTCCAATAGCGAATTGCTGGCCATGCGGTTGGCGCCGTGCAGGCCGGTGAAGCCGGTTTCACCCAGGGCGTACAGGCCCGGCACATCGGTGCGGCCGGCGCGGTCGATGATCACGCCGCCGCAGGTGTAGTGCGCCGCCGGCACCACCGGGATCGGATCGCGGGTGATGTCCAGGCCCAGCTGCAGGCACTTGGCGTAGACGGTGGGGAAGTGCTCGATGATGAAATCCGCCGGTTTGTGGCTGATGTCCAGGTACAGGCAGTCGGCGCCCAGGCGTTTCATCTCGTGGTCGATGGCGCGCGCCACCACATCCCGGGGCGCCAGTTCGGCGCGCTCATCGAAACGCGGCATGAAGCGCTCGCCGCTGGGCAACAGCAGGCGGCCGCCTTCGCCGCGAATCGCCTCGGTGATCAGGAAGCTTTTCGCTTTCGGGTGGTACAGGCAGGTGGGGTGAAACTGCATGAACTCCATGTTCGCCACCCGGCAGCCGGCCCGCCACGCCATGGCGATGCCGTCGCCG
>CAZKWA010000114.1:0-7877 GCA_964556345.1 uncultured Alcanivorax sp.
AATCCTGCCGGCCGGCTTTGCCGGCCTTTCGCGGGCGGGGCCCGCTCCCACAAAGGCCCGCTCCCAATGTGGTCAGGCACAAAAAAGCCGGGCGAAGGCCCGGCCTGTGTCGAGAGTGGTTGAGGGCGCGGCTGTCAGGCCACTCGCTGGTATTGGGTGCTGCAAGAGGACACCGCGGACTGGATGCGCTCGTCGTGCTTGCCTTTGCTGGCGATGTCGGACAGTGAAATGACACCCACCAGACTCTTGCTGTCGCGGTCGTCCAGAACGATCAGGCGCTGCACTTGCTGCTCCTGCATGTTGGCGGCCACATCGGCGACGTCGTCTTCCTGGAAGCAGTACAGCACCAGGCCGGTCATACAATCTTTTACCGGCGTGTCCGGGCCTTTGCTCTCCGACAGCGCGCGGATCACCAGATCGCGGTCCGTGGTGATGCCCACCAGGCGGTCGTTCTCCGCGATCGGCAAAACGCCGACATGGAGGTCGCGCATCATTTTCGCGGCGTCCTCCACGGTGGCGTCGGTGTTCAGGGTGCGGGGGGATGTGCTCATGACGTCCTGTACTTTCATATCCATGACTCCTTCTATTGCGACTGCTTTGCTGCAAATGCCTTTCGGCCGGCGCCGCGAATCCTTGCCGACGCCGGACTCAAGCATCACAAACGGCGCCGTCGGCGGGCAAATCCCTATGAGAACAATTCCTGATAATCACCCTTTATTCATGCCGGCGGCTTATAAGGGGGCAAGGTTCGCCGGCACTGGGCCTTGCCGCCCGGCTGCGGTATTGTTGGCGCCTTCGCCCGGCTTCCGGCGGCTCCCGGCCGTTGGTCCCCTTGTGCCGGGCGGTGGAATCGGTAGAGTGTGCGCCCTTGAAAGTGGCCTCCGCACGGGAGTGAAGCAATGACGGTATCGGTAGCGGTTGTAATGGGGTCCCAGTCCGACTGGGAGACCATGAAAGAGGCTTGCGACGCCCTGACCCAGTTCGGTGTGAGCTGGAAGGCGGAGGTGGTGTCCGCCCACCGTACCCCGCAACGCATGTACGAGTTCGCCCGGAGCGCGGCGGATCAGGGTTACAAGGTGATCATCGCCGGCGCCGGCGGCGCCGCCCACCTGCCCGGCATGATCGCCGCCATGACGCCGCTGCCGGTGCTGGGCGTGCCGGTGCAGAGCCGCTCCCTGTCGGGCCTGGACAGCCTGCTGTCGATCGTGCAGATGCCCAAGGGCGTGGCGGTGGGCACCCTCGCCATCGGTTCCGCCGGGGCCTACAACGCCGGCCTGCTGGCGGCGCAGATGCTGGGCAGCGACGACCCGGCCCTGCAGAAACGCATCGCCGACTGGAAAGCGGCCCGCGCCGACCAGGTGCTGGCGGACGCGGAACTGGGTCAGGGGTAAGCGCGGCATGAATCGTGTACTGGTACTCGGCGGTGGCCAGCTCGGCCTGATGATGGCGGAGGCCGCCGCCCGCCTGGGTCTGGTGGTGGACCGTTACGATCCGGAGCGCGCCCTGCTGCTGCCCGGCACCTCCGACCTGGCGGTGCCGATTACCTGGGAGGAGTGCCTGGAGCGCTACCCGGTGGTCACCGTGGAGCGCGAAGCCTTCCCCGACAGCGGCCTGTCCGCGCGGCTGGCCGCCAGCGACCGCTGCGTGGCACGCGGCGCCCTGGCCGTGATCCCGGACCGCCACACCCAGAAGGCCATGCTCGATGAGCTGGGCATCGCCACCGCCCCGTGGCGGAACCTGGACCAGGTCGACGACCTGGCCGCCGCCGCCGCCGAGTTCGGCGGGCTGGTGGTGAAGGCGCGCAGTGGCGGCTATGACGGGCGCGGCACCTGGATCATCGGCGAAGGCGGTGACCTGTCCACGGTGCCGGCGCAGGAGCTGGCGGGCCGCGCCATCGTCGAGAAGAAGATTCCCTTCCGCCGCGAGCTGTCCATCGTCGGCGCCCGCAACCCGGCCGGCGAGACGCTGTTCTACCCGCTCACCCGCAACTGGCACGTGGACGGCATCCTGCGTTTGAGCCTGGCGCCGGCCAACGCCTGCGCGGCGCTGCAGCCGGAAGCGGAGCGCATTCTGCGGCGGATCATGGAAAAGCTGGATTACGCCGGCGTCATGGCGGTGGAGTTCTTCGAGGAAGACGGCCGTCTGCTGGTCAACGAGATCGCGCCCCGGGTGCATAATTCCGGCCACTGGACCCACGAGGGCGCGGACTGGTCGCAGTTTGATCTGCACGTGCACGCGCTGGCCGGCGTGCCCCTGCATTCACTGAACGTGCACGGCCCCAGCGCCATGGTGAACCTGATCGGCACGCCCTTTGATCAGGCCTGGCTGCAACATCCCGGCGTGGTGCACTGGTACGGCAAGAGCGTGCGCCCGGGCCGCAAGGTGGGCCACGCCAATCTGGTGGCGCCGACCCTGGCGGGTCTGAGAAAAGGCCTCGAAGCCTGGGCCGACGTGCTGCCGGAAGGCTTCGAGGCGATCCTCGATTCGGAGTTGGCGCTGGGCTGAACGTCCCCTGGCGCAGCCGAGCCCCGACCCGGAAAAACGCCCCGCGATGCGGGGCGTTGTCGTTTGCGGTATCCAGAAAACGTTACGGGGCGCAGGCCGGCGCCCCCGGACGGTCCGCGGTGCTGAACTGACAGCCAAAATCGTCGGCGGCTACCGTCGCGGGGTCCAGGAAATCATCGCCGGGCGGTTTCGGCCCGCCCTGCTCCCAGGCCACCATGTCCTCGAAAGCGTCGATCTGTTCCTGCGTGGTGTAATCACAGTGGCCCGGCGAGCGGATCGCCCGCTGCACCAGCCAGGTATCGTTGCCGTTGGCCGCGGCCCGTTCGCGGTAGATCTGGCCGTGCCGGAAGGGCACGTACAAATCGCCCAGCCCCTGCAGGCTCACCACCGGAATGTTGAATTCCCCGTTGATCACCGGAATCCAGCGCAGCCCGTCATCGCGCAACCCGTTGGCGGACGGATTGCCCTCCACGCGCAGGATGGTGTCGTTGAACGCTTGCTCCTCGCTGCTGAGCGGCGGGAAGTTGTCGAACTGATAGGTGACGCCGGCGTTGCCGGTCAGATTTTGCGCCAGAATGCCGTTGACGGTGCCGTCGCGACCGCCGGTGCCCATCACCACGCCCCAGTAATAGGTTCGGAAGCCCATATCCCCCAGCGGCCGCTGGCCGCCGGAAAGGTTGCGCATCAGGGCCTGGAATTTCTCGCCTTCGGCGCTGGGCACGCCCGGGGTCGAGAAGGTGGGCACGCTGTCCCAGATCACGGCGTTGATGGCATCGACGTCGAAATTGCTGGCGGGAATGCCGGTCAGCGGCGGAGCGTCCGGGTTCTTCATATGCGCGAAGTGCTGCGCCGCCATGGTTACCCGGGTGAGGTATTCAAACTCGAAGGTGTCGCCCACCACGCCGCACATGGGCACGGCCCCGTGGTACTGCACCGGATTGTTCGCGGTGGCCAGGGTTTCGTCCTCGATGGCGGCGGCGGTGACGTGCCCGCCCATGGAGTGGCCGGTGATATAGAGGCGGGTGGGTGCCGGCAAATCACGGCCTTCGGCGGCGGCAATATCGGTGAACGCCAGCGCCAGCTCGTTGGTGTCCTCCACGCCGGTGCGCACGTCGTAGTAGTTGGTGGAATAGCTGGACGCCGCCCAGGCGTAGCCGTTGTCCAGCAGCCACTGGCGGATCGACGGGTTGGAAACGGTCAGCTCCGGGCCTTCGCCCCGGTAGCCGTGGGCGTACATCACCAGGCGACCGTTCCAGGTCTCCGGCACTTCGATGCGATAGCCGGCGCCGTTGGGGCGCACACCGGTCCAGCGATCCGCGTTTTCATGGCCGGCCAGGGCATCGAACGGCAAGCTGGCTTCGTCCACGGCGAACGAGCGGCTGTCCTGAACACGGGTCGGTTCGGAGGGGGTAATGCCGCCGGAACTGCTGCTGTCGCCGCCGCAACCGGCCAGGACGCCGACCGTCAGAAGTCCGGCCAGCAGGCTGGATCGGCGTATTGTGGAATAAATGCTCATTGTGGCTCTCCCTGTTTTATTGGAATTGTGGGTCTTTTCTTGTTGGTGTTTCGCTATGCGAAATAGCCTTCTAAAAGAAAGCAGCGGTCAATATCTGCTCAATAATTAAAAACTGTCAATACGAGGAAAGGACTGTCGGGGAGATTTGAGCGGTGGTCGTGAAGCGGTAGCTCTCTGAGGTTTCTACGGAGTCAGATTCGTGGGAGCGGGGCTCGCTCCCACAAAGCCGTGCTCTTGACGCGTTAAAAGTCCACGCGCTGGAGTACCAGGTCGGTGATCTGCACGGTGCCGGCGGGGGTCTGGTCGAAGGCCAGTTCGACGGCATTCAGGTTGGTGAAGTCCACGCCTTCGAACGCGGTCAGCGGGATGTCGACGGCGTTGAGGGTGGTTTTCTGCGAGCCGTGGTTGGTGTCGTCATAGAACGCCCGGCCCGGCGGATAGAACAGGCTTTCGGTGTAATCGCTGGCCAGCGCGGACGCCCGGTTGCCGTCCATGTCCTCGAGGATGACCTGGAAGTCCTGGCCGGCGGTGTTGTCCGGGTCGCCGTGGGACACACCGACGCGCACCGACAGCACCTGGTAGTCGACGGCGTTCACGCCCAGCAGCTCGGAGCGGTAGCTGGCGGCGGTGTCCCAGGCCATGAACAGTTGCTCGGCGATGTTGAAGGTGGGCGTGGCCACGTCGCAGCCTTCGCCGGGCCGGCCGTTGGTCTGGCAGATACCGAACGAGGAGAAGCCGTCGAAGCGCACCGCGCCGCCCAGGTTGTTGGTGGTCAGGCTGGCCGGGTCCAGGGTGTCGTCGATCACCAGGCGGTCCGCCGCCGGGGCGTGCACGCTCAGCAGGTAGCGGTCGTCGCAGGGGCCGGTGCCGTCCGGGCAGGTGTTGCCGGGCACCGAGGTCTGGCCGTTCCAGTAGGCGCCGAATTCCTCTTCGCCGCCGATGAAGTAGCGGAAGAAGGACGCGATGAAGAACAGCCCCTGGGCCTGCTGCACTTCCGGCGTGTCGCGGCCGTTGCCGGCGGCGTTCTCGCCGCACCAGGGGTCGTCGCCGTCGCTGTCGAGAATGGTCCAGTCGTCGGGGCGGGTGTCGGTGGTCCAGACCGTGTTGTAGTAGTTGTGGTTGGCGCCCATGGGAATCAGCTGGAACTTGGGATAGGGGTCGTTATCCACGGCGTAGCGGCTGGTGTCATAGGCGAAGTTGCCCATCAGGTCTTCCACGTCGCCGTCGCAGTAGCCGGCCAGTGCCAGGAAGGTGACGTTGCTGACGGTCTGGGTGTTGTAGTCGGTGGGCGCCAGCGAGAACACCGCGGTGATGTTGTGCGGCTCGGGCTGGTTGCGGTTGTGGAGCACCGTCTGGTTGACGCCCTCGCCACCTCGGGAGTGGCCCATGATGCCGATTTCGCTCATGTCCAGCTTGCCGGTCAGCATGTCCAGGCTGTTGCCGCCGGACGCGTTGATGGTGCGGAACTCATCCAGATGACGCACCACCAGCATGGCCCGTGCCAGAGCGCCGGTGTCACCGTTGCTGGGGCCGCTGTCGTTGTCGTTGATGTCGTTGGCGTCCACGGAAATCACCGCGTAGCCGTGGCTGGCCAGGTTGCTGGAGATGTACTCGTAGCCCCGGTAGCTGGGAATCGGGTTGTCGCAATCATCGTCATCGATACCCCAGCCGTCGTAACAGGTGCCGTGGCGACCGTGCAGAAAAAGCACCACCGGGAAGGGGCCGGTCTGGTCCTGGGGATACTGGATGTAGCCGTGGATGTCGGTGTCGTAGCTGTCACCGTTTTTGTTGTCCATCACGGTCATGCGGCCGAAGTTGTATTCCTCTTCGGCGACGGTGAACGGACCGGTGCTGGAGGGGTCCGTGGCCACGCCGGTGCTCACGGCGTCCGGGGTGGTTTTGGCGTCGGGTGTGTCTTCGACGTAGGACGATGAAGAGTCGCCTCCGCAGCCGGCCAGGAAAAGAAACGCCGACAGGAAGACCAGACCCGGCCCGTTTCCGGGCAGAGAACGAATGGTGCTGCTCATAATGTTTCCCCTTGAAGGTAAGGCGGCAAGTGTCCAATCAGGACGGACGTACTCAGGCAAGTTGAGTGCCACCGGCTGCACGGGAAAACATTTAAGGTGAGTCATTTGATGTAAAAGTAGTTGTTTTTATAGGGGTATTTTTAATTGTAAAAAAGGCAAGGAGGGTGAAGATCGGGTGGCGGACGCCTTCCTTCGCGGGTGTTTTGCGCTGCTCCAGGCACAAAAAAAGGGCGCCGGTCGGGCGCCCCTTGGCGTTGTTTTGGTGCGCGGTGGCGCTCAGGCGATATCCATCACCGCGTCCATTTCCACTTCGGCGCCCTTGGGCAAGGCGGCCACGCCGATGGCGGCGCGGGCCGGGTAGGGCTCCTGGAAGTACGCCTTCATGATCTCGTTGACCAGATTGAAATGGCTCAGGTCGGTGAGAAAGATGTTCAGTTTGACGATGTCCCGCAGAGAGCCGCCCGCCGCTTCGCAAACCGCGGCGAGGTTATCGAACACCCGGCGGACCTGAGCGTCCATGCCGCCGCCGACCAGCTCCATGGTGGCCGGATCCAGCGGAATCTGGCCGGACAGATAGACGGTGGAGCCGGCTTTGATGGCCTGGGAGTAGGGACCGATGGCGGCGGGCGCCTGATCGGTTTTGATCACGGAACGATTGGACATGATGACGTTTCCCGATAAATAAGAGGTGCCTGCCTGAGGGCCCGCGGCCGGTTCAGGCACTGATGCGATGAATCCTCACAACATTGTCCACGGTACGCAACCGCTTGATGATGCGCGCCAGGTGAACCCGGTGCTTCACGGTGAGGGTGACATTGATAATCGACAGCGTCGGGTCTTTGCCGGCCATGTCGATGGTATCGATATTGGAACCGAGTTCGGAGACCACATTGGCCAGGGTGGCGAGCACGCCGCGCTTGTTCACCAGCTCGATGCGCAGGGCGGCGGTGAATTCCTGCTCCACGTCCTTATCCCAGTTCAGGGGGATACACTTCTCCGGGGCGTCGCGCATTTCCGCGAGCAGGTTCTTGCAGGTGTCGCGGTGCACCACGATGCCCTTGCCGGCGCTCAGGTGGCCGACCACGGTGTCGCCGGGCAGCGGGTAACAGCATTTGGCGTAGGTCACCATCAGCCCTTCGCTGCCGCGAATGGCCAGGGGCAGGCGGTCGTCCTCCGGCTCGCGGTCGTCGCCGCGGGCGCCGGCCAGTTTGCGGGCCACCAGCGGTGCCAGCCGGTTGCCCATGCCGATGTCCTCAAGCAGCTCTTCCACGGTGCCGTAGTGGTTGTCGCTCAGTTCCTGACGCAGGGTTTTCTCCGACAGCAACGACAGGTCCAGCTGGTAGCCGATCAGGGCTTTCTCAAGCAGCCGCTGGCCCAGCTCGGCGGCGTCCTCGCGGCGCTGCTGCTTGAGGAAATGGCGGATATTGGAGCGTGCCTTGCCGGTCACCACGAAGTTCAGCCAGCCCGGGTTGGGGGTGGCGTTGGGCGCGGTGATGATCTTCACCGTCTGTCCGGATTCCAGCGGCGTGGACAGCGCCGCCAGCTTGCCGTCGATGCGCGCCGCCACGCAGCGGGTGCCCACCTTGGTGTGCACCGCGTAGGCGAAGTCCACCGGCGTGGCCCCGGCGGGCAGCTCCTTGATGTCGCCCTTGGGCGTGAACACATAGGCTTCGTCGGGGAACAGGTCCACCTTCACGTTCTCGATGAATTCCATCGAGTTGCCGGCCTTTTGCTGGATCTCCAGCAGCCGCTGCATCCAGGATTGGGCGCGGGTGTGGGTGGGCGAGCCGGGCTCGGAGCAATTCCTCCTCATGTTCGGAACTGCCACG
>CAZKWA010000115.1:0-7638 GCA_964556345.1 uncultured Alcanivorax sp.
GAGCCCCCAGGGACGGGTTCACGGCGTTCCCGGAAGGGCAGAACACAGACCCGCGTCCCCGGCTGGAGGGTCCCAGCTCCCAGAAGACACCACCGTCGCACAGAGTCCCGGATACTGAGCACCAATCTCTAAAACTCCGTAAGCAACGACACCGCCGACGCCTTGAAAAGAAGGACCACCCGGCCCCCCTCCCGCAACCCGAGCCGCGCCTGACTCCGCGCCGTGACTCGCGCCTGAATCGACTGCCGCTCGCAAAGGCATTCCACCAGCACCCCGGACGCCTGGGCCGTGACGCCGGTGATGCGCGCCGGCAGCTGATTCATCAGGCTCACGCCGTCCAGTTCGGCGACGCTCAGAGCCACGTCATCGGCGTGCAGCAGCAGGCGCACCGGCGTGCCCGCCGGCGGTCGGCGCGGCGTGCGCACCCACAGGGTCCGCTCGCCGAAGGCCACCGGTAGCAGGCCGGCCTCCGCCTGCCCGGACAGCGCCTCCCCCACCAACACCGAGCATGGCGAGGCCTGGCCCTGGTAGCGGCGCAAGCCCGGCAGCAAGGCGCCGCAATAAGAGACGCCGCCGGGTTCCAGAATCGCCACCTGGTCGCAGAGCCGGGCGATGTCCTCGATCTGGTGGGCGACCAGGATGACGTCGCAACCCAGGCGTCGGGTGAGCGCCTGTAATCCGGGATAAAGGCGGTGCCGGCTGTCGTCGTCGAGCGCCGAAAACGGCTCGTCCAGCAACAGCAAGCGTGGGCGGCGCAGCAGCGCCAGGGCGAGCGCCACCCGGCGACGCTGGCCGCCGCTTAATTGTGGGGGAGACAACGCCAGCAGTGCTTCGATACCAAGATCGCGGACCAGGTCGCCGGCCAGGCCGGTGGCACGATGGTGGCGCGCCACGCGCCGCAGGTGCCGAGCCACGGTCCAGTGATCGACCAGGGCCGGCGTTTGCGATACCAGCGACACCCGCTGGGCCAACACCGCCGGCGTCACCGCCCGGCCGTCGAGCCCCAGCCGGTCGGCGGCCGGGTTCAGGCCGGCGAGCGCCCGCAGCAGTGTGCTCTTACCCACCCCGGAACGGCCCAGCAGGCCGAGCCAGCCGCTTGGCGCCCGCACCCGGGCACGCAGGGTCAGCGGCGCGCTCAGCGAGACATCAACATCGATCATGGCGGTGGCCGCTCCATTGCGACAGCAGCACCGTGACCACGGCGATCGCCATCATGGTCAGCGCCAGGCGGTTGGCGGCCTGGTAGTTCATTTGCTCGACATGCTCGAACAGGGCTACCGACAGCACCCGGGTCTCGCCGGGGATATTACCGCCGATCATCAGCACCACGCCGAACTCGCCCAGGGTATGGGCGAAGCAGAGCAAGGCGGCGCTCACCAGCGCCGGCCGGATACCGGGAATGACAATGAACAGAAACCGGTACCAGGCCGGAAAACCCAGCACCCTGCCCGCTTCGTCCAGGGCCGGCCCGCTTTGCTGCAACGCCGCTTCCAGGGGACGAAAGGCGAACGGCAGACTGTAAATCAGAGAGCCGATCAGGATTCCGGTGAAGCTGAACGCCAGTTGCTGGTCGAACAGGCGCGCCAGCAACGAGCCCGGCGGGTGCGCCGGGGAAAACGCCACCAGCAGGTAGTAGCCGAGCACCGTGGGCGGCAGCACCAGCGGCAGCATCACCAGGGACTGGATCAGGCCCCGTCCGGGGGGATCGCGGCGCACCAGCATCCATGCCAGCGGCAGGCACAGCGCCATCAGAATGGCGGTGGCGGCGGCGGCCAGCTTGACGGTGAGCAGCAGGGCCTGGGCGTCGCCGCTATCGAGCCAGGGCATCGCTGCCTCCCGGCAAGGCGTAGCCGTCGGCGCGGATCAGCCGGCCGGCCCGCGCGGAGAGCAGAAACGTCATAAAGGCTTCGGCCGGCGGATCGCCGGGGTTCACCACCACGCCCTGCTGCACCAACGGCCGGTGCCAGTCGGCGGGCACCACACGGTATTCGCCCCGCCGCGCTTGAATCAGGCTCAGCGCCACCAGCCCCAGGTCGGCGTTGCCGCCGTCCACCAACTGAGTGGCCTGGCTGACATTGGCGGCGACCACGGTGCGCCAGCGCAGCGCCGGCCGCGCGGCGCGGTAGCGGGCGATGGCCGCTTCGGCGGCGCGGCCGTAGGGCGCGGTGGCCGGGTTGGCGATGGCCAGGGTGTATTGCCGCTCGCCACTCAAACCCAGACCCCGCGGGTCCCAGAGCGCCAGCCGGCCCAGGGCGTAGGCGCGCGGCACACCACTGCCGTTATCCCGGTGCAGCGCCGCCGGGTAGGCGCTGTCGGCGGACAGGAACAGCTGGTACGGGGCGCCGTGGCGGATCTGCTGGTAAAGATGGCCGGACGCCCCGCTGATCAAATCCAGCGCCACGCGGGGATGGTCTTCTTTGAACAGAACGGCCAGCTTTTTCAGGGTGGGATAGAAATTGCTGGCGCAGGCAATGCGTAAATCGCCCTCTTCCCGCGCCTCAACCGGCGGCGCGACACATAACGCCACCCACAGCAGCAACCCGACTGCTTGCCAGGCAGGGCCGATTCGCTTCCCGGCGCGACTCATCTCACAGCGCCACGGCGTCGGCGTACCAGCGGCCGGCGGCGCGCACGTCGGCGGCGCCGGCATCGAGCCAGCGGGCGCCGTCGGGGCGGTGCTCTTTTTTCCAGAACGGCGCCCGGGTTTTCAACTGGTCGATCAGAAAGTGGGCCGCCTGAAACGCCTCGGCGCGGTGGCGGGTGGCCACCGCCAGGAACACGATCTGCTCGCCGGCGGCGAGCCGGCCGACCCGGTGCACCACGCGCACCGCCTGGCAGTCCCAGCGGCGCCGGGCCTCGTCGACAAAGCCCCGCAGCTGGCGTTCGCACATGCCGGGGTAATGCTCCAGCTCCAGCGCCTGCACGGTGCCGTCCCCGCCGCGCACCCGGCCGACGAAGAACACCACCGCGCCGGCCTCTCCGGCCTGCTCGCAAAGCCGCCGGTATTGGTCGCCCACATCAAAGTCGTCCTGCTGCACCGAGATCATCTAGCCTCCGGTCACCGGCGGAAAGAACGCCACTTCATCGCCGTCGCGGACCGGCGTCTGCCCATTGGCCATGTCCTGGTTCACGGCGCACAACAAGCGGCCGTCGAGATGCGCCGCCCAGTGCGGATACTCGTGAATCAGATGCCGGCGCAGCGCCGCCACCGACAATGGCGCCGGCATAGTCATGTCCAGAAGATCGCAGTCCAGCGCCTCGCGCAGACGGGCGAAAAACCGTATCCGGATCATGCGTCCGCCTCCCGGTGCCAGTCGCCGCTGGCGCCACCGCTCTTGGCCTCCAGGCGGACCGCGTCGATCGACATGCCACGGTCCACCGCCTTGCACATGTCATAGAGCGTCAGGCCGGCCACCGACACGGCGGTGAGCGCTTCCATCTCCACCCCGGTGGGCGCGGTGGTTTTGCACTGCGCGCGGATGTGGATCAGGCCCTGGTCGTGGTCCAGCTCGAACTCGATGTCCACGCCGCTGAGCGGAATCTGGTGGCAAAGCGGAATCAGCGCCCAGCACTTTTTCGCCGCCTGGATCGCGGCGATGCGCGCCACCGCCAGCACGTCGCCCTTTTTCAGGCCGTTGTCGCGGATCAGCGCCAGGGTGTCCGGCGCCGCCCGTACCCGGCCGCTGGCGCGAGCCACCCGGGCGCTGTCGGTCTTGGCGGACACGTCCACCATGTGCGCGCGACCTTGCTCGTCAGTGTGCGTTAGCGACATGGGGCGTCCCTCCGTGCGTCTCCCGGCTGTCGCAGGCGCGGTCCGCGCCTTTCAGATGCGACACGAAATTGCAGGGCCGGTGGGCGGCGTCCAGTTGCTCGACGAGAATGCGGTCCCAGGCCAGCCGGCAGGCGTTGGTGCTGCCGGGCAGGCACACCACCAGGGTGCCGTTGGCGAAGCCGGCCACGCAGCGGGACTGCACCGTGGAGGTACCGATCTCCTCCAGCGAGAGCGCCCGGAACAGCTCCCCGAAGCCGTCCACGGTCTTGTCGAACAGCACGCCCACCGCTTCCGGGGTGCTGTCGCGCCCGCTGAAGCCGGTGCCGCCGGTGATCAGCACCACCTGCACGGCCGGGTCGGCGATCCACCGGGACACTTCGGCGCGAATCCGGTAGACGTCGTCGACCACCAGCCGCCGGTCGGCGCGGTGGTGGCCGTGGGCAAGCAGCCGGGCGCACAGCAGATCTCCGGAGCGGTCCTCGGCCAGGGAACGGCTGTCCGACACCGTGAGCACGGCGATAGCCAGCGGCCGGGCGCAGCGCGGCGCCCCGCCGCCATGGGGTGACACTGTCATAGTCCGATCTCCTTGGAGGTGGTTTCGGGGGAGGCCTGCAGCGCGGTCGCCCAGGCCTCCGGCGTATTGGTATTGAGAAAGGCGATGTCGTCGCCGCCGTCCAGCGCCCGGGCGTCGAGCGCGCCCAGGAAGCCCGCCAGCGACAGCTCATCGTCCCGCAGCCGTTGCTCGACCAGCGCTTGCACCGCCGGGTCGCCGCTCAGGTAGCAGGGCAGAAAGGAACGCCGGTAGTAGCAGTGGCCCTGGTCACGGCCGGTGTCGATCAAACGGCGCAGCAGCGCCACGGACATCAGCGGCATGTCCACCGGCAACACCAGGTAACCGGCCGCCGGACAGCTCCGCAACACCGCGTGGATGCCGGCCAGCGGGCCGCGCTCGGGAAAGCGGTCGGCGACGCAGCCGGGGGCGGCGCGGCTGGTCACCACCGTGGCGCAGCCGGCCGCGTCCAGCCGCGCCCGGACATGGTCCAGCAGCGGCCGGCCGTGCCAATCGAGCAGGGCTTTGTCGCGGCCCATGCGTCGCGAGCCGCCGCCGGCGAGCAGCACGCCGACCACAACCTCCGAATGCTCGTGCATATCAGCCTCCGATCATGGCGAGATGGCGGGTGGCGCCCGGGTCGTGGCGATGCAGGCCGTGGCCGGCTTTCTTGCCCAGCACCAGACGGTGCAGACGCCGCGATAACTGCTCAGGGGTGTCCTCCTGCAAGGCGTCGCGCAACGGAATGCCGCCCTGGGAAAACAGGCACAGTTGCAGGTCGCCCAGGGACGACACCCGCAGCCGGTTGCAGTCGTCGCAGAAGCCTTGTTTATAGGGGCGGATCAGCCCCACCCGGCCGGCGTGGCCGGGGTGGGCGAATTCACGGGCGGGGCCGTCATCCTCGCCCCGCGCGCAGGCGGTCCAGTGATGGGTGGTCAGCCAGTCTTCGAGCAGGTGGGCGGGCCGGTGCTGCTGACGGAAGAATTCACGGTTATCGCCGGTTTCCATCAGCTCGATAAAGCGGGCGGTCACCGGGCGGTGGCGCAGGTAGTCGGTGAAACGCGCCAGCTCGTCGCCGTTGTAGTGGCGCATCAATACCGCGTTGAGTTTCACCGGCATGCCCAGGGCCAGGGCTTCATCCACCGCGTCGAGCACATCGCGCAGCCGGTCGTGGCCGGTGATCATCTCAAACACCGCCGGGGTCAGGCTGTCGACGCTGATGTTGATACGGTCCAGGCCGGCTTTTTGCAGCGTCGCCAAGCGGGGGGCCAACCGGTAGCCGTTGGTGGTCATCACCACCTCGCGGATGCCCGGCGTCTGTTTGCACAGGGCAATGATCTCCGGCAGGTCCTTGCGCAGCGTCGGCTCGCCGCCGGTGATGCGAATCTTGCGGGTACCGCTGAGCGCGAAGGCGCGCACCAGGGTGCCGATCTCCTCCAGGGTCAGTGGCTCCGGCACGCCTTCGCCCCGTTGATAGCCGCGCGGCAAACAATACTCACAGCGGTAGTTGCAGACCTCGGTGATGGAAAGCCGCAAATAGGTGAAGCGTCGGTTGAACTGATCGGTGAGCATGGTTTCTCTCCTGCGGTCTCGGTGGGCTCGTCGCCCGTTCAACCGGCCAGAATGTGTTTCAACTCGGGGATGCAGGAACCGCAATTGGTCCCGCACCGAAGCGACTTGCCCAGCGCCTCGACGCTACCGTCGCCGGCTTCGATGCGCGCGCGAATGGCCTGTTCGCCGACCTGGAAGCAGGCGCAGACCACCGGCCCGCTTTCAACGCTGCCGTCCGGCGCCTCGCCGCTGAGCAGCGCCCGCCGCTCCATGTCCTCGAGCGTGTCCTGTTCCATCATTTCGATCAGCCAGTCGCGGCCCGGCAGATCGCCCTTCGGATGAATAAACAGAACCCCTATCAGCCGATCACCGCGCACCGCCGCCTGACGGAAATGACCGATGTACGGGTCCTGCATTTCCAGCCAGTGCAGTTCTTCGGCATCGCCGGGCTCACTGATCAGGGCCGCCAGCCGCCGGCGGGCGTGGTCCGGATCATCGCGGCCGGCCAGCTCGAACAGGTGCCCTTGAGGCAGCGGGCTGTAGCTCCAATAAAAGCAGCGCGGGTCGCCGCGCCGCTCGCGGGTGATCAAAAAGCCCTGCCAGCGCACCGCGCAGGGCGCCACCCGGACCCGGGAAAATTTCGATTCCGGCTGCCCGGACAGCGGATCGGTGTTGGCCCGCACCAGGGCGCCCATGCGCGCGCGGGCGCTGAACGGGCTGCTCCAGTGCATCGGCACGAACAGCTCGCCGGGACGCTGGTCGGTGGTGACGCGGGCGCGCATGACGATGCTGCCGTGGCGGTTGTCGACGCTGGCCAGTTGGCCGTCGTCGATGCGGTGGCGGCGCGCGTCCTCGGGGTGCAGGGCGACAAAGGGCTCGCCGATGTGCTGAAGCAAGCGTCGCGCCTTACCGGTGCGGGTCATGGTGTGCCACTGGTCGCGGATGCGGCCGGTGTTCATGATCAGCTCGCCGGCGCGCGGCGCGTCGTCGGGCAGCCTGGCGGTGACCGCCACGAAACGGGCGCGGGCGTCCCGGGTGGTGAAGCGGCCGTCGCCGAACAGACGCTGACGCCCTTGCGGCCACTGGCGGTTCACCGGCCAGCGCACCGGCGCCAAGGCGTCGTACCCGGCCTGGTCGAGCGTCGCCAGGCCACTGATGTCGAAGGCCCGGCGACCGTCGTTCTCGAAGCCGGACAAGGCCGCGTGCTCGGCGAACACCTGCGCCGGGTGCCGCCAGTCGAAGGCCCACGGATAGCCGAGCCGCCGGCCGACCTGGGCCAGCGCCCACCAGTCCGGCTTGGCCTCGCCCGGCGCTTCGAGAAACGGCCGCTGACGGGAAATGCAGCGTTCCGAATTGGTCACCGTGCCGTTCTTCTCGCCCCAGGTGCGCGCCGGCAGTTTGATGTCGGCGAGCCGCACGGTATCGGTATCGGCCATGCATTCGGACACCACCACGGTGGGGCACCGGCGCAGGGCGTCGCGCACGCGGTCCGCTTCCGGCAGGCTGACCACCGGATTGGTGGAGAGAATCCACAGGAACTTGATGCGTCCGGAGGCCACCGCCTGGAACAGATCCACCGCCTTGAGGCCGGGCCCGGTGACCATGTTCGCGGCGTTCCAGAAACGCTTCACCCGGGCCACGTCATCGGGCTCGAAATCCATGTGCGCGGCCAGCTGGTTGGCCAGGCCGCCCACCTCGCGGCCGCCCATGGCGTTGGGCTGGCCGGTGATGGAGAACGGGCCGCTGCCGGGCCGGCCGACGCGGC
>CAZKWA010000116.1:0-7601 GCA_964556345.1 uncultured Alcanivorax sp.
TACGAGCGCGAGGGATCGGTCAACGGCGTGAAGATGCCCGAGGGCATGCTGCAGCGCTTTCGCCCGGAGGAAGTGCGCGCCGTGCTGGCCCACGAAATCGGCCATGTGGCCAATGGCGACATGGTCACGCTGAGCCTGATTCAGGGCGTGGTGAACACCTTCGTGATCTTCGCCGCCCGCGTGGTCGGCTCGGTGGTGGACAGCTTCCTGCGCCGCGACGGCGGCGGCGGGCTGGGCTTCGGCTATTACATCGTGGTGTTCATCGCCGAGATCGTCTTCGGCATCGCCGCCAGCACCATCGTCATGTGGTTCTCGCGGCGCCGGGAATACCGCGCCGATGTGGCCGGCGCGCAACTGGCGGACCGCCGCGACATGGTCAGCGCCCTGCAGCGGCTGAAGGCGGAGTACGAGGTGCCCAACCAGATGCCGGATTCGCTGGTGGCCTTCGGCATCAACAGCGGCGTGCGCCACGGTCTGGCCGCCCTGTTCCGCTCGCACCCGCCGCTGGACGACCGGATTCAGGCGCTCACCGAGAAGCGGTACGGGTAGTAAGAGCGGCCTTGTGGGAGCGGGCCCTGCCCGCGAAAGGGAGCGAAGCTACCGGTAGGATGCCAGAGACCTTTCTAACGGCGGCTTCAACCAGGTCTCTGGGATCCTGCCGGGTGACTAAAGCCACCCTTTCGCTTGCAAGGCAAGCTCCCACAAACCCCAGCTTCGTAGAGAGGTTCGGCGCTAGCGATAACCCGCATCGGTGGCGACGCGATACAGCAAAGTGTCCTCATAGCCACTGATCACCGGCCACAGCCCGCACAGGGCGCGATCCAGCGCGGCGTCGCCGGTATCCACCACTAGCGGGCGCCCATTCAAGGTACCCAGCTTGGTGCGGCTGGCGAGAATATCGATGCCGGCCTTGCCGAGACGGCGAATGACCGCCGGGCTGAATTGCTGGTTGCCGCGTCCGAACAGATGGCCCTGCCCGCCGATGACCGTCAGCAGGGCCCGCGCGGGCGCGTCGCCGATCACCTCGAGGATCTGTTCGGCGCCCACGTCGGCGGCCACCACCGTCTCGTTACGGATAATGTCCACGCCCAGCAGGGTATTGGGCAGCCCCAGTTGTTCCATCACCACCGCCACCGTGGAGCCGGAGCCGACCAGGTAATAGGTGTCCGCCTCCAGGGTGTCGATCACCCAGGCGGCGATCTCGGTGACCACCAGGTCCTCCACTTCGCGGCCGCCGCACTTGACCTGCTGCAGGTAGCGTGCCTCGGCGGGCACTTTCAGGTCGCCGTAGTGGCGCGCCTGGACCCGGCCGGCCCGGAACGCCGCTTCATCGATATCACGGACCTCGGCGTCGCGCAGCGCCACCAGGCCGCCGTCGACCAGATCCGCCAGCAACTCGCCGGCGGCCTCCGGGTTGATGGCGTAGACCGCCGAGTGCATCTTGCAGCCGGCGGGAACGCCCAGCACCGGCACCGCCTCGCCGACCGCGTCGACCAGGTCCCGGGCGGTGCCGTCGCCACCGGCGAACAGCAGCAGTTGGACGCCGGCGTCGACCAGCGCGCGGGCGGCGCGGCGGGTGTCGTCCGCCTCGCTGGCGGACGGTGGCTGGCCCAGGGCCCGCGCCGACACGCCCGCCGCCCGGCAGCTCTCTTCCCCCATGCGCCCGCCCCAGGTGAGCACCTCGAGCCGGTCGGCGCGCGCGTTGAGCGCACTCAGTGCACGGCTCATGCGGTCCACCGCCATGGGCGTGGCGCCGCGCCGCAGCGCCTCCTCGCGGGTCTCGGCGCCGTCACTGCCCTTCAGGCCCACGGCACCGCCCACGCCGGCGAACGGGTTGACCAGCACGCCGATAACGAGACGGTTTTGGGTGTCTGTCATAAAACGATCATGTCCCTTTACAACAATGGCGGGGTCGCAACGCCGGAGACCTTACCATGAGCTGCCTGTCCTATTCGCAAATGCCGCCGGGCGCGGACTTCCATGGCGCCGCCGTGCTCGACGAGCAGGGCCGTGAAATTCCCATCACCGAGGCGATGATCCTGCGGGCCTGTGAAGAGCTGGAGCAGGCCTGGCGCTACCCGAGTCGTTCGGCTCGAAAAGCAGGTTGACCAGCGCCGCCAGCGACGGCGCCACCTTGCCCTGGTGACGCCAGTGGTGCAGTTCATGCCGGGGCGGGTATTGCTTGCGCAGTTGGTCAAAGGCCGCCGCCGGGTCGCTTTCACGCAAACCGCGGCGCAGCCGCTGATCGTCCTCGGGGAGCCGGTGCGCGTATCGCAACAGGGCCAGTAGCTGGCTTTCATCTTCCACGTCCTGGGCCAGTACCCGGCGTTCGCCCCCCCCCGGCGCCGGTGGCGGCGGCTCGCCTTGCCAATGGCACCAGGCCTGGTAGAGCATGGCGCTGCCCAGCCGCTTGCCTTCCACGCTGTAGCCGGCCACATGGGGCGAACCGATAAAGACCCGCTCCAGCAGTGCCGGATCAAGGCGCGGCTCCTCTTCCCATACGTCCAGAAACGTCAGCGGGCCGTCCCCCCGGGCCAGACGGTGCTTCAGAGCGGCGTTATCGATCACCGGACCACGGCAGGTATTAATCAGCGTCTGCCGGCCGTTCAGCGTGCGCAGGCGGGTCTTGTCCAGCAGATGCAGGGTGGCGTCCTCGCCATGCTTGATCAGCGGCACATGGAGACTGATCAAATCGGCGGACAGGGCCTCCTCCAGGGAGACCGATCGCACCGCGCCGGCCCGCGCCAGCGGCGGATCGCACCCCAGCACGCCGACCCCCAGCGCGCGCAGCCAGGCCGCCACCCGGCCGCCCACATTACCCAGGCCGATCACGCCCACGGTGCTTTCACGCAACGGCCGCCCGTGGTGCTGGCTGGCCATCAGCAACGCCTGCAGCACGTACTCCGCCACCGCCCGGGCATTGCAGCCCGGCGCGTGGGCGAAGGCAATGCCCAGCCGGTCCAGCGCCGGCAGGTCCACATGGTCGGTGCCGATGGTGGCGGAGCCGACGAACCGCACCGGCGTTCCCGCCAGCAGCGCCTCGCCAACCGGCGTCACGGAACGCACCAGCAGAATATCGGCCTCGCGCAGCTGGGCGCGCGTCAGCCGGCGGCCGTCGACGCGGTCCACTCTCCCCAGGCTTTCGAATTCGTCCAGGGCGGGCATATTTTCGTCGGCGACGATATACATGGCGGGTCTCAGCAGCGCAGCAGGCCGGCGGCAGTGTCCGATACGGCGCCAGCATAACCGCCGCCGAACAGATTGAAATGGTTGAGCAGATGATACAGGTTGTAGAGCCGCGCGCGATGTTGAAAATCCGGATCGCGGGGATTTATGCCGTAGGCGCGGTAAAGGCTATCGGGCACGGCGCCGAATAAGGACAGCATGGCCAGGTCCACCTCGCCGTGGCCGTAATAGACCGCCGGATCGAACACCACCGGCCGCCCCCCGGGCAGCGCCCCCACATTCCCCTGCCAGAGGTCGCCGTGGACCAGGGCCGGGCGGATCGCCAGACCGCCCAGCCACGCCGGCACCCGCGCCATGACCCGCTCCACCCGTTCGGCGACGGCGGCGTCCAGACCCCGGTCGCGGGCCCACCGCAGTTGCGGCATCAGCCGTTGTTCGACGAAAAAGCGCGGCCAGTCGGTGTCCGGCGTATTCCGTTGCGGGTTGGCGCCGATCCAGTTATCCCGATGGTGGCCGAAACGCTCGGCGCGAACCGAATGCAGGGCGGCCAGGGCCTCGCCCAGCGCCGGCCAGTGTTGCTCACCGGGCGACGCCAGCGGCAACCACTCCAGCAGCAGAGCGGTGCCACCGGCAAGGGGGCCGTGATCGAGCACGTCCGGAACCCGGATCGCCGCCGCCAGCGCGGCCAGGCCGTCCGCCTCCGCGTCCAGGGCGTCGCCGTCGGGCAGCCATTTCAGAAAGCCCGGCCGGCCGTTCAGCTCGACACGGAAAGTGGCGCCGGTGGCGCCGCCGCCCAGCGGCTCGGCCCGGCATTGTTCCGGCGGCAGATCGTGGCGGGCCGCCAGGGCGGCCTGAATCCGTTCACGGGTTATCATGACGCCATGGTAGAAGAGCGGCGCCGGCCCGAAAACCGCCATCGCTCGGGGCGTCGCGGCTGGCCGGCGAAGGCGAATGGCCCGATCGTCCTTCGCCGGAACTGGTGAGCCGGCGCCAGGATGGGTACTCTTACTCCCGGCGTCAGCACGCCCGACCCACACAGCCATGGCCAGCCCGTCACGAGGATCGCATGTTCAAACGTTACTTCATCGACGAAGTCACAGAGACCCGGGCGTCGCGACGCCAGGCGTTCTCCCTGTTCAGCCAGGTGGACGGCTGGGCCGACTGGTGTTCCGTGGTCCGCCACGCCCGTCTGTTCGGCGGCGAATGGCGCGAAGGCGCCGCGCTGCTGTTCGTGGCCGATCTGCCGCGCCTGCCGCCGGCGCCGGTGGTGGTGCGTATCCAGGACTACCGGGAGAACGAATCCATCGCCTGGGGGCTGGAGCTGCCCATGGCGAGCATCACGCACCGTTTCACCTTTATCGACGATGGTGAAGGCGGCTGCCGGGTGCATCAGGAGGAGTGGTCCGAAGGGCTGATGACCTTACTCACCCTGCCCGCCGGCCGCTTGATACATCGCTTCGATCAGCGTTTCGCCCGGGAATTCGCCGCCATGTTCTAGGGCCGCCGTTCGCCGCACAACCCGGTTTTCCTTACGTTTCAACCATGCACGGACCGCCCATGACGTCACGACTGTTTCGCGCCTATTGCCGACTGGTTCTTCGCCACCCGCTGTTCTGGCTGGCCGCCGTGGGGGTGCTGTGCGCCGCCGCGGCCTGGCAGGCCACCCATTTCAAACTGGACGCGTCGGCGGAATCCCTGACCCTGGAAAACGACCAGGCGCTTGAGTACTACCGGGAGATCGCCAAGCAGTACGGCGGCAGCGACTTCGTGGTGGTCACCTACACCCCCAAGGACCGCCCGCTGTTCCAGCCGGACACCCTCAAGCATATCCAGGCGCTGCAGGAAGAGCTGAAAGGCGTGGACCGCGTGGGTTCGGTGTACAGCTTCCTGGACGTGCCGCTGCTGTTCAGCCCCAAGGTGGCGTTCACCGATCTGTCCGACGGCTACCGCACCCTGCTCGACCCCGGCGTCGATCTGCAACTGGCGAAGCGCGAGTTCACCGAGGTCAATCCGCTGTATGAAGACCTGCTGGTCAGCGATGACGGCCGCACCACCGCCCTGCTGCTCACCTTCGAACGCGACGAACGCTATTACCAGCTGCTCAACCGGCGCAACGCCCTGCGCGACCAGGAGCGCGCCGGTGAACTGAGCGACCAACAAGCCCGGGAACTGGAACAGGTCACCGCCGAATTCAGCGAATACCACAGCCAGGTGCAGGCGCGCACCCAGGATGAGGTCCAGGAGATACGCGGCATCATGGACGGCTACCGGGACCAGGCCCAGTTGTTCCTGGGCGGCGTGCCGATGATCGCCTCGGACATGATCCGCTTCATCAGTTCCGATCTGAAAGTATTCGGCCTGGGTGTGCTGGTGTTCCTGGTCCTCACCCTGTTTCTGATCTTCCGCCGCCCGCGCTGGGTGCTGGTGCCGCTGGCCTGCTGCGCGGTCACCGCCCTGGTGGTCACCGGCTGGCTGGGCTGGATGGACTGGAAGGTCACCGTGATCAGCAGCAACTACCTGTCCTTGCTGCTGATCATCACCATGTCGATCACCATCCATTTAACAGTGCGCTACCGGGAGCTTCACGAAGAGAACCCGGACGCCGACCAGGCCTGGCTGCTCAAGGAAACCGCCGCGCACATGCTGCGCCCCAGCATTTACATGGTGCTCACCACCATGGTCGGCTTCTCGTCGCTGGTGATCAGTGATATCCGCCCGGTGATCGACTTCGGCTGGATGATGACCTTCGGCATCGGCGTGGCCCTGGTGGTCTGTTTTGTGCTGTTCCCCGCCCTGCTGGCGCCGCTGACCCCGGGCCAACCGCGCCAGGGCCGTGATCTCACCCGACGTATCACCCTGGCCTTCGCCGGCTTCGCCGACCGGGGGCGACTGCCGCTATTGGCGCTCACCGGGCTGGTGCTGGTTGGCGCGCTGTGGGGCATGACCCGGCTCACGGTGGAAACCCGCTTTATCGATTACTTCCAGGAAGACACCGAGATCCACCAGGGCATGCTGCAGATCGACCGCAAGCTGGGCGGCACCACGCCCCTGGATATCGTCATCGACGCGCCCCAGCAAACCAACGCGCCCGCCACGCAAAGCACCGACGGCGACCGGACGCAAGGCGACGACGGCTTCGGGACCGTGGACCCGGATCCGTTCGCCAACGACGCGGCCGACAATGGCGGCGACGACTTCGCCGCCGTGGAAGACGACCCCTTCGGGTCCGGCAATGACGGCTTCGACGAGCCGGCCGGCGGCGACCCGTTCGCCGAGGAAGGCGAATCCGGCCAGGCCGCCGCCAGCGACGGCCCGACCCTGCAAGGCGCCTACTGGTACACCCCCCAGCGCCTGGACCGCATCATCGAGATGGAACGCTACCTGGAATCCCTGCCAGAGACCGGCAAGGTATTGTCCATCGCCACCACCTACGAGGTGGCCAAGAAAATCAACGAGGGGCCGCTGAGCTATGTGCAGTTGATGCTGCTCGCCAGCTTTATTCCCGACGATCTGCGCTCGCAACTGGTCAGCCCCTACCTGTCCGACGACGGCCGGCAGATCCGCATCAGCGTGCGCGTGGTGGACTCTCACCAAGGGCTCAACCGCAACCAGCTTCTCGAACAGATCCGCGCCGACATGCTGGAGAAGTTTGATCTGCAACCGGAACAGCTGCATCTCACCGGCGCCATGGTGCTCTACAACAACATGCTGCAGAGCCTGTTCGACTCGCAGATCAAAACCCTCGGCTATGTGTTCGCGGCGATCATGGTCATGCTGCTGATCCTGTTCCGCTCCCTGCCGGTGGCGTTGATCAGCATGGTGCCGAGCCTGGTGAGCGCCGCCTCGGTGCTGGGCCTGATGGGCTGGATCGGTCTGCCACTGGACCTGATGACCATCACCATCACCGCCATCACCATCGGCATCGCGGTGGACGACACCATCCACTACGTGCACCGCTTCCACGAGGAACTGCCCCGCGACGGCGATTACCGGGCCACGGTGCGCCGTTGCCACGGCTCCATCGGCAAGGCGATGTATTACACCTCCCTGGTGATCATCGCCGGCTTCTCGATTCTGGCGCTGTCGAACTTCAACCCGACCGTTTACTTCGGTCTGCTCACTGGCCTGGCCATGCTGGTGGCGCTGCTCAGCAACCTGACCCTGCTGCCGGCGCTGCTGATGAGCGTCAAACCCAAGCTCCGCGCCGGCCCCACCACCGATATGGCGGAGTAATACCCCGGCCTGGGGTCTTGGTGGGAGCGGGCCCTGCCCGCGAAAGGGTGGCTTTTAGCCACCCGGCAGGATCCCAGAGGCGCTGGTTCTCCAGGTGTTCGGTGCTCCGTATCGGAGACGCGGTGCCCTGGTGGTGCCTTCCGGGATCGCGGCGGGGTGCTCCAGCAAGGGCCAGCATACCG
>CAZKWA010000117.1:0-7465 GCA_964556345.1 uncultured Alcanivorax sp.
GGGATCCTGCCGGCCGGCTTTGCCGGCCTTTCGCTTGCAAGGCAAGCTCCCACAAGGCCCGCTCCCACAGCCTGGAGGGTCAGGCGTCTTTCAGGAGCCGCCGCAGGACCTTGCCGGCGCCGGTGGCGGGCAGGCTGTCGATGAAGGCGATCTGGCGCGGGTATTTGTAGGCGGCCATGTGCTCCTTGGCCCAGTCGATCAGTTCCTGCTCGCTGACCTTGCCCTGGTAGTCCGGTTTCAGCACCACGAACAGTTTCACCGTTTCGCCGCGCTGGTCGTCCGGCACGCCGATCGCGGCGGACTGGGCGATGGCGGGATGATCCAGCATCAGCGCTTCCACGTCTTCCGGGAAGACGCTGTAGCCGGAGCACTTGATCATCTCCTTGATGCGGCCGGTGAAGAACAGATAGCCCTCTTCGTCGAAGTAGCCCACGTCGCCGGTGTGCACGGCGCCCTGGCGCAGGGTTTCGGCGGTGGCTTCGTCGCGCTTCCAGTACCCTTTGAACACCGCCGGGTTACGGACCACGATCTCGCCGCTTTCATTGGCGCCGCACAGCTTGCCGGTTTCCACGTCAACGATGCGGATTTCATTGCCGGCCACCGGCAAACCGCAGCTGCCCCACTTGATGCGTTCCTTGGGCATGAAGGTGTCGGAGGTGTGGGTTTCGCTAAGGCCGTAGGCGGCCTCGTGGAGCTGGCAGCCGGTGAGCGCTTTCCATTGGTCCGCCAGCTTTTCGGTGACTGGAATGCCGAAGCTGGTGGCCGGGTTCAGTTCCAGCGAGCTCAGGTCGCGCTGGTCGACGCCGGGGTGGTCGAGGATCGCCCGGTTCATCGGCGCGATGCTGTACCACATGTCGCAGCGGTATTTCTCGAACGCCTGGATCACCGTTTCCGGATCGAAGCGCGCCAGAATCACCGCGGTACGGCGGGCGTACACCGGCATGTAGACACCGAAGTTCATGCCGGCGATATGGCACAGCGGCGCCACCGCCAGGCCGATGCCGTCGCGCTTGGACGGGTTGGCCTGGTAGGAGGCGGCCATTTTGAACAGGCTGCTGCCGTAGCTGAGCATGGCGCCCTTGGGGCGGCCGGTGGTGCCGGAGGTGAAGGTCATCAGGCCGACGCCGTCCCACAGATCCACGCTCGGCAGCTCGCGCAGCGGCGCGGTGTCCGCCAGCACCCGGCTCAGATCGACAGTGTCGTCGCCGGGTTCCGGAGCGTCGGTGAGCAGTTCCTTGGGCACCGGCAGGCTGGGCTGCTCGGGCAGATAATCCTGGTAGGCGGTGGTGACCACGGTTTTCAGATCGGGCACCTGGTCGCGCACGCCGGCGACGATGGGGTACAGCTCGCGGGCCACCACCAGGGCGCAGACCTCGGCGTTGCTGAGCTGGTAGGTCACTTCGGCGGCTTTGTACTGCGGGTTCACCGGCGTCACCATGGCGCCCAGGCTCTGCACCGCGTAGTGGGCCATGATGTACTGCGGGCAGTTCTGCATGTACAGCGCCACCCGGTCGCCTTCGCCGACGCCGCGCTGTCGCAGAAACGCCGCCAGCCGGCGCACGCCGTCGGCCATTTGCGCCCAGGTCAGCTCGGTGCCGTAGAACACATAGGCGCGCTGGTCCGGTACGGTCTCGGCATGGTCGAACAGGTACTCGTGCAGCGGCTTTTCGCCGCCCAGGTAACGGACCGGATCGCCGGACCAGGCGGAGCCGGGAACGGGCACCGGGTTGATGCTGGCCGCGGATTGAGTGTTCATGAGAGTCTCCTTTATTTATGGCCCTTGATGGTCGGGTCGAGGGCGGCGCGCAGGGATTCACCCAGGGCATTGAAGGCCACGGCGGTGATCATGATGATCAGACCCGGGGCGTACATTTGTTCCGGAACGATGGACATATACATGTAGCCGCGGGCGATCATCGCCCCCCAGCTGACGTCCGGGGGCTGCACCCCCAGGCCGAGAAAACTCAGGCTGGCTTCGGCGAGCAGCGCCACCGCCAGCAGCAGCGTGCTCTGCACGATCACCGGCTGAATCGCGTTGGGCAGCACATGGCGCAGCAACAGACGCAGCGGCGAGGCGCCGAAGCAGCGCGCCGCGTCCACGTACAGTTCCTGGCGCACCACCAGCGTGCGCGCGCGAATCAGCCGCGCGATCTGCGGCGCGAACACCAGCCCCACCGAGAACATGGCGTTGGTCAGGCCGATGCCCATGGCGCCGGTCACCGCCACCGCCAGGATGATCGCCGGGAACGACAAAAAGGTATCGATCACGCGGCTGATCAGGGTGTCGGTCCAGCCGCCGGCGAAGCCGGCGATCAGGCCCAGGGGCACGCCGATCACCAGCGCCACCGCTACCGCCAGCAGGGCGGCGTAGAGCGAGTTGGCGCCGCCGTGCATCAGCCGGCTGAACACATCCCGGCCCAGGTCGTCGGTGCCCAGCCAGTGTTCGGCGGAGGGGCCGTTGAGCATCCGGTCGAAGTTCTGCGCGGTGGGGTCGTGGGGCGCCAGCCAGGGGGCGAGCAGGGCGGCGCCGAGAATCACCACCAGCACCACCAGGCTGAAGGCGGCGCGCGGGTCGCCGCGCAGCCAGTTCAGAAAGCGCCGGCCCAGGCCGGGCTCGTCCCAGACTTCGGCGCCGGCGATAACGTTAACCGTGGACGTATTCATGCTTCGCTGATCCTCGGGTCGAGAACGGTGCACGCCAGATCGGTGAACAGGTTGACCAGAATCACCGTCACCACCATCGCCAGCACGGCGCCCTGGACCACCGGAAAGTCGCCCTGCAGCACGGCGTTGACGATCGAGCTGCCGATGCCGGGGATCGCGAACACCGCTTCCACCACCACGGTGGCGGCGAGAATTTTATTGAACAGCAGACCCACCACGGTGAGCAGGTTGACGCTCACGTTCTTCAGGCCGTGCTTCCAGAGAATGCGCGCCGGGCTCAGGCCCTTGGCGTGCAGGGTGCGGACATGCTGGGACGACTGGATCTCCACCAGCGAACTGCGCAGCTGGCGGGCGATCTCCGCGATGCCGTTGGTGCACAGCGCCAGTGCCGGCAGCGTGGCGTACCAGAGCGCGGCGGAAAAATCCTCGCGCGGCGAGACGAAGCCGGTGGCGGGGAATAATTTGAACGTAAGCGCCAGATACAGCACCAGGATCATGCCGAACCAGAAGTTGGGCACCGCCACGCCCAGCGAGGCGGCGCCCATGATGCCGCTGTCCAGCGGCGAGCCGGAGCGGGTGGCGGCGAGAATGCCCAGCGGCACCCCCACCAGCACCGACAGCAGCACCGCATAGAAGGCGATCAACAGGGTGTTGGGAAAGGTGCGCGCGATGGTCTGCGCCACCGGTTCGCCGGACAGCAGCGAGGCGCCCAGGTCGCCCTGGGCGGCCCGCCACAGCCAGTCGCCGTATTGCACCAGGAACGGCTGATTCAGCCCGTAGGCCTCGCGGATCTGCGCGATCCGCTCCGCCGAGGCGTTTTCCCCGGCCAGGGTCACCGCCACGTCACCGGGGATCAGCTGCATCAGGCTGAACACAATAAAGGTGGCCAGCACCAGAATCGGCAGTGCCTGCAGCAGGCGCGACACCACCATCTTCTGTTTGACCCGGTTTGCTTTCACAGCAGTTGTCATAGCGTCCTTCTCCGCCGCGCACGCGGCCCGCTCAACCTTTCAGGGCGACACCGTTGAACTTGGGCTTGCCGAGCAGGTTGTTGCGGTAGCCGGTCACCTTGTCGTTGCTGGCCACGATGCTCTGGCGGAACGCCAGCGGTGCCACCAGGGCGTTCTCCATCACCAGCCGCTGCACCTTGGCCAGGGCGGCCTTGCGCTGCTCGATGTCGTCACTGCTGCGCGACGCCAGCAGGGCTTCGTTGAAGCCTTCCGGCGGCGCCACGCTGCCGGCGTTGAAGTAGGCGTCCTCGGTGTACATCAGGGAGTAGCTGAGGCTCGGGTCCGGGCGCCCGGTCCAGGCGGAGAGCAGCATGTCGCCGGTCTTTTCCTGGCCGAAGTAGGCCGCCGACATATCGGCGATGGTGCCGGTGCGGAAACGGCCGCGGATGCCGGCCTTGGCGAATTGGGCCAGCAGCACTTCCTGCATCTGCACCGAGGACTGGTCGTTGTAGCCGCGCAGATCCAGTTCGATGCCGTCCGGGTAGCCGGCCTCGGCCAGCAGCGCCCTGGCTTTCTCCGGGTCGTGGGGGTAGAGGCCGGCGGTCTGCCTGTCGAACGCCCAGTGGGATTCGGGCAGGTTCATGTAGGCGGGTTCGCCGGCGCCGGCCATGGTGGCGCGAATGAAAGCATCGCGGTCGATGGCGTAATTGATCGCCTGGCGCACGCGCACGTCGTCCATCGGCTTGCGCGCCATGTTCATGTACAGCTGATACACGTAGATGGTGGAAGAGATCGAGCCGCTCAGCGTCGGCATCTTTTCCACCATCGGTTTCTGGCGGCCGTCCAGGTGGTAGGCCAGATCCGCCTGCCCGGACATCACCGCGCGCAGCCGGGTGGCGCTGTCGGTGATCACCTTGAACTCGATGCCTTCAAGGGCGGGGCGATCCTTACCGTGGTAGTCCTCGAAGCGGCTCACCACCACCTCGCTGCCGTCGGCCCAGTTGCCGAAGCGCATGAAGCCGGCGCCCACCGGATTGCGGTCCACGCGGCCGCCGTGCTTTTCCAGGGCGGCGGGGGACACCATCATGCCGGCACGGTCGGAAAGGATCAGCGGCAGGGCGGTGTCCGGATTCTTGAGCGCCAGCGTCACTTCGTGATCGCCGGTGACCGTGACGCTGTCCACCGACGCCAGGTCGGCGCGGATATTGGAAAATTCGGCGCCGCGGCTGCGGTCCAGGTTGGTCTTCACCGCCGCCGCGTCCAGGGCGCTGCCGTCGTGGAAGCGCACGCCTTTCTTGAGCGTCAGCACCAGGGTTTTGGGATCGGTGAATTGCCAGCGCTCGGCCAGGCCCGGCTGCGCTTTCAGGGAGTCGAAGTCCCAGGTCACCAGGGTGTCGTAGATCGGATACAGGAACACATGGTCGGAACCGGAGCCGCCGGTGGCCGGGTCCAGGCTGGAGGGGTTGGCGTTGGCGCCCACCCGCAGCAGGCCGGTTTTGCCGCCGCTTTGCGCCCAGGCGCCGGTCGGGCCCAGCAGGGTGCCCGCCGCCAGAGCGCCGGACAGGTAGCCCATGAAGGCGCGGCGTGACACGCCGTTGCCGTTAACGGTCAGGGTCTCGTCATGCTGATCGCGGTGTTGTTTTTTCATTGTTCATGCTCTCCACAATTCGACAAATTTTCTTGTTTTGTTCAAAGATTCGATTCAGCGAAATGGCAGGCCACCCAGTGTCCCGGCAGCAGCTCCCGCCATTGCGGTACCTGCTCCGCGCAAAGCGTTTCCGCTTTCGGGCAGCGGGTGCGGAACGGGCAGCCCGACGGCGGGTTCAGCGGGCTGGGGATTTCGCCTTCCAGGCGGATGCGCCGATGGCTGTCGCGCAGGTCGCTGGGCAGGGGCAGCGGTTCCGCGGACAGCAGCGCCTGGGTGTACGGGTGCAGCGGCTGGTCGCTGATGGCGTCCGCCGGGCCCTGCTCCATGAGCCGGCCCAGGTAGAGCACGCCGATGCGGTCGCTGACGTGCGACACCACGGAAATATCGTGGGTTATAAACGCATAGGTGATGCCGAACTCTTCCTGGAGGTCGGCGAACAGATTGAGAATCGCGCCGCGAATCGATACGTCCAGCGCCGCCACCACTTCGTCACAGACGATGAACTTGGGGCGCAAGGTCAGGGTGCGGGCGATATTGACCCGCTGCTTCTGGCCGCCGGACAGTTCGTGGGGGTAGCGCTTGCCGATCTCCGCCGGCAGGCCGACCCGTTCCAGGGCGTCGGCGGCGGTTTGCCGGCGGCTCCGCCGGTCGCCTTCGCCGATGATGTCGAGCGGTTCGATCACCGATTGCAGAATCGTCATGCGCGGGTTCAGGGCCGCGTGCGGGTCCTGGAAAATGATCTGATGGTCGCGGCGCAGCCGTTTGCGTTCCGCCCGCGACAAGGTGCGCAGGTTATGTTCGCCGTAACGGATATCACCGGCGCTGGGTTTCAGCAGCCCGGCGAGGGCGCGGCCCAGAGTGGTCTTGCCGGAGCCGGATTCGCCGATGATGCCGAAGGTCTCGCCCGGCTGGATGGCGAAGCTGACACCGTCCACCGCCTTGACGGTACCGGCCTTGGTGGCGAAGTGGATGCTCAGGTCGTGGGCGGACACGCCGGCGGCGGCGCTGTCCGGACGCGGGGTGAGATGGGCGTTCATGGCGACACGGCTCCCGGCAGAGTCAGTTCAGCGTTGCGCCAGCAACGGGCCAGCCTGTCGCCGTTGATCGGTTGCAGGGGCTGGCTTTGCTCGCAGCCGTCGGTGGCGTGGGGGCAGCGCGCCTGAAAGCGGCAGCCCCGGGGCATGTGATCCGGCGCCGGCACGCGCCCGGGAATCGACGGTAGCCGCCGGCCGCGTTCGCTGAGCCCCGGCAGGGAGCACAGCAGCCCGGAGGAATAGGGGTGACGCGGGCGGCGCAGCACCGCATCCACCGGCGCGCTCTCCACCACTTCCCCGGCGTACATGGTCAGCAACCGCGAACAGGTTTCCGCCACCACGCCCAGGTCGTGGGTGATGAACAGCAGCGCGGTGCCGGTGTTGTCGCTGATCTCGCAAAGCAGATCGATGATCTGCGCCTGCACGGTCACGTCCAGGGCGGTGGTGGGCTCGTCGGCGATTACCAGCTTGGGCCGGCAGATCAACGCCATGGCGATCATCACCCGCTGCCGCATGCCGCCGGAAAACTGATAGGGGTAGTCGTCGAGGCGCTGGCCGGGGGAAGGAATGCCCACTTCCGCCAGCGCCTCGATGGCGCGCTCGCGGGCTTCCTTGCGGCTTACCTTGCGGTGGCTGCGCAACGTTTCGGTGAGTTGCTCGCCAATGGTGAACACCGGGTCCAGGGCGCTCATCGGCTCCTGGAAGATCATGCTGATCTCGCTGCCGCGCAGGCGCCGCAAACGGCTGGCCGGCAGGGTGCTCAGATCCTCGCCCTGGAAGCGGATCGCGCCGCGCACCCGGGCGGTGCTGCGTGGCAGCAGGCCCAGCAGGGCCAGCCCGGTGACGGTTTTGCCGCAACCGCTTTCGCCCACCACGCCGACCCGTTCGCCGGGCGCGACGGTGAATGACACCTCCCGGGTGATGGCGGTCTCGCCACCCGGGTGCGCGAAGGAAATGCTCAGATTCTCCACCGACAACAGCGGTGCGTCGGCCCTTTCGGTGTGTTGCGCCATGGCACTCTCCGGCACATCCACGGTCGGCCGCGGGCGGCCGAAGGGGAGTGTTGTTGTTAGGGTCTGTTCACACTACTTGCATCGCGCCTGCTGGGTGCCCTTTTTGCTTCCAGCTAGGCGGAGGGAGCGCCGTTTGGTTATTCCAAATAAGCGACC
>CAZKWA010000118.1:0-3834 GCA_964556345.1 uncultured Alcanivorax sp.
TCAATGCCTGGACGGTGTTCTTCTGGGCCTGGTGGATCGCCTGGGGCCCCTTCGTGGGCCTGTTCCTGGCGCGTATTTCCCGTGGCCGTACCATCCGCGCCTTTGTCACCGGCACGCTGATCCTGCCGCTCACCTTCATGATGGCGTGGATGTCCATCATGGGTAACTCGGCCATCGACCTGGTGATGAACGGCGCCACCGAATTCGGCAATGAAGCGGTGGGCAACCCGGGGTCGGCGATTTACCTGTTCCTGGAAAACCTGCCCTGGGTGACGGTCACCACCGTGGTGGTGACGATATTGGCGATTGTCTTCTTCGTCACCTCGGGTGACTCGGGCTCGCTGGTGTTGTCCAACCTCACCTGCTTTATTCGCGATCCGGCCAATGATGCGCCGGCCTGGATGCGCATCGCCTGGGCCACCGTGATCGGCATGGTGACCGTGGCGCTGTTGTCGACGGACGGTTTGAACGCGCTGCAAAGCGCGGTGGTGATCATGGGGCTGCCGTTCGCGTTCGTGCTGTTCCTGATGATGGTCGGCCTGTTCAAGGCCCTGCGGATCGAAGGCATGAAAACCGCCAGCAACCGCGACGCCCTGGCGGGCCATCTGTCCGCGCGCATTGCCTCGGCCCGTGATCACAGCAATTGGGCGCAGCGGTTGACCCGGGCGATCAGCTTCCCGGCGCTCAAGCAGGTGCAGCAGTTCCTGTCGCGCACCGCGCGTCCGGCCTTCGAGGACGTCAAGGCGGCGCTCGCCGAGCAGGGCCACAAGGTGGAGATTTCCGCCGGCGAAGGCGACCAGGAGCATCTGGGTCTGGTGGTGGATCTGGGCGGCGAGGAAGACTTCGCCTACACGCTCTGGCCGCGCCAGTGCGCCATGCCTTCCTTCACCATTCGCGCCCAACAGCGTCACTCGGTCTACTACCGCCTGGAAGTGCACCTGCGCGAAGGCGGCCTGGGCTATGACGTGATGGGCTACACCCGCGAGCAATTGATCGAAGACGTGGTCGACCATTTCGAAAGTCACCTGCAGTACCTGCATCTGCGCCGGGAGAAAAGCCCGGGCGGTGCCTCGGAAATACGCGGTGACTACGAGGAGGGTGAATCATGAACGAGACCGCCTATGACGCCGAGTTTGATTATGTGATCGTCGGCGCCGGCTCCGCCGGCGCGGCGCTCGCCCACCGGCTCACCGAAAGCGGCGAGCATTCGGTGCGGGTGCTGGAATTTGGCGGCAAGGACAACTCCATCTTCATCAAGATGCCCACCGCCTTCTCCATTCCCATGAACATGAAGCGCTACGACTGGGGCTTTCACTCCGAAGAAGAGCCCGGCCTCAAAGGCCGCAGCCTGCACCAGGCGCGCGGCAAGGTGCTGGGCGGCTCCTCGTCGATCAACGGTTTGGTGTACGTGCGCGGTTGCGCCGGCGACTTCGAGGAATGGGAAGAGCTGGGCGCCGCCGGCTGGGGCTACCAGGACGTGCTGCCTTACTTCAAACGGGGCGAGGACTGCGTCTACGGCGGCGATACCTACCGTGGCGACCAGGGCGGGCTCACCACCTGCAACGGCAACAACATGAAGAACCCGCTCTACCGCGCCTTTATCAAGGCCGGCGAGCAGGCCGGCTACGGCTACACCGAGGACTACAACGGCTACCGCCAGGAAGGCTTCGGGCGCATGGACATGACGGTGCGCGACGGCGTGCGCTGCTCCACCGCCATGGCCTATCTCAAGCCGGCCATGAACCGCCCCAACCTGGACATCCAGACCCACGCCCTGACCACCCGGGTGATCATGGAGGGCAAGACCGCCGTGGGGGTGGAATACCGGCAGGGTAGCAAGACGCTCAGGGTGCGCGCCCGCAAGGAAGTGATCCTGTCCGCCAGTTCGTTCAACTCGCCCAAGCTGCTGATGCTGTCCGGCATCGGTCCGGCCGACCACCTTAAAGAACACGGCATCGAGGTGGTGCACGATCTGCCCGGCGTGGGCCGCAACCTGCAGGATCATCTGGAAGTCTGGGTGCAGCAGGAATGCACCCAGAAAATCACCCTCAACAGCTGGCTTGGCCCCCTGGCCAAGGCTTGGATCGGCGCCAACTGGCTGTTTCTGAAACGCGGCCTGGGCACCTCCAACCAGTTCGAATCCAACGGTTATATCCGCAGTCGCGCCGGCATGAAGTACCCGGACATCCAGTTCCACTTCCTGGCCGGCGCCATCGCCTACGACGGCTCCAGCGCCTTCAAGGGCCACGGTTTCCAGGTGCACCTGGGCGCCAACAAGCCCAAGAGCCGGGGCTGGGTGAAGCTGAAGTCCGCCGACCCGGAAGCGCCCCCGGAAATCGTCTTCAACTACTTCGCCGAGGAAGAGGACAAGGAAGCGTTCCGCGCCGGCCTGCGCTGGACCCGCGAAATCTTCGCCCAGCCGGCGCTGGACGAGTATCGCGGCAAGGAAGTGTCACCGGGCCCGGACGTGCAAACCGACGAGCAGATCGACCAGTGGCTGGCGGAAACCGCCGAAACCGCCTACCACCCGGCCGGCTCCTGTCGCATGGGCACCGACGACATGGCGGTGGTGGACCCGGAGTGCCGGGTGCACGGCGTGCGCAACCTGCGCGTGGTGGACTCATCCATCATGCCCACCGTCACCAACGGCAACCTCAACGCCCCGACGATCATGATCGGCGAAAAAGCCGCCGACCATATTCTCGGCCGCACCCCGCTGCGCAGCGACGCCCCCAGCTTCGCCCCGGACGACTGGCAAACCACCCAGCGCGTCAGCGCTCCCGAACGAACCGTCTAGAGCCCCGAGGTTTGTAGGAGCTTGCCTGCAAGCGAAAGGCCGGCAAAGCCAACCGGCAGGATTCCAGAGGCCTTGTTGGTGCTGCCGTTAGAAAAGTCTCTGGGATCCTGCCGGGAGCTTCGCTCCCTTTCGCGGGCAGGGCCCGCTCCCACAAGGCCCGCTCCCACAATCCTCAATAAGGCGCCTCCACATCCCCCTGCGCCACATACACCGTCTTCAACCGCGTGTAATGCTCGAACGCCCGGCGGCTGTTCTCCTTGCCCACGCCGGATTGTTTGAACCCACCGAAGGGCATCTCAATCGGCGTGATGTTGTAGTGGTTGATCCACACAATGCCCGCCTCCAGGGCCGCGGCCATGCGGTGGGCGCGGTTGATATCCCGGGTGAACACCCCGCCGGCCAGCCCGAAGGGGGTATTGTTGGCCCGGGCCAGCACCTCCTCTTCGTCGCGGAAACTGAGCAGCGACATCACCGGCCCGAAGATCTCCTCGCGCACGATGGTCATCTCATCGTTGAGCCCGTCGAACACCGTGGGCGACACGAAGTTGCCGTTCTCGAAGCCGGCGACGCGGGCCCGCTCACCGCCGATCAACACCCGGCCGCCTTCTTCCTTGCCCTTCTCGATATAGCCGAGCACATGGTTCATGTGGCCTTCGCTGATCAGCGGGCCCACATGGGTGTCCGGGTCGAGCGGGTCGCCCAGAATCATCTTGCGGGTGCGTGCCAGCAGTTTTTCCACGAAGGCGTCCTTCACCGATTCGTGCACGAACACCCGGGTGCCGTTGGTGCACACCTGGCCCTGGGTGTAGAAATTACCCATCAGTGCCCCGGACACGGCGTTATCCAGATCGGCGTCGTCGAACACGATCAGCGGCGACTTGCCGCCCAGTTCCAGGGTCACCGCTTTCAATGAGTCCGACGCGGCGCGCATCACCGCCTTCCCGGTGCCCACCTCGCCGGTGAGGGACACCTTGTCGATGCCCGGGTGCGCGGTCAGCGCCTGGCCGGTTTCGCCGAAACCCTGCACCACGTTGAAG
>CAZKWA010000118.1:3844-7436 GCA_964556345.1 uncultured Alcanivorax sp.
GGAACACCTCCGCCAGGCTCAGGGCCGACAGCGGCGTCAGCTCGGCGGGTTTGAAGATCATCGCGTTGCCGGCGGCCAGCGCCGGCGCCGATTTCCAGGCGGCGATCTGCAGCGGATAGTTCCAGGCGCCGATGCCGGCGCACACGCCGAGCGGCTCGGGGCGGGTATAGAAAAAGCCGCCGTCCACCTGCTGATATTCGCCCTGCAGGGACGACGCCTGGCCGGCGAAATACTCCAGACAGTCGGCGGCGGAGTCCACGTCCGCTTCCGGGGTCTCCGCGATCGGCTTGCCGGCGTCCAGGGATTCCAGGCGGGCCAGGTCGTCCCGTTGTTCGCGCAGCAGGGTGGCGGCGCGCATCAGCACCCGGCCCCGGGCGGTGCCGTCCAGGGCGCGCCATTGCGCCAGGCCGTCACGGGCCGCGCTCACCGCCCGGTCCACGTCCTTGGCGCCGGCCACCGCCACCCGGCACAGCACTTCGCCGGTGGCCGGGTTGAGGTTGTCGAAAAATTCGCCGTCGGTGCCTTGCTGGTAATGTCCGCCGATCCAAAGAAGGCGGTCTTTTTGGCGTTCCATAGGGGTACCTCGATGGCAGTGGGTTCGCCGCCTAGCCGGCTTCGGCCAGGCGATCGAGAAATCGTCGGGTGCCGGACAGCAGCGGCTCGTCGAGCCCCTCGCTGCGCCGGCGCAGGGTGTCCAGGGATTGGCGCGGACGCGGGCTGTGCCGCCACTGATGGTGGCAGAACAGGCGCACCGCGAAGGTGCTCAGAAACAGCGGGTCTTCCAGGTCGCTTTCATTGCAGAGGGGGATCGCCGGGTAGCGCGCCGCCAGCGCCGCCGCGTAGGCGCCGTCGCCCAGGCCGCGGGCGTGGCCGGCCGGATCGTGGACCGGCGTGGTGCCCAGCCCGCAACTGGGCGAGCGGGCCTTGAACACAAAGCCGTCGAGCGGCTCGGCCATGCGCCGGGCCTGGGCGGTCAGGGCGTCGGTATAGTCGTCGCGCGGCCGGGCCACGCCGCGCACCCGGCGCTCGTCGCCGACGGCCACCACCTGGATCGGCGGGCGTGGCACCGGCAGACCGATGGCCACTTCCGGGCACACTTCGGTGAAGCGCACCAGCCCGCCCAGCTCCCGGTGCAACCGGGGGTCGTGGCGGTGGCCGCCGTCGTAACGCACCGCGTGGCCCAGCAGGCAGGCGCTGACGCCCAGCAGCGGCCGGCGGTGCGCTTGCGGGGCCGTGTCGAAGCCCATTTGTCGCAATAATTCCGGTAGCATGGGGAACCCTCTCCCAACCTGTACCGATTGTCCCATGAAAGGTGTGATCCTCGACAGCCAGACCCTCAAGCCTTCGGAACTGGACTTTTCCGCCCTGGAAAAGCTGCTGCCGGAGTGGACATTCTATGAACAAAGCGGCCCGCGCGATGTAAAAAACCGTTTGCGGGACGCCACCGTGGCGATCACCAACAAGGTGGTGATCGACGCGGACGCCCTGGCGGCGGCGCCGGAGCTGAAACTGATCTGCATCTCGGCCACCGGCACCAATAACGTGGATCTGGAGGCCGCCCGCCGCCACGGCGTGGTGGTCTGCAACGTGAGCGGCTATGCCACCGCCACCGTGGCCCAGCACACCCTGGCGCTGATGCTGGGGCTGGCCACCGCCTGGCACCGTTACGACGCCGATGCCCGGGCCGGGCGCTGGTCCGAGTCCGACATGTTCTGCCGCATGGACTATCCGGTGGTCGACCTGGCCGGCAGGACACTGGGGCTGATCGGCCATGGCGATCTGGGCCGGCGCGTGGCGGCGCTCGCCGAAGCGCTGGGCATGACCGTGCGGGTGGCGGCCTCGCTGCGCCCCGGCGCCGACAACCGCGGCCGGGTGCCGCTGCCAACGCTGCTTGGCGAGGCCGACGTGATCAGCCTGCATTGCCCGCTCACCGAGGCCACCGAGAAAATGGTCAACCGGGATTTCCTGGCCGCCATGAAACCCGGGGCCTTTATCGTCAACACCGCCCGGGGCGGCCTGGTGGATGAGCCGGCCCTGGCGGAGGCCCTGCGCGGCGGCCGCCTGGGCGGTGCCGCCCTGGACGTGCTCAGCCAGGAGCCGCCGCCGGCGGATCACCCCTTGCTGGCGCCGGATATCCCCAACCTGATTGTCACCCCGCACAGCGCCTGGGTGAGCCGCGAGTGCCGTCAGCGGCTGCTCGACGGGGTGACCGGTAATGTCCGCGCCTGGCGGGCCGGGCGGCCCACCAACGTGGTGAACGGTTTGCAAAGCGCCTGATTCGGAGGTTCATGATGTGGTTACAGCGGATGCTCACCCTGGCGCCCCGTGGCCGGGGGTTCCACCTGGTCAGCGACGAAGTGCGCGACGCCCTGCCGGAGCTGGCGGAATACCGGGTCGGCCTGCTGCATTTGTTCATCCAGCACACCTCCGCCTCCCTGGCGATCAATGAGAACGCCGACCCGGACGTGCGTGGCGACCTGGAGCGCCACTTCAATGTGATGGTGCCGGAGAACGCGCCGCACTACGCGCACACCCTGGAAGGGCCGGACGACATGCCCGCGCACATAAAAACGGTGCTGATCGGCGAGAGCCTGACGGTGCCGGTGCGCGACGGCGGGCTCGCGCTGGGCACCTGGCAGGGGGTCTATCTGTGCGAGCATCGCGACCACGCCGGAAGCCGGCGCATCGTCGCGACACTGCAGGGGGAGAAGCGCTGACTTTCGCTACTGCGAAATCCACTGCAGGAACTGGCGGCGCTCCTCCTGGGTGGCCTGGTTCCACTGGGCTTTCAGCGTGTCCAGGTAGCTGGCCTGTTGGCCGCCGGCGTCTTGCGCGCCGGAGGCGGTTTCCTGGCGGGCGGTGGAGGCCGGGGCGACCGCGTCCACGGCCTTGGGTTCCACCGCGCTGGCGCCCTTGGTTTGCACTTCCGCGCCGGTGATCGGCGCCAGGAAACCCCGGTTGAGCACCAGGCCGCTGGCCTGGCTGGGGGTCTTCTCGCCGGTGCTCAGATTCTCCACCCAGCCGGAGAAATCCTCCTCCAGGGCGCGTGCCTGGGTCACGTTCTGCGGACGCTCGAAGCCCAGGCGGTAGAATTCGCCGGCGTTGCCGTCCACCACGAACAGAGCCGGGTCGGATTTCATCACTTCATGGTTGTCGGCGTCGATGTCCCAGAGCCGCTTGTAGTAGGCCAGGATTTCATAGCGGCCGGGGCTCAGCTTGAGATCCTTGTGGTCGGTGTTGAAGAAGGTGTTCACCCCGTCCACTTCACGGCCGTTGATGGTGAAGACTTCCAGGTCGGTGGGCACGCGGATCGTCAGTACCTGGCTGTCGGGCTGTTTGGCGCCTTCATAAAGCTGTACCACCGGGCTGCGGTTACAGGCGGTGAGCAGAAAGGCGGCGGCCGCGATCAGCGCGAACGAACGCAATAAAGCCATGGTGTTCTCCCGGTTTGCGGACCGGCCAGTGTGGCGGATCCGTGTGATGGTTTTATGACGGCTCGGAGGGCCTGTTCACACTACTTGCATCACGCCTGCTGGATGCCCTTTTTGCTTCCAGCTAGGCGGAGGGAGCGCCGTTTGGTGACTCCAAATAA
>CAZKWA010000119.1:0-6607 GCA_964556345.1 uncultured Alcanivorax sp.
GCGGCCACTCTGGCACTGCGTCACCAGGGTGGTTTCCTCGCCGGTGTCCGGGTCGGTGACCACATAGGTCAGGCGCACCGCGGAATCGGTCCGGTTCACGTGCTGACCGCCGGCGCCGGAGGCGCGGTAGGTGTCGACGCGGATCTTGGACGGATCGATGTCCACGTCGATGTCCTCGTCCACTTCCGGGGACAGGAACACCGAGGCGAAGGAGGTGTGGCGGCGGCCGCCGGAGTCGAACGGGCTCTTGCGCACCAGCCGGTGCACGCCGATCTCGGTGCGCAGCCAGCCGTAGGCGTACTCGCCCTCAAAGCGCACGGTGGCGGACTTGATGCCGGCCACGTCGCCGTCGGAGGCTTCCACCAGCTCGGTCTTGAAGCCGTGCGCCTCGCCCCAGCGCAGGTACATGCGCAGCAGCATTTCCGCCCAGTCCTGGGCCTCGGTGCCACCGGAGCCAGCCTGGATGTCCAGATAGGCGTTGGCGGCGTCCATCTCGCCGGAGAACATGCGGCGGAATTCCAGATCCGCCACCATCCGCTCAAGGCGTTCGAGATCCGCTTCCACTTCGGCGACGGTGGCCTCGTCGTCCTCTTCCACCGCCAGTTCCAGCAGATCGCGGGTGTCACCGATGCCCTGGCCGGCCTGGTCCAGGGTGGCGACGATATGTTCCAGTTGCGAGCGCTCCTTGCCCAGTGCCTGGGCCCGCTGGGGCTCGTTCCAGACATCCGGCAGGGCCAGTTCGCGCTCTACTTCGACCAGGCGTTCACTCTTCTGGTCGTAGTCAAAGATACCCCCTCAGCGCTTCCACGCGCTCGGCCAGGTCGGTGAGGTGGGTTCTCAGCGGATTCACTTCCATAAAGGCTCTCGATGGACGTTCAACGGAATGGGAAAAGCCGCGTATTCTACCGTTTCGGCCGGCCCCTGACGAGGCCGGGCCGGGGAGTGCCGGAGGTCAGTCCACCAGCTCGTAAACGTGAAACGCCTCGGGCTTGAGGGTGTCCAGAGTGGTGCCGATGTAGACCGCGTTGTTGGGAATGCCGCTGCCGGTGGCGAATACCTTGAAACGGCGCACTTCCTTGGGCGTGTCGATGACGGTGTCGGCGTCCACTTCCACCCACATATAGATGACGCGCTCTTGCTGGATATAGTCGACGCGCAGCACATCACCCTCTTCCGGCAAACGCAGTTCCTGCACGTCCGAGCCGGCTTCCAGGCGGTGTTTGTGAATTGTTTTCATGCTTCCCTCCGTTAGGGGCTGCGAGACATCGCCGGCCTTTTGGGCCGCGCGAGGATCAAATCGGGTACAACACGCCGGGGCGGCGCGAACGGCAATGCTAGCAAAGTGCCCGCGGCGAGGCACCTGTTGTGGGAGCGGGCCTTGCCCGCGAAAGGGAGCGGAGCTCCCGGCAGGATCCCAGAGGCCTCTCTAATCCTGCCGGCAAGCTGCGCTTGCCTTTCGCGGGCAAGGCCCGCTCCTACAAGGGTTTGAGGTGCTCGAACAGCAGCTGCGGGTTGCGGCTGCCGCGGAATTCGTTCACTTCCAGGCGGTAAATGCCCTGCACCCGACGCAGGCGGTCGCCGAGCTGGTCCAGGTCGGCGTTGAAGTGGATGCCGTCCACCACGCCGCCGCAGCCGGGCAGGCCCAGGGCGAGCTTGAGGTGGCGCTCGCCGACCACGCGGCTGTCCAGCACCTCGAATTCGCCGTCGAAGCGCGGCGGCGGGAAGCCCTGCCCCCAGGGGAAGCGGTGGCTGAGCATTTCCGCCGTGTCCAGGCACAGATCGGCCTCTTCGAGGGCGCCGTCGGTCTCCACCACCTCGTCGAACAGATCCGCGCTGGCCACCGCCGCCACCGCCTGCTGGAAAGCCTCGGTGAAGGCCGGCAGGTCGTCGGCGCGCAGGGTCATGCCGGCGGCCATGGCATGGCCGCCGAACTTGTGCAGCATTTCCGGGTGGGCGGTGGCCACCGCGTCCAGCACGTCGCGCAGGTGCAGGCCAGGGATCGAGCGGCCGGAGCCCTTGAGCATGCCTTTCTCGCGGGCCGGGGCGAAGGCGATCACCGGACGGTGCACCGATTCCTTGACCCGCGAGGCGAGAATGCCCACCACGCCTTCGTGCCAGTCCGGCCCGTGCAGGCACAGGGCGGCGGGCAAGTCGCGCTCGCGCAGCCGCGCCACTTCCAGCATGGCGGCGTCGCGCATGCCCTGCTCGATGCCGCGCCGCTCCCGGTTGATAGTGTCCAGCTCCTCGGCGAAGCGCCGTGCCTGGTCTTCGCTGTCCGCCAGCAGGCACTCAATGCCGTGGCTCATATCGGTGAGGCGGCCGGCGGCGTTGAGCCGGGGCCCGGCGGCGAAGCCCAGGTCCGCCGCCACCACCCGGGCCGGGTCGCGGCCGGCCACGCGCAGCAGGGCGCGCAGGCCCGGGCTGCCCTTGCCGGCGCGAATACGGCGCAGGCCCTGCTCGACCAGAATGCGGTTGGCGTCGTCGAGCACCACCACATCGGCCACCGTGCCCAGGGCCACCAGATCGAGCAGGTCGAGCACCCCGGCTTTGACGCCCAGGCGGCGCTGCACCGCAAGCAATAAGTAGAAGGCCACGCCCACCCCTGCCAGGTTGCGGGCCGGGAAGCCGTCCTCGCACAGGCGCGGATTGACCAGGGCGTCGGCGTCCGGGAGTCGGTCGCCGGGCAGGTGGTGGTCGGTAATCAGCACGCGCATGCCGGCGTCGCGGGCGGCGGCCACCCCGTCCACGCTGGCGATGCCGTTGTCCACGGTGATGATCAGGTCCGGGGCCAGGGTCTCCCTGGCCAGCTCGACGATGGCCGGCGACAGGCCGTAGCCGTACTCGAAGCGGTTGGGCACCAGATAATCCGGGCGCCGGAAGCCCAGCCCGGCCAGGCCGCGCACCATCAGCGCGGTGGCGGTGGCGCCGTCGGCGTCGTAATCGCCCACCACGCAGATGCGCCAGTGCTGCTCGCGGGCTTCCTGCAGCAGGTCCACCGCCGCGCCCAGGCCATTGAAGCCGTCCGGGTGCGGCAGGCGGCCCAGGTTCAGTTGCAGCTGCTCTTCCCGGGTAACGCCGCGGGCGGCCAGCACCCGCGCCAGCAGCGGCGGCACGCCGGGCCAGTCGGGCACGGTGTCCACGGTACGGCGGCGGATCTCGGGAAAGGGTCGTGCGCTCATCACTTCAGCCTGGCGGAAAGACGCGGGCAAGGGTCCGCATAGACGCCTCCGGAGTCAAGATACTCCGACCCCGGCTTGCTGTATCCTCCCAAGGGTTGAAAGCGCCGGTGGTTGAAAGTGTCCGCCGCGCACCCATACAGGCGGAGAGCGGGCTTGCACCGACCGGCAAGTCACAAAAAGGGACTGAATGTGTACCCTTTGCTTCCCTATACTTGGCGCCCCCGAGTGAGGAAACACAGGCTCACCAAGGCGGCTGGCCGGCCGCATACTTTGGGACTGGAGAGCAATCGATATGATTTACCAAGGCAACGCCGTAAGCGTACAACTGCTTGACGACGGGATCGCCGAACTGAAGTTCGACCTTCAGGGCGAGTCCGTGAACAAGTTCGACCGGGCCACCCTGGAAGACCTGAGCAAGGCCACCGAGGCCCTGAAAGGCAACGACCAGGTGAAAGGCATCGTCGTCACCTCCGCCAAGAACGTGTTCATCGTCGGCGCGGACATCACCGAATTCACCGAAATGTTCGCCCAGGACGAAGCGGAGATCGCCAAATGGTCCCGCCAGGCGAACGAGATCTTCAACGCCTTCGAAGACCTGGACGTGCCGAAAGTGGCCGCCATCAACGGCTTCGCCCTGGGCGGCGGCCTGGAAATGTGCCTGGCCTGCGAATTCCGCGTCATGAGCGAACAGGCCCAGGTGGGCTTCCCGGAAGTGAAGCTGGGCATCTACCCTGGTTTCGGCGGCACCGTGCGCGCGCCGCGCCTGATGGGCGTGGACAACGCCATCGAGTGGATTTCCGCCGGCGGCCAGCACAAGCCGGAAAAAGCCTTCAAGGACGGCATGGTGGACGCGGTGGTCAAGCACGACGACGTGCGTGACGCCGCCATCGACCTGGTCAAGCAATGCCTGGCCGGCAAGATCGACTTCCGCGCCAAGCGTCAGGAAAAACTGGAGCCGCTGCCGATGCCGCCGATGGAGCAGATGATGGCGTTCCAGACCGGTTCCGCCATGGTCCAGCAGCAGGCCGGCAAGAACTACCCGGCGCCCATGGAAGCGGTGAAATCCATGCAGAAAGCCGCCGGCATGAAGCGTGACGAAGCGCTGGACGTGGAGTCCAAAGGCTTCGCCAAGGTCGCCAAGACCCCGCAGGCCACCGCCATGGTGGGCCTGTTCCTGGCCGATCAGCAGGTCAAGAAAGTCAACGGCAAGACCGCCAAGGCCAGCCGCGAAGTGAAAAACGCCGCGGTGCTGGGCGCCGGCATCATGGGTGGCGGCATCGCCTTCCAGTCCGCCCTCAAGGGCACCCCGATCGTGATGAAGGACATCAAGGCGGACGCCCTGGACCTGGGCATGAACGAGGCCTCCAAACTGCTCGCCAAGCGCGTCGAAAAGGGCAAGATGGACGCTGCCAAAATGGGCAAGACCCTGTCCATGATCCGCCCCACCCTGAGCTACGGTGACTTCACCAACATCGACGTGGTGGTCGAAGCGGTGGTCGAGAACCCGAAGATCAAGCAGTCGGTACTGGCGGAAACCGAGGAAGTGCTGGGCGACGACGCGGTACTCGCCTCCAACACCTCCACCATCTCCATCACCCGCCTGGCGGAAGCGCTCAAGAAGCCGGAAAACTTCGGCGGCATGCACTTCTTCAACCCGGTGCACATGATGCCCCTGGTGGAAGTGATCCGCGGCGAGAAGACCTCCGACGAGACCGTCGCCACCCTGGTCAACTACGCCCAGAAGATGGGCAAGAACCCGGTGGTGGTGAACGACTGCCCCGGCTTCCTGGTGAACCGGGTGCTGTTCCCCTACTTCGGCGGCTTCAACATCCTGCTGCGTGACGGCGCCGACTTCCAGCAAGTCGACAAGGTGATGCAGAAATTCGGCTGGCCCATGGGTCCCGCCTACCTGATGGACGTGGTCGGCATTGACACCGGCGTGCACGCCGCCGAAGTGATGGCGGAAGGCTTCCCGGACCGCATGCAGTACGACTTCAAGGATGCCTCCACCATCATGTTCGAAAACGAACGCTATGGTCAGAAGAACGGCATCGGCTTCTACAAGTACGAGGAAGACAAAAAGGGCAAGCCCAAGAAAGTGGTCGACGAAAAGACCTATGAGCTGATCAAGCCCCACGTCGCCGACAGCCAGGAATTCGACGCCGACGAGATCATCGCCCGCATGATGATCCCGATGTGCACCGAAACCGTCCGTTGCCTGGAAGACAACATCGTAGGCTCCGCCGCCGAGGCCGACATGGCCATGATCTACGGCATCGGCTTCCCGCCGTTCCGCGGTGGCCCGCTGCGCTACATCGACAGCCTCGGCGCCAAGGCGTTCGTTGAGCTGTGCGACAAGTACGCACACCTGGGCGGCATCTACGAAGCACCGCAGATGCTCAAAGACATGGCCGCCAAGGGCGAGTCCTTCTTCGCGTAAGGCACCGGCACAGGAGAGTTAGAAATGAGTTTGAATCCGCAAGACGTAGTCATCGTCGATGCCGTGCGCACCCCCATGGGCAAAAGCCGTAACGGCCAGTTCCGCAACGTGCGCGCGGAAAAACTGTCCGCGCTGCTGATCCAGGCGTTGATGGAACGCAACCCCAACTGGAACATCGAAGAAACCGAAGATGTCATCTGGGGCTGCGTCAACCAGACCAAGGAACAGGGCATGAACATCGCCCGCAACCTTTCCATGCTGGCCGGCCTGCCGCGCACCAGTGCCGCGCAGACCGTGAACCGCCTGTGCGGCTCCTCCATGCAGGCCCTGCACACCGCCGCGCAGAGCATCATGACCGGCAACGGCGACGTGTTCGTGATCGGCGGCGTGGAGCACATGGGCCATGTGGCCATGGACCACGGCGTGGACCTCAACCCGGAGCTGTCCAAGTACACCGCCCGGGCCTCCAACATGATGGGCCTGACCGCGGAAATGCTCGGCCGCATGCACGGCATCACCCGTGAACAGCAAGACCAGTTCGGCGTGCGCTCCCACAAGAAAGCCTGGGAAGCCACCGAACAGGGCCGCTGGAAAAACGAGATCGTGCCGATCGAAGGCCACGACGCCGAAGGCCGCAAGGTACTCTGCGAAATCGACGAGACCATCCGCGCCAACGCCAGCCTGGAAGACATGGCCAAACTGCGCCCGGTCTTCGACCCGGCCAGCGGCTCGGTCACCGCCGGCACCTCCTCGGCCCTGTCCGACGGTGCCAGCGCCATGCTGGTGATGAGCGCCGAGCGCGCCCAGGCCCTGGGCCTCAAGCCCCGCGCCAAGATCCGCAGCATGGCCGTGGCCGGCTGTGACGCGGCCATCATGGGCTACGGTCCCGTGCCCGCCACCCAGAAAGCCCTGAAACGGGCCGGCCTGACCATCGACGACATCGACTACGTCGAGCTCAACGAAGCCTTCGCCGCGCAGTCCCTGCCGG
>CAZKWA010000120.1:0-6264 GCA_964556345.1 uncultured Alcanivorax sp.
TGTTGGTGCCGCCGTTAGAAAGCTATCTGGCATCCTGCCGGGAGCTTCGCTCCCTTTCGCGGGCGGGGCCCGCTCCTACAAGCCCGCGCCCACAGTGTTTGGCGGTCACCATAATCAGAAAACAAAAAAAGCCCGGCACTGAGGCCGGGCTTTTTTGTTGCGGCTTGCTGGCAGCCTTCAGGTTTTGGCGGTCATCAGCTTGCGCTCCGCCGAGAGCCCCTTGTAAAGGCTGAAGCACATCACCAGCAGCACCACGGTGAACGGCAGGCCGGTGGTGATCGCGCCGGCTTGCAGCGCGTCAAGCGCCTGCTCGCCACCACCGTACAGCAGGGCACCGGCGATCAGGCCTTCCATGATCGCCCAGAACACCCGCTGGGGCACCGGCGCGTCCAGCTTGCCGCCGGCGGTGATGGAATCGATCACCAGCGACCCGGAATCCGAGGAGGTGATGAAGAACACCAGCACCAGCACGATCGCCAGGAAGGAGGTGATCGCGGTAAGCGGCAGTTCCGCCAACATCTGGAACAGAGCCAGGGAGGAATCGCCCACGCCGTTGGCCAGCTCGCCGATACCGTTGATGGTCTGATGCAGGCCGGAGCCGCCGAAGGTGGCCATCCACACCACGGTCACCAGGGTCGGCACCAGCAGCACCGCGGTGAGAAACTCACGGACGGTACGACCACGGGATACCCGGGCGATGAACATGCCCACGAACGGTGACCAGGAGATCCACCAGGCCCAATAGAACACCGTCCAGTCATGCAGGAAGCCTTGATCCTCGCGGCCGATCCAGTTGCTCAGGGGAACGATGTTGACCACGTAATCCACCGCGGTCTGCCCCATGGAGGTGAAGATCAGCAGGGTGGGCCCGGCGATCATCACGAACACCAGCAGCAGCGCCGCCAGGCCCATGTTGATGTTGCTCAGCAGTTTCACCCCGCCGTCCAGGCCGCGCATCACCGAGATCACCGCCGCCGCCGTGACGCCGACGATAATGGCGATCTGGACGTTGATGGCGTTGGGGGTGTCGAACAGGAAGTGCAGACCACCGGCGGCCTGCTTGGCGCCGAGACCCAGCGAGGTGGCCAGACCGAAGATGGTCGCCAGCACCGCCAGGACATCAATGATGTGGCCGGCCCAGCCCCAGCAACGCTCGCCCAGAATCGGGTAGAAGGCGGAGCGGATGGTGAGCGGCATGCCCTTGTTGTAGGCGAAAAACGCCAGGGACAGCGCCACCACGCCGTAAATCGCCCAGGGGTGCAGGCCCCAGTGGTACATCACCGCGCCCAGCGCCATGTCTTTCGCTTCCGGGGTGTTCGGCGCCACGTTCAGGGGTGTGCCGAACCAGTCGGTGTAGTAACCCACCGGCTCCGCCACGCTCCAGAACATCAGGCCGATGCCCATGCCGGCGGCGAACAGCATGGCGAACCAGGACAGGGTGGAAAAGTCCGGCCGGGCGTCCTGGCCGCCCAGGCGGATGCGGCCCACGGGAAGAAAAATCAGGGCGATACAGAACAAAACGAAAATATTGGCGCCGACCATGAACAGCCAGTCAAAATTTTCGATGGTCCAGCCCTTGGCGCCGTCGAGGGCCGTTTTGGCCTCGGCGGGAAAGATAATGGTACCGATCACGAACGTCAGGATCAGTACCGCACTGATGAAGAAGACCGGATTGTGCATGTCCATACCCAGGACCTGCACATTATCCTGCCCCGCTTCATAGTCTGTTTCGTATTCCACGCTCATGGCATGACTCCATTTTCCGTGTCACGCGGCGCCGGAATCAAGGCAAGAAAAAACGACGCCGCGCGGGCGATTCGGTGTCACCGAACCCTGAAGCCGGCCCAGGGGCCGGCTTAATGGCACTCGCTTTAGAAATAGAAATCGAAGGCGACGTAGGCGGCGTCGAAGTCCGATTCGTAGACATCGCCATAGGCGTTGATGTCACCGTCGGACTGGAGGTATTCGAAGTAAATCCAGCCGGGGCCGTACTGATAACGAATGCCCGGCGCGATGAACCGCACGTCATCGGCGTCGTTCCCGGTGGTGTCGGTGCTGGCCACGCCGGCGTCCACATAGTAGAACCAGTTGTTGTGGTTGTAGCCCACTTCCACCACGTGACGCTGGTTTTCGATCTTGTCGTCCACCGGTGCGTCGGCGGAGGCCAGCAGCGCGTCCATGCCACCGAAATCACGCTCCACGTTGATGAAGCGGTATTTGGCGGTCCAGTTGTCCATTGCGAACATGTAGTGGAGATCAAAGGCCTGATGGGTGCCTTCGTCGTTACTGGCGGACGGATTACCGGCGGCCACCGGCACCAGGTCCTGCATGCGCCCGTATTGGGCGGAGGCGCCGACCGTGTGGTGCTCGAGGAAGTTCCAGTCCAGATTCACCACACCGGTTTTGATTTTGCGGTAGGTGGCGCTGCTGCCCCAGTGGCCGTTGTCATCCACGGTATCGGTGCTGTCTTCGCCCCAGTCGTCCTGATGATAGTAGGCCGCGTCATAGTGGATGGTGCCGGCGTCGCCGCTCAGCTTCAGGCCCACGTCCATCTGGTCGCCGTAACCGCCCTGCAGGCCGTCACCGGGCCAGAAATTGACGGTTTTCCAACCGAACGGCACCTGGCTTTTACCCAGTTGAAGGGTGGCGTCGTCGGTCACGTCATAACCGATCCAGGCCTTGTGGATGGTGAAGTTGTCGCCACTGTTGTTGTTGGCCGGGCTGGTGAAAGAGCCGGTGCCAATGCGGGTTTCCGCGCTGAAATGCCAGGGGCCGTGACTGCCGTCGTCATCGGCGTACAGAATCAGCGCCGGATCGGCGAAATTACCGCCGGTTTCGTTGTCCAGATCCTCGTTGAACGAGGTGGCATTAAAATCAGAATTCGTAACGTTCTGATAGACCCACCACACACCGGCACTCAGCTCGGCACCGGCGGTCGCGGTGACAGGAATAGATACGGCGGATGCCGCGAACAAGCCCAGAACGGACTTCGCAAAAATAGAGTTTCGCATTATGGTCTCCCCAGCAGAAGTCAGTACGCAGCCTAAAGATCACTGAACTGATGTCAAACCGATGACCTTTTTCTTGCTCAGACTTTCGCCAGAAAACCCTTATTGTTCCTGGCTTTCCAGCAATCTAAAAAAATTGAAAAAATCAATGAACTTTTCAACGCCGGCTTCCCCGGCTCCCTCATATATCCCCTAATCGACTCGCGGTTGCAAGGCCGAAGCCTCAAATAACCGTGTGCAAAAAACAGAAAAGGCGCGGATTTTCAAGCCCGCGCCTGTTAATACGGGCGTTCGCTTAATGCGTGCCCGGGCCATCGTGAATCAACTCACATGTTTTTCACGATGGCGTCACGCACCGCGTCCAGCTCCGCGTCGATGGTCACCATGCGTGAGTCCTTGCACTGATCAATGGCGGCATCCGGGTCCTTGAGGCCGTTACCGGTGAGCGTGCAGACAATGGTGGAGCCTTCGGCGATCTTGCCGGACTTGATATCGCGCATGGCGCCGCCGATCGAAGCCGCCGATGCCGGCTCGCAGAACACGCCTTCTTTTTCGGCGAGCAGTTTCTGCGCGGCGAGAATTTCCTGATCGCTGAGCTCGTCGAACCAGCCGCCGGACTCTTCCTTGACCTTCCAGGCCTGGTTCCAGGACTGCGGATTGCCGATGCGAATCGCGGTCGCCACGGTTTCCGGATCCGTCACCCGCTCGCCACGCAGGAAGGGGGCGGCGCCGTTCGCCTGGTAACCGACCATGATCGGCGCCGCGTTCACCACACCGCTCTTGTGGTATTCGCTGTAGCCCATCCAGTGGGCGGTGATGTTACCCGCGTTGCCCACCGGCAAGCAGTGATAATCCGGTGCCCGGCCCAGTTCCTCGACGATCTCGAACGCGGCGGTTTTCTGGCCTTGCAGGCGGTAGGGATTGACCGAGTTAACGATGGTTACCGGCGCTTTCTCCGCCACCTGCTTGACCAGTTCCATGCCCTGGTCGAAGTTGCCGCGAATCTGCATGATCACGGCGCCGTACATCATCGCCTGGGCCAGCTTGCCCATGGCGATCTTGCCTTCGGGGATGATCACGAAGGCGGTGATGCCGGCCCGGGCGGCGTAGGCCGCCGCCGCCGCCGAGGTGTTGCCCGTGGACGCGCAGATGATGGCGTTGCTGCCCTCGTCCACCGCCTTGGTGACCGCCATGGTCATGCCCCGGTCCTTGAACGAGCCGGTGGGGTTGAGCCCCTCGTATTTGACGTAGATGTCCACGTCCTTGCCGAGCAGGCGGGGAATGTTCTTGAGGCGGATCAGCGGCGTGTTGCCCTCGCCCAGGCTGATCAAGGGCGTGTCGTCGTTGACCGGCAGGTGGTCGCGGTAACGATTGATCAGGCCGGTATAGCGGTCACGGAATGGCATGGTGTTATCTCTCTTAAGCGTCAAGCGTCCAGCGTTTCCACGCGGATGCGCATTATATCGTTGTCCACGGTGTCCAGGGCGGCGATCGCCGCCAGGGCGGCGTTCATGTCCCCTTCCAGCACCTTGTGGGTCATCATCACGATGGGCACCAGGCCCTCCTCGGTTTCCTTCTGCACCATGGCTTCGATGCTGATGCGGTTATCACTGAGGATACGGGTGATGTTGGCCAGCACGCCCGGTTTGTCCTGAACGTGCAGACGCAGATAGAAGCTGCAGGACACATCGTCGATGGTGAGAATCGGATCGTCGGACATCTGGTCGGCGTGGAAGCCCAGGTACGGCACCCGTTCGTCGTGGTCCACGGTCAGAGCGCGGCCCATTTCGATAATGTCCGCCACCACCGCCGAGGCGGTGGGTTCGGCGCCGGCGCCGGCGCCGTAGAACATGGTCGGGCCGACCGCGTCGCCATCGATCATGATCGCGTTCATCACCCCGTTCACCGCCGACAGCATGGTCTCGCGGGGAATCAGCGTGGGGTGCACGCGCAGTTCAATACCGTGGCCGGTGTCCTTGGCGATGCCCAGGTGCTTGATGCGGTAGCCGAACTGGGCGGCGCTCTTCACGTCCTCGATGGTGATGCGGCTGATGCCTTCCATGTACACCTTGGAAAACTGCAGCGGGATGCCGAAGGCGATGGAGGCGATGATGGTGAGCTTGTGCGCGGCGTCCACGCCTTCCACGTCGAAGGTCGGGTCCGCTTCCGCGTAGCCCAGGCTCTGGGCTTCTTCCAGCACTTCCTGGAAGGCGCGGCCGCCCTGCTCCATCTCGGTGAGGATATAGTTACCGGTGCCGTTGATGATGCCCGCCACCCAGTTGATGTGGTTGGCCGCCAGGCCTTCACCCAGGGATTTCAGGATCGGAATACCGCCGGCCACCGCCGCTTCGAACGCCACGTCCACACCGTTCTGGTGCGCCGCCTGGAAAATCTCGTTGCCGTGCTCGGCGATCAGCGCCTTATTGGCGGTGACGATGTGCTTGCCGTTCTTGATCGCCGTGAGCACCAGCTCGCGGGCGGTGTCGGTGCCGCCGATCAGTTCCACCAGGATGTCGATTTCCGGATCGGTGGCGACCGCGAAAATATCCCGGGACACGCGAATGCCTTTAATGTCGCACGCCGGATTGTCACGGCGGGCGCCGATATGGGCGATCTCAATCGGGCGGCCCACGCGCCGGGCGATTTCCCGGGCGTTACGCTGCAGAACGTTGACCGTGCCGGAGCCTACCGTGCCCAGACCTGCTATGCCGACCTTTACCGCATTCACCTTGGCATCCTCTCTCATCATTCGCCGGACACGGCGTCGGCGCGGAACATCTTCTTGATGCCGCGCAACGCCTGCCGGGTGCGTTGTTCATTTTCGATCAGGGCGAAGCGCACATGGTCATCGCCGTATTCCCCGAAGCCGATGCCCGGTGACACCGCCACACCGGCTTCGTGGAGCAATTTCTTGGAAAATTCCAGGGAGCCCAGTTCGCGATAGGCCTCTGGAATGCGCGCCCATACGAACATGGTGGCGCGGGGCTTCTCCACCGTCCAGCCCAGTTCGTTCAGGCCATCGCAGAGCACGTCGCGGCGGCGCTGGTACATGTCGCGGATCTCGCCGACGCAGCTCTGATCGCCTTCCAGGGCGGCGATGGCCGCCACCTGGATCGGCGTGAAGGTGCCATAATCCAGGTAGGACTTAATCCGCCCCAGCGCCTGGATCAACTGCGGGTTGCCGCAGCAGAAGCCCACCCGCCAGCCGGGCATGTTGTAACTCTTGGACAGAGAAAAGAATTCCACCGCCACCTCG
>CAZKWA010000121.1:0-6102 GCA_964556345.1 uncultured Alcanivorax sp.
GCAGCCGCTGCCCAGGCGGGTGCCGAAGCCGACGATCAGCCCGGCAACCAGGAACACCGGCCAGGACATGTCGGCCTGAAAGGCACGGCTGCCGGGCACCAGCCAGAAGGCCAGGGCGGCGCCGCCGAGCAGGCCGGCCAGAAACAGCCAGCGCCAGGTTCTGTCGCCATCGGGCTCCACCGTGGCGCCGGCGACGATGCCGCTGATGCCGGCGATGCGCCCGTTGAGCCACAGCAGCAGCGAGGCGCTGGCGCCGATCAGCAGGCCGCCGATCAGGCCCGCCCAGGGGGTGAAGTTAACGATTGTCATACCGGCAGCTCCTCGTCTTGCGCGGTCTGGGAGAACCCTTCCGGGTGGTTCAGGGGCACTTTGATGTAGCGCCGGCCGTTGTCATCGGCGGGTGGAGTGTGGCCGGCGCGGACGTTGATCTGCACCGAGGGGATAATCAGATCGGGCAGGTCGAGGGTGGCGTCACGCTCGGTACGCAGCCTGACGAAGTCGTTCTCGGAGCGGCGGCCGCCCACATGGATGTTGTCCCGCTTTTGCTCACCCACGGTGGTTTCGTGGCGATAGTCGCGGCCGCCGGGCCGGTAGTCGTGCAGCACGAACAGGCGGGTATCGTCGGGCAGCTCGAACAACCGCTGGATCGACTGATACAGGGTATGGGCGCTGCCGCCGGGAAAGTCGCAGCGGGCGGTGCCGCCGTCGGGCATGAACAGGGTATCGCCGACGAAGAGGGCGTCGCCGATCTGGTACGTCAGGTGGTCCGAGGTATGCCCGGGCGTGGGGATGGCGCGGGCCTCGATGTTACCCACCCGGAAGCTTTCGAAATCCTCGAACAGGTGCTCGAAGGGCGTGCCGTCCGCCTGGAAGCCACGTTCGAAGCCGTAGACTTCCTTGAAATGTTTCTGCACCTGGCGGATGCCAACACCGATGCCGGTGGTGCCGCCCAGCTGCCGGTGCACGTGGGCGCCGGCGGCCAGATGGTCGGCGTGGGCGTGGGTTTCCAGCACCCACTCCACCTCCAGCCCCTGGTCGCGCACGAAGCGGATCAGTTCATCGGCGGTGTCGGTGGTGAGCCGTCCGGACGAGGCGTCATAGTCCAGTACCGAATCGATCACCGCGGCACGGCGGGTATCCGGATCCCAGACCACATAGGAAAAGGTGGAGGTGGGCTCGTGAAGGAATGAGTGGACCTGGGGGCGCTGCGTGGCTGCCATGGGACCTCCTGGTGACATCCATTTCGCTCTTTATAATCCTGTGCGCACGCCCCAAAGACAACAGCACCGCGAACCCCCTAGGGGGCCCGCGATGCCGCGTCACGATGGTCTGTCCGTTACGCCGCCAGGGCGGCCGCCGGTCCGAAGAACTCGTAGTGGATGCGCGCCAGCGGCACGCCGCGCCGGCCCAACAGGGCGTGGACGTGGCGCAGCATGGGCTCGGGACCGCACAAGTAATAGTGGGCGCCGTCCACCGTGAGCGCATCAAGCAACGCATCGTCGATCAGGCCGTTGCTGTGATAGCCGCGGCCGGGTTCGTCGCCGGCAAGCGGGTCGCTGTAGCGCACATGCACCCGCAGGTTGGGGTGCGCGGCGGCAAGCGCCTGCACTTCCTCGCGGAACGGATGCACCCGGCTGTTCAGCGCCCCCTGGATCAGCGTGACCGGCCGGCTGGCCGGCGACGCCGCCAGGCACTGGTGCAGCATGGAAAGCAGCGGCGTGATGCCGACGCCGCCGGCGATCAGCACCACCGGCGCGTCCTGCTCGCGGGTGTCGAGCACGAATTCGCCGGCCGGGGGCGCCAGCTCCACACGGTCGCCTTCTTTCAGGTTGGCGTGCAGGTGGTTGGAGCAGACCCCGTCCGGGGCGCCATCCACCGGGGCCGGTTCGCGCTTGACGCTGATGCGGTAGTACTCGTCACCGGGCGCGTTGGACAGGCTGTAGTTGCGCATCACCGGGCCGGCGCCGGGAACCGCCACGCGCAGGGTAATGTACTGGCCCGGCTTGTGCGGCTGCAGCGGCTCGCCATCGGCGGGCTTCAGGTAGAAGGACGTAATGTTGTCGCTCTCCGGCGCGCGGCGCGCCACCACGAACGGCTTGAAGCCCTGCCAGCCGAACCGCTTTTCCTGCTCTTCGTAAAGGTCCGCCTCGCGGCCGATGAAAATATCCGCCAGGGCGCCATAGGCCGCGGCCCAGGCGTCGATGATGTCGTCGGTGGCGGCGTCGCCGAGCACTTCCCGGATGGAGGCGAGCAGGTTCTCGCCGACGATGGGGTAATGCTCCGGCCGGATGCCCAGGGACACATGCTTCTGGGCGATCAACTCCACCGCCTCGGTGAGCGCCGCCGGGTTGTCCACGTGCTGGGCGTAGGCGCAGATGGCGCCGGCCAGGGCCCGCTGCTGGGCCCCGGAACGCTGATGCGCCGGATTGAAGTAGGGGCGCACTTCCGGGTTGCGCTCGAACATGCGCTGGTAGAAGTGGCGGGTGAGGGTTTCCCCGTGTTCCTGCAGAACCGGCACGGTGGCCTTGATAACGTCGAGCTGGTCGTCGGTGAGCATGCTTCGTGGTCTCCTGATTTGCCTTAGCCAAAAGAGGTGTTTTACATACCTCTTTTAAACAGGAATACTATATACCTCTTTAAAAACGGTCAACGACTTTATGCAACTGACGACCCACACCGACTATTCCCTGCGCCTGCTGATCTATCTCGCGCTATCGCGCGATAAGGCGCCGGCGACGGTGCAGGAAATCGCGTTGAGCTACGGCATCTCGGCGAACCATATCGCCAAGGTGGCGCAGACCCTGACGCGCCTGGGCTATGTGAAGAGCCTGCGGGGTCGCGGCGGCGGCCTGGTGCTGGCCGGGGCGCCCGAGCAGGTGTCCGTGGGTGACGTGGTCAGACAGACCGAGAACCTGAAGCTGCTGGAGTGTTTCGGGGAGAACTCGTCGTGCCCCATCGACCCCGCCTGCACCCTGAAGAAGGTGCTGGGCCGGGCCCAGGAGGCCTTCCTTCAGGAACTGGACCGGCACACGCTGGCGGAGCTGGTCAGCAACGGCGCCGAGCTGCGCGGCATGCTGCTGACGGGCTGATCAGAGCGGCACCGCCAGCACCGCGAAGGTGTCCCCCATGGCCACCTTCGCCGGGTGGCGGCGGCCGATCAGAATACCGTCCACGGGGGCGCGGTACTCCGCGGGCGCGACGCCGGTACGCTCCAGGGTGTACACACGCGCCATCACCTCACCGGCCTTTACTTCATCGCCCGGGTTCACCGTGAACTCCAACAGGCCGGCGTGCTCGCTCTGCAGATAGTGGGCACTGTCGGGGATCTCCAGCATCCGGGTGGGGGCGGGTCGCGAGCTGCCCGGGAGGATGCCGGCCCAGCGCAGCACATTGTCGACGCCGCGTCCGGCCAGCGCGACGGTTTCCGGCGTGGTGGTGCCGCCGCCGCCCAATTCGGTGCTGATGAAGACCTTGCCCTGGGCCTCCACCACGGTGTCGTACAGCGCGTCGCCCTCCAGTTCGGCCATCAGCAGGGTGTTGGGGGCGCCGAAGGCCCGGGCGCCCTCCAGGCAGCGGCGGGCCAGATCGGCGTCGGCGAGCCGGTGGGTGGCGGCGAACGGCAGCAGATCGAGGGTGCGGCCGCCGGAGTGGATATCCAGCGCCAGGTCGCACAGCGGCACCAGATAGCGGGTAAAGTAGTCGGCGATGCGCTGGGTGAGCGTGCCGGTGGGGCTGCCGGGGAAGGCACGGTTGAGGTTGCCCTTGTCGATCGGCGAGGTGCGCGTGCCGTTGAGCGCCGCCGGATGGTTCATCATCGGTACGATGATCACCCGCCCGGTGATGTCCTCGGCGCGCAGGCGGCCGGCCAGCTTGATCAGAGCGGTGATGCCTTCGTATTCGTCACCGTGGTTGCCGCCGGTGAGCAAGGCGGTGGGGCCGTCGCCGTTGCGGACCACGGTAATGGGAATCATCAGACTGCCCCAGGCGGACTCGTCATGGGAGTGGGGCAGCTTGAGAAAGCCGTGTTGCACGCCGTCGCGGTGGAAATCCACGGTGGCGGTGACGGGGCTGTCCTGCATGGTGTCTCCTTACAGTCTGGCCGGGGGCCGGACGGGGTCACATCGGGCGGCCATGACGGGCCGCGGACTTCCCCCTATAATGCCCGTTTTCGTGGGAACTGAGACCCCGGCAGACAGGAACCGCATGCGTATGACCGACAAAGGCACTCTTTATATTGTGTCGGCCCCCTCCGGCGCCGGTAAAACCTCCCTGGTGGCGGCGCTGGTGGAAAAACTGCCGCGCCTGCGGATCTCCGTGTCGCACACCACCCGGCCGCGCCGGGAGGGCGAAGTGGAAGGGGTCAACTACCACTTCACCAGCCGCGAGACGTTCGTGCGCATGGTCGAGGAAGGCCGGTTCCTGGAGCACGCCGAGGTGTTCGGCAACCTGTACGGCACCAGCGCCGACTGGGTGGCGGAAACCCTGCGCAACGGCGAGGACGTGATTCTGGAGATCGACTGGCAGGGCGCCGCCCAGATCCGCCACCTGCTCCCCGAAGCGGCCAGCATCTTCATCCTGCCGCCGTGCCTGAAGACCCTGGCCCAGCGCCTGCGCACCCGCGCCTCCGACGACGACCATGTGATCGAGAAGCGCCTGGCCGGCGCCCGTGAAGAGATGAGCCACTACGGCGAATTCGACTATCTGGTGGTCAACGACAACTTCGAGCGGGCCCTGCACGACCTGGCGGCCATCGTCGAAGCACGCCGGCTGACCACCGATCGCCAGGCGGTGCGCCAGGCCGCCACGCTCGCCGACTTGTTGTCGGGTACGGAAACCCAGTAGAATCGCGAGCCGCACCGGGGAACCTCCGCATCACTCCCTGGGCGCGCCCCCGCAATAGGAGATCGACATGGCCCGTGTAACCGTAGAAGACTGCCTGGAAAAACTGGACAACCGCTTTGAGCTGGTTCTGGTGTCCAGCCGGCGCGCCCGTCAGCTGCAGACCGGCGGCAAAGAGCCGCGCGTGGCCTGGGAAAACGACAAGCCCACCGTGGTGGCGCTGCGCGAGATCGCCGAGGGTGAAGTGACGTCGGAATCCGTCGAGAACCCGATCGCCGACCAGGGCGCGGAAGTGGACGACCTGGCCATGCTCACGCAGTCCTTCGGCGAGTAACCGCCGCCGGTACAGAACGCCGAATCCAGGATGCGGCCCGCTCAGGGCGCCGCATCCTGGATCACGCCTTCGGGCGGAGCCCGCTTTCCCTGACCTCATAGCATCCGCCTCTCATACCGAAAACCCCTGCCTTTTCAGGCACTCACGGCGATAACGTAGACAAATCACCACGTCAAACCTAAGCTAGGAATTATCGTTCACTTCGATTCGCCCTGGCGGCGTGGCGAGGAATCTTGCCTTCCATTAACAACCTGAAAAAACGGTTACGCAGCTACCTGACGGAAGAGCAGATTTCGCAGGTGGTGCGCGCCTACTATTTCGCCGAGAAAGCCCATGAAGGGCAGTATCGGCGGAGCGGGGACCCCTACATCACACACCCGCTGGCGGTGGCCAACATCCTGGTGGACATGCACATGGACTACGCCTCGCTGATGGCGGCCATGCTGCACGACGTGATCGAGGACACCGGCGTCAGCAAGGAACAGCTCGCCGAGGCGTTCAGCGAGGAAGTGGCGGAGCTGGTGGACGGCGTCTCCAAGATCGCCCAGATCAAGTTCGAATCGAAGGCGGAGCAGCAGGCGGAGAACCTGCGCAAGATGATGCTGGCCATGACCCGGGACATCCGCGTGATTCTGGTGAAGCTGGCCGACCGCCTGCACAACATGCGCACCCTGCATGTGATGCGCGCCGAGAAACGCAAGCGCATCGCCACGGAAACCCTGGAAATCTACGCCCCCATCGCCTTCCGGCTGGGCATGTACAACATGCGCGTGGAGTACGAGGACCTCGCCTTCCACAATATCCACCCGATGCGCGCGCGGCTGATCGGCAAGGCGGTGCAGTCAGCGCGCGGCAATCGGCGCGAGATTCTCTCCTCGATCAAGACCAGCATCGAACGCAGCCTCGAGGAAGAAGGCATTCAGGCCCGG
>CAZKWA010000122.1:0-5721 GCA_964556345.1 uncultured Alcanivorax sp.
GATCAGGGAAGACTTGAGCGGTCCCGGAAGGCACCACCATTGCACCGCGTCCCCGCTTCGGAGCACCAAAGCGCTAACCCGGTCTAGCGGAACAGTTCGCGGCTGCGCAGGGGTCGGTCGCCGAGGTGCGGGGCCAGCGCTTCGCGCAGCAGCGCCTTGGCGGTGCGGCGCACGTCCGCGTCCCACTGGTCGCGGCCCAGGGCCAACAGGTGCTCGCCGTAGTAGCCGTCGACGGCGGGGCGCAGGCCCTCGCCGCCTTCCCAGCGGTAGCGGCTGGCCGGGTCGAGCGGCGCGCCCTGCAGGTCATGATCAAGCGCCAGGCCGTAACCGACCTCTTCCAGCAGCATCATTTCGAAGCGGCGCAGGGTGATGTCCAGCGGCGTGTCGCCGGCCAGTTCCGCCAGGGTGCGTTCGTAGACCGGCCACAAATCGGGATGGGCGTCGTCGCGGTGCAACAGACGCACCAGCAGTTCATTGACGTAGAAGCCGCAGTAGAGCGCCCTGCCGTGCAGCGCCAGGCCGGGGCCGCGCGGTTCCACCTGGCGCAGGGTGAACAGCTCGCCGCCGGGTTTCAGGTCCACCCACAGGGGCTTGAACGGCGCCAGGGAGGCGTCGCGGCGACCGCCGCGGGCCACCGCGCCCACCCTACCCTGGCGCGGCAGGAACAGATCGACGATCAGGCTGGTGTTACGGAAGGCGTGGCGGTGCAACAGCCAGGCCGGGGCCAGGCCGTTCCCGCCGGTTTGAGCGCCGGCGGGCTCAGCGGTGGTCATAGCCCAGCGAACGCAGGGCGCGTTCGTCGTCGGACCAGCCGGCTTTGATTTTAACCCACAGCGTGAGCATCACCTTGCGGTCAATCAGCCGCTCCATGTCCTCGCGCGCCTGGGTGCCGATGCTTTTGATGCGCGCGCCCTGGTCGCCGATCAGAATTTTCTTCTGGCCGCGCCGCTCCACCAGAATGGTGGCGGCGATGTCGGTGACCTTGGGGCCGTCTTCCCAGATGTCGATTTCCACGGTGATCTGGTGTGGCACTTCCTGGCCGAGCTGGCGGACCACTTTTTCACGGATGATCTCGGCGGCCATGAAGCGCAGGCTGCGGTCGGTGAGCTGGTCGTCGTCGAACCAGAAGTCGCCCTCCGGCAGACGGCTGGCGAGGGCCTTTTCCAGCACGTCCAGGTTGTGGTCGCGCAGGGCGGACACCGGGATCACCTCGGCGAAGGCGAAGCGCGCGGCCAGGCTTTCCAGGTGCGGCAACAGCAGGGATTTGTCCGCCAGGTTGTCGACCTTGTTGACCAGCAGAATCACCGGGGTGTCGCCGGCGCGCTGCAGCAGGTTCAACACATGCTCATCGCCTTCGGTCCACTTCAGCGCGTCGACCATGAAGCAGATCACGTCCACGTCGGACAGCGCCGACTGGGCGGCGTCGTTCATGGCCCGGTTGAGGGCCCGTTCCTGGCCGGTGTGAATGCCGGGCGTGTCGGCGAACACGATCTGATACCCGGGGCGGCTGAGAATGCCGTGGATACGGTGGCGGGTGGTCTGCGGCTTACGGGAGGTGATGCTCACCTTCTCGCCGATGAGATGGTTCATCAGCGTGGATTTGCCCACATTGGGGCGGCCGACGATGGCCACCACGCCGCAACGGGTGTCGCTCATGCTGACTGCTCCAACCAGTCCAGGGCCTGCTCGGCGGCCTGCTGTTCCGCGCGGCGGCGGCTGGCGCCGCTGGCGGTGAACCGCCGCGACAGGTCCGGCAGGCTGCACTCCACTTCGAAGATCTGCTTCGGCGCCTGGCCGGTCACCGACAGCACTTCGTAGGCCGGTAACTCATGCTTGCGCGCTTGCAGCCATTCCTGCAAGCGGGTTTTGGCGTCCTTGCGCACGCTCTGCGGGGAAATCTGCTCGAGCCGGTCGGCGAACCAGTTCAGCACCACGTCCCGGCAGGCGTCTTCGCCGCCGTCGATGACGATGGCGCCGATCAGCGCTTCCAGGGCATCGGCGAGAATCGAATCACGGCGGTTACCGCCGCTTTTCAGCTCGCCGCCGCCGAGAATCAGGTATTCGCCCACGCCCAGTTCCCGGGCCACTTCCGCCAGGGTCTGGCCGCGCACCAGGAAGGCGCGCATGCGCGTGAGCTGGCCTTCGGCGGCCTCCGGAAAGCGGTGGAAGATTTCCGAGGAAATAATCTGGCTGAGCTGGGAGTCGCCGAGAAACTCCAGCCGTTCGTTGTTGCGACGGCGGCTGACGCTGCGGTGGCTCAGCGCCAGTTGCAGCAGCGCCGGGTCCTGGAACTGATAACCGAGACGGCGGGTGAGGCGATCCAGATCATCCATTACTGGCCAATATTCTTGCTGAAGGTGTGGTCGAACTCCATCACCACGAAGACGTTATAGAACATCGGTTCGCGGACTTCGTAGTCGACGCCCACGGACAGCTGCCCGCCGGCTTTCTGAATCACCAGGTCGCGCACGCTGATGGCGTCCACCTGATTGATGGTGAAGCGCTTGCCGATGGCGTCGGACACTTCGCGCTCGGACATCAGCGCGGTCTTGCTGTCGGACAGTACCGAATTGATCGCCGAACGGATGGTGTTGTATTCCATGTAGGCGGGCACCATGCGGAACGCGGCGGTACCGAACACCGCCAGGACGATCAGCACCACCACCCAGCCAATAAGAGAAAGACCCCGCTGACGGGAAGGACCTGTGTTCATTATTCTGCCTCCACTTTGTCGATCGCCCCATTACGGGAGAAGCTGGGCCAGGAGAAAATCGGGTCCCAGTGCATCCAGATCAGGAAGGCTTCCCCCACCACCAGGCCCTCGGGCACCACGCCCCAGAACCGGCTGTCGTTACTGTTGTCGCGATTATCCCCCATCACGAAGTAGCTGCCCTCGGGCACCTGCCATTCGCCCTGGGTGCGGTCCGGGATCATCGCCTCGCCGCTATACGGATTGACCTGCCCTTCCTGCCAGATCAGATGCGACGTGCCGCCCAGCGTCTCGATGTACTCGCGACGCCATACCCGCGCGTTGCGGGCGCGGTCGACCAACTCGCGGGGCACCGCCTCGCCGTTGACGTAGAGCACATTGTCGCGCACCGCCACCGTGTCGCCGGGCAACCCCACCACCCGCTTGATGAAATTCTGCCCGGTGTCTTCCGGGTACTTGAACACCATCACGTCGCCGCGCTCCGGCTCGCCCAGCGGAATAATCTTGGTGTTGGTCACCGGCAGGCGCAGGCCGTAGGAAAACTTGTTGACCAGAATAAAATCATGAACTTTGAGGGTCGGCAACATGGAACCGGAGGGAATGGTGAACGGCTCGACAATAAAAGAACGGATCACCAGCACGATGAACAGCACCGAAATCAGCGAATTGGAGGTCTCCACGGTGTTGCCGATCATGCCCTTGCGTTGGCGTAGTTTGAGCGCCTTGTCCGCCAGCCAGATGATCACCGTGACGAACAACGCCAGGGTCAGCCACATTCCCACATCAATATCCATTTAATCGTTCACCTTGAGTACGGCCAGGAAGGCGGCCTGGGGGATTTCCACGTTACCCACTTGCTTCATGCGTTTTTTGCCTTCTTTCTGTTTCTGAAGCAGCTTCTTCTTACGCGACACATCGCCGCCGTAACACTTGGCGGTGACGTTCTTGCGCAGCGCCTTGACGGTCTGGCGGGCGATGATCTTGCTGCCGATGGCCGCCTGGATCGCCACGTCGAACATCTGGCGCGGTACCAGTTCCTTCATCTTCTCGATCAGCGCCCGGCCGCGATGGGCGGAATGATCCAGGTGACAGATCATCGCCAGCGCGTCGACCTTTTCGCCGTTGATCAGCACGTCCACTTTCACCAGCTTGGTGTCCTGGAAGCGCTCGAAGGAGTATTCCAGGGAGGCGTAGCCCCGGCTGGCGGACTTCAAACGATCGAAGAAATCCAGCACCACTTCCGCCATGGGAATGTCGTAGGTGAGCGCGATCTGCTTGCCGAGGAACTGCATGTTGATCTGATCGCCACGGCGTTCGGTGCACAGGGTAATCACGTTACCCACATACTCCTGGGGCACCAGGATATTGACCCGCGCGATCGGCTCGCGGAATTCCTCGATCAGGTTACTTTCCGGCAGATCCGACGGGTTGTCCACGTACAGGGTGGAACCGTCGTTGAGGATCAGCTCGTAGACCACCGTCGGCGCGGTGGTGATCAGGTCCAGATCGTATTCGCGCTCCAGACGCTCATGGATGATCTCCATGTGCAGCATGCCCAGGAAACCGACCCGGAAGCCGAAACCCAGGGCATCGGAGGTTTCCGGCTCGTAAAACAGCGAGGCGTCGTTGAGCGCCAGCTTGGACAGGGCGTCGCGGAAATCCTCGTAGTCATCCGCATTGACCGGAAACATGCCGGCGTAGACCTGCGGCTTGACCTTCTTGAAACCGGGCAGCATTTCCACGTCCGGCGTCTTGGCGTGGGTCAGGGTGTCGCCCACCGGCGCGCCGTGGATGTCCTTGATGGTGGCGCTCACCCAGCCCACCTCGCCGGCCTCCAGAATGTCGGTCTCCTTGCGCTTGGGCGTGAACACGCCAAGGCTGTCGACCACATGGTTCTGACCGGTGGATTTCACGTGGATCTTGTCGCCCTTCTTGAGGCGACCATAACGGATCCGCACCAGCGAGATCACGCCCATGTAATTATCGAACCAGGAGTCGATGATCAACGCCTGCAACCGGGCGTCACGCTCCCCCGCCGGCGGCGGAATACGCTCCACCAGCTGCTCCAGCAGATCGTCCACGCCCTGGCCGGTCTTGGCGGACACGTGGCAGGCGTCGGTGGCGTCCAGACCGATGATCTCCTCGATCTCCTCGGCCACGCGGTCCGGCTCCGCCTGGGGCAGGTCCACCTTGTTGAGCACCGGCAGCACTTCCAGGTCCTGCTCGATGGCGGTGTAGCAGTTGCCCACCGACTGCGCCTCCACGCCCTGGGCGGCGTCCACCACCAGCAGCGCGCCCTCGCAGGCGGACAGCGAGCGGGACACCTCGTAGGAGAAATCCACGTGGCCCGGCGTATCGATGAAGTTCAGCAGGTATTTCTCGCCGTCGCTTGCGGTGTATTCCAGCGAGACGCTCTGCGCCTTGATGGTAATGCCACGCTCACGCTCGAGATCCATGGAATCGAGCACCTGTTCCGCCATTTCGCGGGCGGTGAGGCCGCCGCAGATCTGGATGAAGCGGTCGGCGAGCGTGGACTTGCCGTGGTCGATGTGAGCGATGATCGAGAAGTTGCGAATGTGCTGCATGAATGTCCGTTGTTCTGCGAAAAATGTCCGATCGTGTCGGGAATCCGTCAATCGGGCGCGGAAAGCCCGCCATTATACCTGCCGGGGCGGTCCGAAAGCACTGCCGGAGGGGTCCGAAAACGTGACGGGCGCTCAGTCTTCGAGCAGGTCCCGCAGCGCATCAGGGTCGAAGTGGCCTTCACAGAGAATGGTATCGCCGTCGCTGCCGGCTACTGCCAGCACCGGCACCCGCCAGTCGTAGCGCTCTTTCAGCGCGGTATCGGCATCAATATCAACCGCCTGGAGCTCTTGCCCGGTGCCCCGCAGCATGGCTTCGGCAGCCTGCTGCATCTCGACGCAGAGCGGGCAGCCCTGCCGCGTGTAGAGCGTCAGCTGGCTCATCGTTGCAGGCGGATCGGCAGGAACAGCGTGGTACCGCCCCGCTGC
>CAZKWA010000123.1:0-5710 GCA_964556345.1 uncultured Alcanivorax sp.
ATCCCAACGGCATTTCCACCAGTCTGCCGTTCGATATCCAGCTGGAAGCGGTGCGCTCCATCCGCGGCTTCGAGAACGCCAGCATCACGCGGCCCGGCTACGCCATCGAGTACGACTACTTCAATCCCCAGGACCTTAAGCACAGCCTGGAGACCAAGCACATGCCCGGGCTGTTCTTCGCCGGCCAGATCAACGGCACCACCGGCTACGAGGAAGCCGGCGCCCAGGGGCTGCTGGCGGGCCTGAACGCGGCCCTGCTGAGCCAGGAAAAAGAGGCCTGGACGCCGCGCCGCGACGAAGCCTACGTGGGCGTTCTGGTGGACGACCTGATCACCATGGGCACCCAGGAGCCCTACCGGATGTTCACCAGCCGCGCCGAATACCGGCTGCTGCTGCGCGAGGACAACGCCGATCTGCGCCTCACCGAGAAGGGCCGCGAGCTGGGTCTGGTGGACGACGAGCGCTGGGCGGCCTACCAGGCCAAGCGCGAAGGCATGGAGCGCGAGCAGGCCCGGCTCAAGGCCACCTTCGTGCGCCCGGGCACGCCGGAGGCGGAGCGCGTCAACGCCCTGCTCGACAAGCCGCTGCCCCACGAATACACCCTCATGGATCTGCTCAAGCGTCCGGAGCTGAGCTACCGGCCGCTGGCCGAGGCGGCGGGCCTGGCGCCGGCCGCGCCGGCGGTGATCGAGCAGGTGGAGATCGTCGCCAAGTACGCCGGCTATATTGACCGCCAGGAAGCGGAGATCGCCAAGCTGCGCGCCGCCGAGGATCAGGCCCTGCCGGCGGACTTCGATTACCGGGCGGTGCAGGGGCTGTCCAACGAGGTGAAGCAGAAGCTGGCGGACGTGCGCCCGGAGACCATCGGCCAGGCCGGCCGCATCCCCGGGGTCACCCCGGCGGCGATTTCCCTGCTGCTGATCTTCCTCAAGAAGCACCGGCACCAGGCGGCCCGGCAAGCATGACCGACCGGGACCGCCTGGCCGGCGGCCTCCGCGAGCTGGGCCTGTCGCTGGGCGATGCCCAACAGCAGGCGCTGCTCGACTACCGCGACCTGCTGGTGAAATGGAACCGCGCCTACAATCTCACCGCGGTGCGCGACCCCGGCGAGATGATCCAGCGCCATTTGCTGGATTCCCTGTCGGTGCTGGCGTATCTGGACGACCGCGATACCCTGGACGTGGGCACCGGCGCCGGCCTGCCCGGCATTCCCCTGGCCATTGCCCGCCCGGACCTGCGTTTCGTGCTGCTCGACAGCAACGGCAAGAAAACCCGCTTCGTGCGCCACGCCCGCCGGGAACTGGGGCTTTCCAACGTGGAGGTTGTGAACGCCCGCGTGGAACAGTACCGTAATGCTCCATCGCAGATCATCAGCCGGGCCTTCGCCGCCCTGCCGGACATGCTGGAGGTTCTCGCCCCCCTGATCACCGATGGCAGCCGCGTTCTGGCCATGAAAGCGGCCGCCGCCGACCAGGAACTGGCCGGCCTGCCTTCGGGCTGGCGGGCCCGGGTGGCGCCTCTGTCCGTTCCCGGGCTGGCGGAAGCCCGGGTGCTGGTGATCGCCAGCCGGGCCGGACCGCACGTGCCGGAATAAGGAGACCGCAGTGACCACCGTTTTTGCCATTGCCAACCAGAAAGGTGGAGTGGGCAAGACCACCAGTAGCGTCAATCTGGCCGCTTCCCTGGCGGCGACGCGCAAGAAGGTGTTGCTGGTGGACATTGATCCACAGGGCAACGCCACCAGCGGCGCCGGTGTGGATAAGTACGAGCCGGAATACACCATCCACGACGTGCTGATGGGCGAAGTGAACGTGGAAGACGCGGTGGTCGGCACCCCCAAGGACTCCGGCTTCGACCTGATCGCCGCCAACGGCGACCTGACCGCCGCCGAAGTGCAGTTGCTGGACATGAAGATGCGCGAATTCCGCCTGCGCAACGCGCTGGCGCGGATCCGCGCCAATTACGACTACATCATTGTCGACTGCCCGCCGTCGCTGAACATGCTCACCGTCAACGCGCTCACCGCGGCGGATTCGGTGATCGTGCCGATCCAGTGCGAGTACTACGCGCTGGAGGGGCTCACCTCGCTGATGAACACCATCGAGAAGATCCGCACGGTGCTCAACCCGAAGCTGCACATCGGCGGTTTGCTGCGCACCATGTACGACCCGCGCAACAGCTTGTCCAACGACGTCTCCAACCAGCTGATCAGCCACTTCGGCGACAAGGTTTACCGCACCATCATTCCCCGCAACGTGCGGCTGGCGGAAGCGCCCAGCCACGGTGCGCCGGTGATCACCTACGACCCCAAGTCCCGGGGCGCGGTCAGCTACCTGGCGCTGGCGGGCGAAATCCTGCGGCGCGAACAGGCCATGCAAAACGCCAAGGCCTCTCCGCAAACCCCGCAATCCCAGGCATGAGGTAGAGGCACCGACTATGGCGGCAAAGCGTAAACGCGGTCTCAGCAAGGGTCTCGACGCCCTGCTCAGCAGCAACGAGGCGTACCAGCGCCAGCCCGAGGAAGTCAGCCTGGAAGGCGACGGCGAAGCGGCCGAGCAACAGGCCCAGCGCCCGCCCCGCGACGGCGATCTGCGCCACCTGCCGGTGGAGCTGATGCAGCGCGGCCGCTACCAGCCGCGCAAGGACATGTCCGCCGACGCCCTGGAGGAGCTGGCGGAATCGATCCGCGCCCAGGGCGTGATGCAGCCCATCGTGGTGCGCCCGCTGGGCGACAACCGCTATGAAATCATCGCCGGCGAACGCCGCTGGCGGGCCGCGCAGATGGCGGAGCTGGACTCGATCCCGGCGGTGATCCGGGAAGTCCCGGACGAAGCGGCCATCGCCATGTCGCTGATCGAAAACATCCAGCGCGAAAACCTCAACCCGATGGAAGAGGCCCTGGCGCTGTCCCGGCTCAAGGAGGAATTCGGGCTGACCCACCAGCAGGTCGCCGACGCGGTGGGCAAGTCCCGCGCCATGGTCACCAACCTGCTGCGCCTGATGAGCCTGGAAGCGGACGTCAAGAAACTGCTTGAGCACGGCGATCTGGAAATGGGCCACGCCCGCGCCCTGCTGTCGCTGAGCGGCGCCAAGCAGGTGGAGGCGGCGCGCACCGTGGTCGCCAAGGGCCTGTCGGTGCGCCAGACCGAAACCCTGGTGCGCGAATTCGAAAAGGAAAAGCCCGCCAAACCCGCCCCGGCCAAGGAAGACCCCAATGTGCGGCACCTGATCAATGACCTGTCCGACCGCCTGGGCGCCCCGGTGCAGATCCAGCAGGGCAATTCCGGCAAGGGCAAGCTGGTGATCAGCTACAACAACCTGGACGAGCTGGACGGCATCCTGGCGCACATCAAGTGATCCGGTGACGTGTATTCCTGACTAATGTCAGGTTACTTGACTTAAGCGGGCGGCGGGCGTAGATATAAGAGCGGCAACCGAAAACACAGAGCGCAATTATGTATAGTTGCGCCCGGGTGTTCGTTTTTTGAGCTGATTCCGGCCTTTTCAGGCCGACAATTGGCTTGCGCCGGTTGATACCTCCATACCTTCCCCATATACTTCCCGCGCCAAAGATCAGGGGGTACCCGCGACCTTCTCCTGACAACGCTTCGGCGACGTCAGCAGCTAAACACGGGAGCACGGTGGCCAATTTCGATGAGCGAGCCCGCAGAACCTTGTTCTGGGGCTTGATGCGCGCCCAGATCAGCAGCGTGATCCTTTTCGCCGCTCTGGTCACCGTGATCGCCGGCACCAGCTTGGGCCTGACGGCGCTCTGGGGCGGCACTATCAGCCTGATCGCTTATGCCTGGGGCGGCTTTCAAGTATGGCTGCACCCGGGTAATCGTGCGCCTGAGCGCATGGCCGGCGCCGCCATGAGAGCGGAGGCCGGCAAAGTGATCATCATGTTGGCGCTTTTCGGGCTGACCTTCGCGAAGGTCGCCGTGATGCGCGAGCTAGCACATGTGGTGGTTCTGTTTCCCGGTTTTCTGCTCGCGCAGATCGCCGGCTGGGTTCAGGTGGCACGCTTGGAACGCAGGCTCGAGACAGAGCGGTACGGGCAAGACGATTAGACTGGACTGACTGTAGGTATCGATATGGCAGCGAGCTCCGCCAGCGAGTACATCAAGCACCATCTGGGAAATCTCACCTATGGCCAATTGCCCGCGGGTTACGAGCGTACCTGTCACGGTCATGAACAAACACTGAACGACAGCACCTGGACTTTCGCCTGCAACGCGCAGGAAGCGTCCGACATGGGTTTCATGGCGTTCCACGTGGATTCCCTCGCCTGGTCCGGCGGTCTCGGTATTCTGATGTGTCTGTTGTTCTGGCTGGGCGCGCGCAAGGCCAGCGCCGGTATTCCCACCGGCTTCATGAATTTCGTCGAAATCATCATCGAGTTCATCGATACCCAGGTCCGTGATTCCTTCCACGGCAAAAGCAAGCTGATCGCCCCGCTGTCACTGGTGATCTTCTGCTGGGTCTTCCTCATGAACCTGATGGATCTGATCCCCGTGGACTGGGTGCCCCTGACCTTCCAGTGGATCATGACCTCCTTCTTCGGCTGGACCTCCCACGAAGCCTACTTCCGCATCGTGCCGACCACCGACCCCAACATTACCCTGTCGATGTCCATCTCCGTGTTCCTGCTGGTGATTTTCTACAGCATCAAGGCGAAGGGCGTGGGCGGTTTCCTCGGCGAGCTGAGCTTCAAGCCGTTCGAGGCCAATAATATCTTCGGCAAGCTGCTGCTGCTGCCCATCAACCTGGTACTGGAAGTCATCGCCCTGCTGGCGAAGCCGGTGTCCCTGGGTCTGCGGCTGTTCGGCAACATGTACGCCGGTGAATTCGTATTCATTCTGGTGGCTGCCATGATGGGCACCTGGCAGGCGGTCGCCGCCTGGCCGTGGGCCGTGTTCCACATCCTGGTGATCACTCTGCAAGCCTTTATCTTCATGGTGCTGACCATCGTTTATCTGAGCATGGCGGTGGAAGAGCACTGATCAGCGGTTTCTTAACTCAACTTAAGCACTTAACGGGAGTGTAAAATGGAAGATGTGAACCTTCTCGCGGCGGCACTGGTTGCTGGCATGGCGGGCATCGGCGCCGGTATTGGTTTCGGCCTGATGGGCGGTCGTTTCCTGGAATCCGTGGCACGTCAGCCGGAACTGGGCCCGATGCTGCAAACCCGCATGTTCATCATCGCCGGTCTGCTGGACGCCGTGCCGATTATCGGTATCGCTATCGCGTTCCTGCTGATTTTCCAGTAAATCGCGCTTTTCGAAACAAGCCCCGATTTTGGGAAATCTATGCAACGCGGATTGAGGTGTTGGCATGAATATTAATGCGACACTAATTGGCCAGGCCATCTGGTTCTTCCTGTTCGTCGCCTTCTGCATGAAGTTCGTCTGGCCGCCTATTTCAAAGGCCCTGGAAGAACGGAAACAGAAGATTGCCGAGGGCCTGAGCGCCGCGGATCGGGCGGAACGTGATCTGGTACTGGCGCAGGAAAAAGCCTCCTCGAACCTCAAGGAAGCCAAAGAAAAGGCGTCCGAGATTATCGAGCAGGCCAACAAACGGGCGAATCAGATCGTCGAGGACGGTGATGTTATGCACCCACTCGCCCCACGGCTTCTGCGTGGACAGCAGAGCCTTGACCTCCTGGTCGTGGTAGAGCCGGCCGTCGACAAGGTCCACGGCGATCATCTGG
>CAZKWA010000124.1:0-814 GCA_964556345.1 uncultured Alcanivorax sp.
ACGAGCTGTCATCCAGACTCATTTGGAGAATAGCCTTGCCGTTGGCGATGATCGCGTTGTCTTCCTCGTCCACGGCGATGGTGCCGGCGAACGGGCCGTGCACCGAATCACGGCGCAGCAGGCTGGCGCGTTTCTGCAGGTCGCCCTTGCCGGTCTCGCGCACCACCACGGCCTTGAGCCGCAGGCCGTCGCCGGAGCCGGTCTTCTCGATCAGCAGGCGCGCCAGCAGGCGGCCGATGCGGCCGAAACCATACAGCACCACGTCGGTCTGGCCCGGCAGGTCGGCCTTGTTGTTGACCGCCTCGCCCAGCTCTTCGCGGACGTAATCCTCCACGGACAGGCCACGGCTGTCCTTCTTGTATTCCACCGCCAGCTTGCCGATGTCCAGGCGGCAGGGGCCGAGATCCAGCTTGGTCACTTCCTGCAGAATCGGGAAGGAATCGACCACGGAAAGACCGCTCTCGAACAGCTCGGAGTCCTCGATCTGCTTGACGAAGCGATGGGTCTTGAGGATCTGGATCACGGAATTGTTGACCAGGGAACGGCTGTACACCGTGGTGGTCACGTTTTTCTCGCGGTAGAGGCGGCCGATCATCGGGATCATGGCCTCGGCGATCTCTTCGCGGTTTTTCCAGCGTCCGAAGTGGTCTTCCAGTTTGTTCACGGCTGCGCCCCTCATCGGTTGGGTTGGCGGTCATGGGGGCGCGCATGATAGCGCCAAAACCGCCCCGCATCCAGGGCGCCGGACGCTTAAGGGAGCTGGCCTTGTGGGAGCTTGCTTGCAAGCGAAAGGCCGGCAAAGCCGGCCGGCGGG
>CAZKWA010000124.1:824-5538 GCA_964556345.1 uncultured Alcanivorax sp.
GGCCGCAGGCGCATCAGGCCCTCCTGGGCCACCGACGCCACCAGGGTGCCGTCGCGACGGTAGATGGCGCCGAACGTCAGGCCGCGCGCGCCCGCCGCGCCGGGGCTCTCGCAGTGGTAGAGCAGCCAGTCGTCGACGCGCAGGTCGTCGTAGAACCACATGGCGTGGTCGAGGCTGGCGCACTGCACATTGCTCTGCCAGAACGTCATCCCGTGGGGCTGCATGGCGGTGCCCATGAATCCGAAATCCGAACAATAGGTCAGTAACGCCTTGTGGGTCATGCGGTCCGCCTCGATCGGGTCCGGCACCCGGAACCAGAACTGCTTGAGCGGCTCGCGGGACTCCGGCGCGAACACGTCGCGCGGCGTCACCGGCCGGAACTCCACCGGACGCTCGCGCAGAAAGGCGGCGCGGAACTGCTCGGGAATGCGGTCCGCCACCCGCAGCCGCGCGCTCTCGTCGCTCTCCAGGTCCTCCGGCGCCGGCACGTCGGGCATCGGCGACTGGTGGCGGCTGCCCGCCTCTTCCACCTGGAAGGAGGTGGACAGGCTGAAAATAGGACGCCCGTGCTGGATGGCGTTCACCCGCCGGGTGGTGAAGCTCTTGCCGTCGCGGATACGGTCCACGTCGTAGACCACCGGTTTGCGGATGTCCCCGGGCCGCAGGAAATAGGCGTGCAGGGAGTGCACCGGGCGGTCCTCGGGCACGGTCATGGAGGCGGCCAGCAGGGCCTGGCCGGCCACCAGGCCGCCGAAGATGCTGCTCTGCCCGTTGGCCTCGCTGAGCCCCCGGAACAGGTTGTCCTCCAGGGGCTCCAGGCGGAACCGCTGCATCAATTCACTGACTGATTCCCTCATGCTCTTTCCCCAGCGCATAAATAAAAACGGCAGCGATGTTACCACAACTCAGCGGGAGCAGGCCTTGTGCGAGCGGGCCTCGCCCGCGAAAGGGAGCGAAGCTCCCGGCAGGATTCCAGAGCTCTTTCTAACGGCGGCACCAACAGCGTCTCTGGGATCCTGCCGGCCGGCTAAAGCCGGCCTTTCGCTTGCAAGGCAAGCTCCCACAAGCCCCCCGCTCCCACAGCGGCGGGCCTCTGGGGTACAATGCGCGCCCTCTGCTGGAGACGAAATGACGCTGTTACCCGATACCCCCCTGTTCCCCACCGGCCAGGAGCATTACAAGGACTGGCGCGGTCTGTCCGACGGCAGCCTGGCGGCGGTGCTCGCCGAAGTGGCGCGCGCCGCCGACGGCCCCTTGCTGGTGGCCGCGCCCGACAGCAGCCGCGCCCAGCAACTGGCCGACGCCCTGGGGTTCTATTTGGCGGGCGACGTGCCGGTGATGCTGTTTCCGGACTGGGAGACCCTGCCCTACGACCTGTTCAGCCCGCACCAGGACATCGTCAGCGACCGCATCCGCGTGCTCAACTGGCTGCACGGCGCCCGCCACGGCGTGCTGGTGGTGCCGGTGAACACGCTGATGCAGCGTCTGGCGCCGCCACTGCACATCAGCGGCAACAGCTTTATGTTGCGGGTGGGCGACACCTTCGACATGGAAACCACCCGCGCGCGGCTGGTGGACTGCGGCTACCGGCAGCGCGACAACGTCTACGAGCACGGCGAGTTCGCGGTGCGCGGCGCCATCATGGACGTCTTCCCGATGGGCTCGGAACAACCGTTCCGGGTCGAGCTGTTCGACGACGACATCGAATCCCTGCGCCTGTTCGACCCGGAATCCCAGCGTTCCACCGGCCAGGTCAGCGAAATCAACCTGCTGCCCGCCGCCGAGTATCCGCTCAGCGCCGAGGGCATCCGCCGGTTCCGCACCGCTTTCCGCGAAACCTTCGACGTGGACCCGCGCAAGGTGCCGCTTTACCAGGACGTCTCGGAGGGCATCGCCACCCCGGGCCTGGAATACTACCTGCCACTGTTTTTCGAGAACCTGGCGACGCTGTTCGATTACCTGCCCGGCAAGGCGCGGGCGGTGGAAATGGCCGGCTGCGAAGAGGCCGCCCAGCACTTCTGGGAAGAGGTCACCGCCCGCTACGAATCCCGCCGCCACGACATCCGCCGGCCGGTGTTGCCGCCGGCGGAGCTGTTCCTGCGCCCGGACCAGCTCAACAGCGCCTGGCAGGCCCTGCCCCGGGCGCGCCAGAAAGACTCGCCCCAGGCGGTGCGCTTCCACGTCGAAGCGCCGCCGAACCTGTCCGCCGACGCCAAGGCCCGTAACCCGCTGGCGCCGCTGCACACCTTCGCCGACGCCCACCCGGATACCCGCATTCTGGTGGTGGCGGAAACCGCCGGCCGCCGCGAAGCGCTGCTGGAGATGATGCAGAAGATCGGCATCCAGCCGGTGATGAAGGAAGGCTGGGCGCACTTCAACGCCGAACCGGACCGCTGGGCGCTGACCCGCGGGGAGCTGGACGCGGGCTATTACTCCCCCGACCATGAACTGCTGGTGGTCACCGAAAACGAACTGTACGGCGAGCGGGTGATGCAACGCCGCCGCCGGCGCACCAGCGAGGAGAGCGGCAACGAACTGGGCATCCGCACCCTCGGCGAGATCAGCCCCGGGGCGGCGGTGGTGCACCTGGACCACGGCGTCGGCCGCTACCAGGGCCTGGTGCACATGGAGGTGGACCGCCAGCAGCACGAATTTCTGCTGCTGGAGTACGCCGGCGGCGACAAACTCTATGTGCCGGTGTCGTCGCTGCACCTGATCAGCCGTTACGGCGGCGCCGACAACCCGCCGCTCAACCGCCTGGGCACCGAGCAGTGGACCAGGGCGCGCCAGAAGGCGGCGGAAAAAATCAACGACGTGGCCGCCGAACTGCTCAACACCTACGCCCGCCGGGAGGCCCGCCAGGGCCGCGCCTTCGAGGTGGAAGCGGAAGACTACGAACGCTTCGCCGCCGGCTTCCCGTTCGAGGAAACCCCGGACCAGGAAAGCGCCATTCGCGCGGTGCTCAGCGACATGCAGCTGGCCAAACCGATGGACCGGTTGGTGTGCGGCGACGTGGGCTTCGGCAAAACCGAGGTGGCCATGCGCGCCGCCTTCGTGGCGGTGCAGAAAGGCGCCCAGGTGGCGGTGCTGGTGCCCACCACCCTGCTCGCCCAGCAGCACTACGAATCCTTTATCGACCGTTTCGCCGACTGGGCGGTGAACGTGGAAGTGCTGTCGCGCTTCCGCAACGCCAAGGACCGCGCCGAGGTGCTCAAGCGCCTGGAAAACGGCCAGGTGGACATCGTGGTGGGCACCCACCAGCTGCTGCAGGAATCGGTGACCTTCCACGACCTGGGGCTGATCATCGTCGACGAGGAACACCGCTTCGGCGTGCGCCACAAAGAGCGCCTCAAGGAACTGCGCGCCGAGTGCGACATTCTCACCCTCACCGCCACGCCGATCCCGCGCACCCTGAACATGGCCATGAGCGGCATGCGTGATATTTCCATCATCGCCACGCCGCCGCAAAAGCGCCTGTCGGTGAAAACCTTCGTGCAGCAGAAGGACGACACCGCTATCAAGGAGGCGATCCTGCGCGAGCTGCTGCGCGGCGGCCAGGTCTACTATCTGCACAACGACATCGACACCATGGCGCGCACCGCCGACGACCTGCGCAAGCTGGTGCCCGACGCTCGCGTCGGCATCGCCCACGGGCAGATGCGCGAGCGCGAGCTGGAAGCGGTGATGAGCGACTTCTACCACCGCCGCTTCAATGTGCTGGTGTGCTCCACCATTATCGAAACCGGCATCGACGTGCCCAGCGCCAACACCATCATCATCGAACGCGCCGACAAGCTCGGCCTGGCGCAGTTGCACCAGCTGCGCGGCCGGGTGGGCCGCAGCCACCACCAGGCCTACGCCTACCTGACCACCCCCGGGCCCCGGGCCATGACCAAGGACGCGCTCAAGCGTCTGGAAGCCATCGAACAGGCCACCGACCTGGGCGCCGGTTTCGTGCTCGCCAGCCAGGACCTGGAAATTCGCGGCGCCGGCGAGCTGCTCGGCGAAGAGCAGCACGGCAACATGGAGAGCATCGGCTTCTCGCTGTACATGGAAATGCTGGAGCAGGCGGTGGAAGCCCTCAAGCGCGGCGAGCAGCCGGACACCGCCAAACCGCTGTCCGGCGGCCCGGAGGTGAACCTGCGTATCCCCGCTCTGATCCCCGAGGATTACCTGCCCGACGTCTTCACCCGCCTGACCCTGTACAAGCGCATCGCCGGCAGCAAGAACGCGGATCAGCTCAAGGAGCTGCAGGTGGAAATGATCGATCGCTTCGGACTGCTGCCCGAGCCGGTGAAGAACCTGTTCCAGGTCACCGAACTGCGGCAAAGGGCGGATAAACTGGGCATCACCCGGCTGGACGCCCACGCCCGCGGCGGCAAGCTGGAATTCGCCGAGCGCACCCCGGTGGACCCGCTCACCATCGTCAAGCTGGTGCAGTCCGGGCCCAACGTCTACAAGCTGGAAGGCGCCAGCACCCTGCGCTTCGAACTGGAATCGGAGAACGCGCAGGAACGCATCGAGGTGGTCGGGGAAGTCCTCAACCGCCTCAGCAACTCGGGCGCCTGAGGCACTTGTGGGAGCGGGCCTCGCCCGCGAAAGGGAGCGAAGCTCCCGGCAGGATGCCAGGGACATTTCTAACGGCAGCACCAACAGCCACTCTGGAATCCTGCCGGCCGGCTTTGCCGGCCTTTCGCGGGCGGGGCCCGCTCCC
>CAZKWA010000125.1:0-5479 GCA_964556345.1 uncultured Alcanivorax sp.
GATGGGCCTGTTTGATCAGGAAGACTCCCGAAGCGCCTGGGTCCGAGCCAAGTCCGAATGCGACGTCGCGGAAATCAGCTACAGCAAATTCCAGGAAATCGCCGGCGACAACCCCGAATTCGTTTTTGCCCTGAGCAGCCAGATGGCCCGTCGCCTGCGCGCCACCACCCGCAAGGTGGGGGACCTGGCGTTTCTGGACGTCACCGGCCGCGTCGCCGGCACCCTGCTGGACCTGTGCAAGCAGCCGGACGCCATGACCCACCCGGACGGCATGCAGATCAAGATCACCCGCCAGGAGATCAGCCGCATCGTGGGCTGCTCCCGGGAAATGGTCGGCCGGGTGTTGAAGAACCTGGAGGAGCAAGGGCTGGTGTCGGTGAAGGGTAAGACCATGGTGGTCTACGGAACGCGCTGAAGGGTTAGTTGACAGTTGATAGTGGACAGTTGACAGCTAAAACAACGCGGGCGTTGCCCGCGAACAGAAAACAAAGAGGCTGCGTTCCCGGTTGGGGCGCGGCCTCTTTCGTCTCAGACTGGCAGCGGTTTCGTCCGCGAGCTGTCAACTGTCCACTATCAACTGTCAACTAGAAGAACAGTGCCTTGAGGGCGGCGCCCGGATCATCCGCCTTCATGAAGGCCTCGCCGACCAGGAACCCATTAATGCCGTTTTTGCGCATCAGGCGGACGTCGTCGCGGGTGTGGATGCCGCTTTCCGTGATCACCAGGTGGTCGCCGGGCACCTGCTCGGCCAGCTCCAGGGTGGTGTCCAGCCGGGTGTCGAAGGTGTGCAGATCGCGGTTGTTGATGCCGATCAGCTCGATATCCAGCTTCAGGGCCCGGGCCAGTTCGTCGGCGGTGTGCACTTCCACCAGCACGTCGCAGCCGGCCCGCAGGGCGGCGTGGTAGAGCTGGTCGAGCTGGGCGTCGGACAGCGCCGCCACGATCAATAGCACCGCGTCGGCGCCCATGGCGCGGGTCTCGAACACCTGCCAGGGGTCGATGATGAAATCCTTGCGCAGCACCGGCAGGGAGACGGCATTGCGGGCGGCGCGCAGATAGTCCTCGTGGCCCTGGAAAAAGTCCCGGTCGGTGAGCACCGACAGGGCGCTGGCGCCGGCGCCCTCATAGCGGCGCGCGATGTCCACCGGGTCGAAGTCCTCGCGGATCAGCCCCTTGCTGGGCGAGGCTTTCTTGACCTCGGCGATCACCGCCGGCCGCCCGGCGGCCGCGCTGGCGTAGAGCGATTTGGCGAAGCCCCGGGCCTTGCCCTGGTTGTCCGCCATGGCCTCCAGTTCGCCCAGGCTGTACTGCTGCTGACCGGCCCGGATTTCCTCCCGTTTGCGCTCGACGATGCGTTCCAGGATGGTTCCGCTGATACCTGCTTCGCTCATACCTCTTCCTTCAATGCGAAAGTGAACTGCGCCAGTTCGCGCATGCGCTCGGCGGCCTCCCCATTGTGGACCAGATCCTCGGCCATCCGAACCCCCTCTTCCAGGGTGCGGGTGACGCCGGACACATAGATGGCGGCGCCGGCGTTGAGGGTGATCATATCGGCGGCCTTGGCGGCATTGCCCTGTTTGCGCTTGCTGAACGCCTCGCGGATCAGCGCCAGGGAGGCCTTCGGATCGGTGACGTCCAGCCCCACCAGGGAGGCGGACTCGATGCCCACGTCTTCCGGGGTGAGGCTGTACTCGCGCACTTCGCCGTCCTTGAATTCCGCCACATGGGTGCGCCCGGCCAGGCTGATTTCATCCAGGCCGTCGAGGCCGTGCACCACCATCACGTGCTCGGCGCCCAGGCGCCCCATCACTTCCGCCATCGGCCGGCAGAGCTTGTCGGAGAACACCCCCACCACCAGCCGCTGCACGCCGGCCGGGTTGGTCATCGGGCCGAGGATATTGAACAGGGTGCGCATGCCCAGCTCCTTGCGCGGGCCGATGGCGTACTTCATGGCGCTGTGGTGCGAGGGCGCGAACATGAAGCCGACGCCCACCGCGTCCACGCACTGGGCCACCTCGTTGGGGCTCAGGTCGAGACGGATGCCGGCCTCTTCCAGCAGATCCGAGGAGCCGCTTTTCGAGCTCACCGAGCGGTTGCCGTGCTTGGCCACCCGGCAGCCGGCGGCGGCGGCCACGAAGGCGCTGGCGGTGGACACATTGAACAGGTTGGCGCCGTCGCCGCCGGTGCCGACGATGTCCACCAGGTGGCGGCGGTTTTCGATCACCACCGGGGTAACCAGCTCGCGCATCACCATGGCGGCGCCGGTGATCTCGTCCAGGGATTCGCTTTTCATGCGCAGGGCCACCAGGAAACCACCGATCTGCGCGTCGGTGGCGCCGCCGGTCATGATCTGGCGCATCACGTCGTTCATTTGCTCGGTGGACAGGTCGATGTGCTCGACCACCGTGGCCAGGGCCTCCTGGATATTCATGCGCTCTCCCCCTTCAGAAAGTTATTCAGCAGATCATGGCCGTGCTCGGTAAGAATCGACTCCGGGTGGTACTGCACGCCTTCCAGCGGCAGCACCCGGTGGCGCATGCCCATGATCTCGTCCATGTCGCCGTTGTCGTCCAGGGTCCAGGCGGTCACCTCGAAGCAATCGGGCAGGCTCGCCTTGTCCACCACCAGCGAATGGTAGCGGGTCGCCGTGTAGGGGCTGGGCAGACCGCGAAACACCCCCTTGCCGGTATGATGCACCGGCGAGGTCTTGCCGTGCATCACCGTGCGCGCGCGCACCACCTGGCCGCCGAACGCCTGACCCAGCGCCTGGTGGCCCAGGCAGACGCCGAGAATCGGCATCTTGCCGGCGAAATGGCGGATCGCTTCCACCGAGATGCCCGCCTCGTTGGGCGTGCAGGGCCCCGGCGAGATCATCAGCCGGTCGGCGTGGAGCGCTTCCATGCCGGCCAGGTCGATTTTGTCGTTGCGGTGCACCAGCACCTCAGCCCCCAGCTCCTGGAGGTACTGCACCAGGTTGTAGGTAAAGCTGTCGTAGTTGTCGATCATCAGCACGCGCATCACTTGATCCCCCCGTCGCCATTGCCGCCGCCCAGGTCGAGGCCGCCCAGGGCCATGTTCACGGCGCGGAACACGGCGCGTGCCTTATTCATGGTTTCCTTCCATTCCAGCTCGGGCACCGAATCGGCGACGATGCCGCCGCCCGCCTGCACATACAGGCGTCCGTCCTTGACCACGGCGGTGCGGATGGCGATGGCCATGTCCATATCGTCATTGAAGCCGATATAGCCCACGGCGCCGCCATAGACGCCGCGCTTGGTGGGCTCCACCTCGTCGATGATCTCCATGGCGCGGATCTTGGGGGCGCCGCTCAGGGTGCCCGCCGGAAAGGTGGCCGCCAGCACTTCCAGCGGCCCCAGGCCCTTGCGCAGGGTGCCCTCCACGTTGGACACGATATGCATGACATGGGAGTAGCGCTCGATCTCCATATTGCCGGTGACGCGCACCTGGCCGGGCTCCGCCACCCGGCCCACGTCGTTGCGGCCCAGGTCGATCAGCATCAGGTGCTCGGCGATCTCCTTGGGGTCGGCGAGCAGCTCTTCCTCGAGCTCCTTGTCCCGTTCCGGCGTGGCACCGCGCTTGCGGGTGCCGGCGATGGGCCGCACCGTGACCTGGTCGTCCTCCACCCGGGTGAGGATCTCCGGCGAGGAACCGGCGATATGAAAATCCGCCAGGTCGAGATAGAACATATAAGGGGACGGGTTCAGGTAGCGCAGCGCCCGATACAGATCGATGGCCGGGGCGGGGAAATCGCAGCTCATGCGCTGCGCGGGCACCACCTGCATGACGTCGCCGGCCAGGATGTACTCGCGGATCTTTTCCACCGCCGCGGCGTGCTGCTCGCGGGGAAACTCGGAGACAAAATCGTTTTCGTCCACCGGCTCGCCGTACACCTGATGCTCCGGTTCCGGCAGCGGCGCGCGCAGACGGCGCTCCAGCTCGTCCAGCCGGGCGTCGGCGGCGGCCACCGCTTGCGCATCGTCGGGGCTCACATGCACGATCAGAAACAGGCTGCCACGCAGGTTATCGAACACCACCACTTCCTCGGAGCGCATCAGCAGGATATCCGGCACTTGCAGCACATCCTCGCCGCGCGCCGGGCCCAGGCGGGGTTCGAAATAGCGCACGCTGTCATAGCCGAAATAACCCACCAGGCCGCCGTTGAAGCGGGGCAGCCCGGGCACGTCCGGGGCCCGGTACTGGCGGCGGTAGTCCTCGATCCAGGCGATCGGATCGTCGCTCTCGATATCCTGGGTGACGGCGCCGTCGGCATCGCTCACGGTGATGCGCGGACCGGTGATGCGCACCACCTCGCGGGCCGGCAGGCCGATCATCGAATAGCGGCCCCAACGCTCGCCGCCCTGCACCGACTCGAACAGATAGCTGTAGGGCCCGGCGGCCAGTTTGCGGTAAGCGGACAGCGGCGTGTCCAGATCCGCCAGCACTTCGCGCACCATCGGTACGCGGCTGTAGCCCTGGCGGGCGTAATCGTCCAGATTGCGTGGTGACATGGTGGTCCCCGGTCTTTGTTCAGGTGCGAATTGTAGCGGAAAAACAGCGGAGACTCTCAGGCAACGAAGGGTACCGGGAGGCTCCCGAGGGCGAGCGTCACCATCGCCAGCCGGCGGGGGAGAAAGGCAGGAACGAATTGAGCGGGGTTGCACGGTTCATGGGCGGATTCTAGCGCCGCTTCGGGGCAAATGCCAAGGCCCGCGGCGGGAATGGTCAAGCGCGCCGCAAGACGCCATACTGCGTGCCCATGAGCTTACCCCAGCGATGGACAGACTGGTTCGAGGCCACACGCAAGGCCGCCCCGCACTGCTTTATGCAGCTCGCCACCGTGGGCGACGACGGCGGCGCCCGCTGCCGCACCCTGACGCTGCGCGAGCGCCACGGCCGGGCCCTGTGGTTCACCACCGATCAACGCAGTGAAAAAGCGCTGCACCTGGAACGCCAGCCCGGCGCCGAAGCCTGCTGGTACGACCTCGGCAGCCGCACCCAGTGGCGCTTTCGCGGTCAGGTGCATTTTCTCACCCCGCAACAGCACCCCGAAGACACCCTGCGCCTGTGGCGCCTGCTCGACCGCGAAGCGCGGGCCCGCTTCTGCGGACCGCCGCCGGGCAGCCTGTGGCGACCGCCCAAATCCGACCATGTCCGCTATCTGCCCCCCATCCCCGACGACCACCCGGCGGAAGACTTCTCCATCCTGGTGCTCACCGCCGACCAGGTCGACGTCCTCGAACTCGCCGAGTCACCCCACCGCCACTGGCACTACCACGGCGAAGGACGCGCGGCGCCCATGCGGCTAGTCCCTTAACGCCAGTTGACAGTTGATAGTGGACAGTTGACAGCTAAAACAACGCGGGCATAGCCCGCGAACCAAAAACAAAGAGGCCGCGTTCCGGGTTGGGGGCGGCCTGTTCCGTTTCAGACAGGCAGCGGTTTCATCCGCGAGCTATCA
>CAZKWA010000126.1:0-5253 GCA_964556345.1 uncultured Alcanivorax sp.
AATGGTGCCTACGTTTACGTGCGGTTTATTACGTTCAAACTTTTCCTTTGCCACGGCTCAATACCCTTAACAAATTATCCGTAAATTTAAGATTTCTTACCGCTGATGACGTCATCAGCGATATTGCGCGGTGCCTCGGAGTACTTCAGGAACTCCATGGAGTAGCTGGCACGACCCTGAGACATGGAACGCAGATCAGTGGCGTAGCCAAACATCTCGGAGAGCGGCACTTCGGCGCGGATCACCTTGCCGGACAGAGTGTCTTCCATACCCTGCACGGTGCCACGACGACGGCTCAGGTCACCCATCACGTCGCCCATGTACTCTTCCGGGGTAACCGCTTCGACCTTCATGATCGGCTCGAGCAGCACGGCACCACCCTCTTTCGCGGCGTTCTTCACCGCCAGACCACCGGCCATGCGGAAGGCGTTCTCGTTGGAATCCACCTCGTGGTAGGAACCGTCGTAAAGAATCGCTTTCACGCCCAGCACCGGGTAGCCGGCCAGCACACCGGACTTCAACTGTTCATCGATACCCTTCTGAACAGCACCGAAGTACTCTTTCGGAACCACACCGCCGTGGATCTGCTCTTCAAACTCGAAATCCGCATCACGATCGATGGGCTCGAACTTGATCTTGACGTGACCGTACTGGCCACGACCGCCGGACTGCTTGACGAACTTACCTTCCACATCCACCGGCTTGGTGAAGGTTTCACGGTAGGCCACCTGCGGCGCACCGATGTTGGCTTCCACCTTGAACTCACGCTTCATGCGGTCGACAAGGATGTCCAGGTGCAGCTCGCCCATGCCGGAAATGATGGTCTGGCCGGATTCTTCGTCGGTCTTCACACGGAAGGACGGATCCTCCTGCGCCAGACGACCCAGCGCCATGCCCATTTTTTCCTGGTCGGCTTTGGACTTGGGCTCCACCGCCACGGAAATCACCGGATCCGGGAATTCCATGCGCTCGAGAATGATCACCTTGTTCACGTCGCAAAGCGTGTCACCGGTGGTGACATCCTTGAGACCCACGCAGGCGGCGATGTCGCCGGCGCGCACTTCCTTGATCTCCTCGCGGGAGTTGGAGTGCATCTGCAGCAAACGACCCACGCGCTCTTTTTTGTCGCGGACGGAGTTCATCACGCTGTCACCGGAATTCAACACCCCGGAGTAGACACGGATAAAGGTCAGCGAGCCCACGAACGGGTCGGTGGCGATCTTGAACGCCAGCGCGGAGAACGGCTCGTCATCGGAAGACTTGCGGGATTCAACGGTTTCACCGTCTTCCAGCACGCCCTGGATGGCCTTCACTTCGTCCGGCGCCGGCAGATATTCAATCACCGCGTCCAGCAGCGCCTGCACGCCCTTGTTCTTGAAGGCGGAGCCGCACAGCGCGAGCACGATTTCGTTGGCGATAACCTGCTGACGCAGGCCGGCCTTGATCTGCTCGTTGGTCAGCTCGCCGTTCTCGAGGTAGAGCTCCATGAATTCTTCGGAGGCCTCGGCGGCGGATTCCATCATCTGCTCGCGCAGCTGGGCGCAACGGGCCTGAAGCTCTTCGGGAATGTCCTTCTGCTCGTAGGTCATGCCCATGTCGTCTTCGTTCCAGTAGATCGCCTTCATGCGGATCAGGTCGACCACGCCCTTGAAGCCGTCTTCGGAACCGATGTTCAGCTGAATGGGAACCACCTTGGCGCCCAGACGCTTGCGGATCTGCTCGACCACGCGCTCGAAGTCGGCGCCGGCACGGTCCATCTTGTTGACGAACACCACGCGGGGGACTTCGTACTTGTTGGCCTGGCGCCACACGGTCTCGGACTGCGGCTCCACGCCGGAGGTGCCACAGAACACCACCACCGCGCCGTCGAGTACACGCAGGGAACGCTCCACCTCAATGGTGAAATCCACGTGCCCCGGGGTATCGATGATGTTGATCCGGTGCTGGTCGTACTGCTGGTCCATGCCCTGCCAGAAGGTAGTGGTGGCAGCGGAGGTAATGGTAATACCACGCTCCTGCTCCTGCTCCATCCAGTCCATGACCGCAGCACCGTCGTGCACCTCACCGATCTTGTGAGACACACCGGTATAAAAGAGGACGCGCTCGGTGGTGGTAGTCTTGCCCGCGTCCACGTGGGCGCAGATACCAATGTTGCGATAGCGGTTGAGAGGAGTCTTACGTGCCACGCTGCTAACCTCGATTCACTGAATCCAATACAAAAACCGGCCTGTACTTACGCAGGCCGGTTTACTCATCCTACCTTCTTCCTTAGAAGCGGAAGTGGGAGAAGGCCTTGTTGGCCTCGGCCATGCGGTGCACGTCTTCCCGCTTCTTCATGGCCGCGCCCTTGCCTTCGGCGGCGTCCGCCACTTCACCGGCGAGGCGCTGGGCCATGCTTTTCTCACCACGCTTGCGCGCGGAATCCACCAGCCAGCGCATGGCCAGGGCGGTACGACGACTGGGGCGCACTTCGACCGGCACCTGATAGGTGGCGCCACCGACCCGGCGGCTTTTCACTTCCACCATCGGGCGAATGTTGTCGAGGGCTTTTTCGAACAGCTCCAGGGGTTCGCCGTTCTTGCGATCCGCCACGATATCCAGGGCGCCGTAAACGATGTGCTCGGCCACGGACTTTTTGCCGTCGACCATCACATGGTTCATGAACTTGGCCAGCAACTGGCTCCCGAATTTCGGATCCGGCAGGATCTCGCGTTTGGCGACGACGCGTCTTCTAGGCATCGGATGTGTTCCTCATTTCACCCCGCCGGGGCGGGGAAAGCTTCAGGGTTACCCGGGACGGAGCCCGGCCTTACTCATCCCGTCGAGCCTCGCGGGCCCGACCGTCAGAAAAGGGGTTCGAATTACTTCTTCGGCCGCTTGGCACCGTACTTGGAACGGCGCTGCTTACGGTCCTGAACACCCGCGGTGTCCAGAGTGCCACGCACGGTGTGGTAGCGAACGCCGGGCAGGTCTTTTACACGACCGCCACGGATCAGCACCACGGAGTGCTCCTGCAGGTTATGGCCTTCACCAGGAATATAGGAAGACACTTCATAACCGTTGGTCAGGCGCACACGGCACACCTTACGCAACGCGGAGTTCGGCTTTTTCGGGGTAGTGGTATACACCCGGGTGCAAACGCCGCGACGCTGCGGGCAGCCCTGCAGGGCGACCGAGTCGCTTTTTTCAACCTTCCTCTTGCGCGGGTTACGCACAAGCTGGTTTACAGTTGCCATGAAACTACTGCTCCACGCTTACAGTTCTGTGACGAACTTTGCTTCGTTTCGCCACCCTTTGGGTCCGTCCACGGCCTTTTCCGGCCTATAGACAGGGGCGACGGATTCTAGGGATCCGGGGGCGCCAAGTCAAGACGCCCCCGGAGCCGGCTACTCCTCGTCGGAGGAGCTGAGTGCTTCGGACAGCGCGGCTTCCACCTCGTCCATGGTCGGGCCATCGCCGTGCGCTTCTTCGCGCTGGCGGCGGCGTTCCATGTGGTAGGCGTAGCCGGTACCGGCGGGGATCAGACGACCCACCACCACGTTCTCCTTGAGACCGCGCAGGTCGTCTTCCTTGCCGGTCACCGCCGCTTCGGTCAATACCCGGGTGGTTTCCTGGAAGGAAGCCGCGGAGATGAACGATTCGGTGGCCAGGGACGCCTTGGTGATACCCAGCAGCAAACGCGCGCCGCGGGCAGGCATCTTGTCGTCCCCGTTGAGACGCTCGTTCTCCTCCATCAGGCGGGCGTACTCGATCTGCTCGCCCTTGATGAAGGCGGAATCGCCCACCTCGGTGATTTCCACCTTGCGCAGCATCTGCCGGATGATCGTCTCGATGTGCTTGTCGTTGATCTTCACGCCCTGGAGACGGTAGACCTCCTGCACCTCGTTGACGATATAGCGCGCCAACTCCACTTCACCCATCAAACGCAGGATGTCGTGGGGGTTGAGCGGCCCGTCGGAGACCACTTCGCCCTTCTCCACGTGCTCGCCTTCGAACACGTTGAGCAGACGCCATTTGTGGATCAGCTCCTCGTAAGGCGTGCCGCCGTCGTCCGGCGTGATCACCAGGCGCACCTTGCCCTTGGTTTCCTTACCGAAGGAAACGACACCGCTCTTCTCGGCGAGGATCGCGGCCTCTTTCGGGTTACGCGCCTCGAACAGGTCGGCCACGCGGGGCAGACCACCGGTGATGTCACGGGTCTTGGAGGACTCCTGCGGAATCCGCGCGATCACGTCACCCATGCCGATCTTGGCGCCGTTCTTGAGACCGGACAGCGCGCCACCGGGCAGGAAGTAAGCCGCCGGCGCATCGGTGTTGGGCAGCGCCACGGGGTTACCCTTGGCATCCACCACGCGGACCACCGGACGCAGATCCTTACCCGCGGAGGGCCGGTCCTGGGTGGACAGCACTTCGATGTTGGTCAGACCGGTCAGTTCGTCGGTCTGATAGTTCACCGAAATGCCTTCTTCCATGTCCCCGAACTGAACCTTGCCTTCCACCTCGGCGATAATCGGGTGGGTGTGCGGGTCCCAGGTGGCGACCACCTGGCCGGCTTCGGCCTGGTCGTCCTCGCCCACGGTGACCATGGCGCCATAGGGCATCTTGTAGCGCTCACGCTCGCGGCCCAGATCATCCACCACCGCCAGTTCCGCGGAGCGCGAAACGATCACCAGACCGTCCTTGTGCTGCACGTGCTTGGCGTTGTGGAAGCGGATCTTGCCGCCGTGCTTGACCTGAATGCTGGACACCGCGGAAGCCCGGCTCGCCGCGCCACCGATGTGGAAGGTCCGCATGGTCAGCTGGGTGCCCGGCTCACCGATGGACTGGGCGGCGATCACGCCGACCGCCTCACCGATGTTGACGCGGTGGCCACGAGCCAGATCACGGCCGTAGCAGCGGGAGCACATGCCCCACTTGGTCTTACAGGTGATCGGTGAGCGGACGATCATCTCGTCGATGCCCATCGCTTCCAGCTTCTCGACCCAGACTTCGTCCAGCACCGTGCCGGCGGTGAAGACCACCTCGTCGGTGCCCGGGCGCACCAGGTCCCGGGCCACGGTACGGCCCAGCACCCGCTCACGCAGGGGCTCGACGATGTCGCCGCCTTCGATCAACGGCGTCATCAGCAGGCCGTCTTCAGTGCCGCAATCTTCTTCGGTGACCACCAGATCCTGGGCCACGTCCACCAGACGACGGGTCAGGTAACCGGAGTTCGCGGTCTTCAGTGCGGTATCGGCCAGACCCTTACGGGCA
>CAZKWA010000127.1:0-5226 GCA_964556345.1 uncultured Alcanivorax sp.
CAGCCCTCCAAACCTCTCTGGCATCCCGCCGGAGCTAACGCTCCTTTCGCGGGCAGGGCCCGCTCCCACAAGCCGCTCCAACAAACAATCCCACAGCCTCTCACTCTCAAAAGGCATCGCACCCACAAGCAACCCCACCCCCAAAAACCCCAATTTTCCCCCATCGCCCTTTATCCCGTGCCCATGTATCTCTATGCTCGGGAGGTTACGGCGGCGATCGGAGTCTCTATGCAGTGGGTGAAGGCTTTCGTGGCCGGTTTTCTGGCTACCCTGGTGTTCCATCAAGGCCTGCTGGCGCTGCTCCATGCGGCGGCGGTGGTGCCGGTATCAGCCTACAATTGGGCACCGACCGACCCTCTGGGCGTGCCGGCGGTGCTCTCCCTGGCGTTCTGGGGCGGTGTGTGGGGGCTGCCGCTGTGGTGGTTGATACGCTTTAAGCCGACCCATCTTTACTGGCTGGTGCCCGTTTTGTTCGGCGCCATCGCCCCCACCGTGGTCGCCATGCTCCTGGTGTTCCCACTCAAAGGCCTTCCGGTCAGTGCCGCCACCTGGATCGGCGGCTTTATACTGAACGCCGCCTGGGGGCTGGGCGTGGCGGTGTTCATGGGGCCGGTGTTCCGGAGTTATCCAATGGCTCCGGGAATGATCGTCAAATAACACAGCGGCGGCACACGATTTCGTGGCCCGCCGCCTTAACTTGGTTTTTCGGTTTGGGAAAAGGTGATGACTATGACGAATGACAACAATGTTGCCATGAAGACCCCTATTCAGGCGCTGGAAGATCGCCGTCGTGAGCAAGGCGATCAAGTCGCCATGGTGCAGCCTCTGGGTGGCGATAAGGTGCGCCGCTACACCTGGAACGAGGTGGCGGATGAGGCGTACCGCATGGCCGCCCATCTCAAAGCCGAAGGCATTCAATCCGGCGACCGGGTGGCGCTGGTATCGAAGAACTGCGCGGAGTGGATTATCGCGGACCTCGCGATCTGGGTCGCCGGCGGCGTGAGCGTGCCCCTTTACCCCACGCTTCTGGCGGATTCGGTGCGTCTCATTCTCGAGCACAGTGAGTCGAAGCTGCTTTTCGTGGGCAAGCTGGACGACTGGGGCATGATGAAGGACGGCGTGCCCGAGGGCATGAAACAGGTGGCGTTTTCCCTGGCCCCGGACGAGGTGCGCGACAAGGCCCCGGTATGGACCGATATCGTCGCCAAGCAGGAGCCGCTTGGCGAAGCCGCGTCGCCGGGCCCGGACGACCTGGCCACCATTATCTACACCTCCGGCACCACCGGCGTGCCCAAAGGGGTGATGCACCAGTACAAGAGCATGTCGGCGGTGGGCGCCAAGGTGATCCAGGTCTATAACCTGGAACCCTCCGACCGGATGATCTCCTACCTGCCGCTTTCCCACGTGGCGGAACGGGCCGCGGTGGAGATGGCGCTGTTGTATGTCGGCAACACGGTTTACTTCGCGGAGTCCCTGGACACTTTCGGCGAGGACATCAAGCGCGCCAAGCCCACGCTGTTCTTCGCGGTGCCGCGTATCTGGTCCAAGTTCTACCAGAAAGCCTCGGAGGCGCTGCCCCCCAAGAAGCTGAACACCCTGCTCAAGATTCCGCTGCTCAACCGGGTGATCAAGAAGAAGGTGCTTGGCGCCATGGGGCTGGATGAGTGCCGGGTGGCCTTGTCCGGCGCCGCGCCGCTGTCCACCGACATTATTTCCTGGTTCAACAAAATGGACCTGGAGATTCTCGAAGTGTACGGCATGACGGAAAACTTCGGCTGGTCCCACACCACCGAGCAGGGCGACCAGCAGATCGGCTGGGTGGGCACGCCCAACGACGGTGTTGAGTGCCGGATTGGCGAGGCCGGCGAGGTCGAGGTGCGCAGCGTCGCCAACATGAGCGGCTATTACAAGCAGCCTGATCTTACCGCGGAGGTGCTGTCCGAGGACGGCTGGCTGAAGACCGGCGACGTCGGTGAGATCGATGGCCGTGGACGGCTGCGCATCACCGGCCGGATCAAGGAGATCTTCAAAACCGAAAAGGGCAAGTACGTGGCGCCGGCGCCCATCGAGAACCGGCTTGCCAGCCAGCGCGGCGTGGAGCTCGCCTGCGTGATCGGCGCGAACATGGCGCAGCCCATCGCGCTGCTCAACCTGACGCCCGAGGAGCAGGAAAAGCTCAGCAAGGGCACCGAGAAGGAACACTTCACCCAGGAATTGAACGCCCTGCTGGAGAAAGTGAACAGCCAGATCGATGCCCACGAACGGCTCAATGCGTTGGTGGTGTGTAAAACCCCCTGGACCGTGGAGAACGGTCTGATCACGCCGACGCTTAAGCTCAAGCGTAACGAAATCGAGAAGTACTACGAGGCGGATCTGCCCACCTGGGCGGCGTCCCGTGGCGTGATCTGGGAGCAGTAATCGTTGAAGGACTCCGATCCGGACCTGGCCCTGATCCGGTTGCTCGCCGACGGTCGTTTCCATTCCGGGGCGGCGCTCGGCGAGGCCCTGGGCGTGTCCCGGACCGCCATCTGGAAACGGCTGCAGCGGGCCGCCGAGGTCTATGGGCTGGCCGTGGAGTCGGTGCGCGGTAAGGGGTATCGGCTCGCCACCGCCCTGGATCCGCTGGACCCGGTCGCCCTGCAGCGGGCCCTGGCCGGCCGCGCCGGGCTCCACTTTCGGCCGGTCACCCCTTCCACGAACGCGGACGCCATGGCCCTGGCCGCCGAGGCCGGCGGGCCCCTGGTGGTGACCACGGAATACCAGAGCGCCGGCCGTGGTCGGCGGGGCCGGCGCTGGCAGTCCCCGTTCGGCGCCAACCTCTACCTGAGTGTGCTGTACCAGCTGTCCGGTGGCTTTTCGTCGCTGGGTGGCTTGAGTCTCGCCGCCGGGGTGGCCGTGGGGCATGCCCTGGCGGAGGTGGCTCCGCACCTGCGGCTGTCGTTGAAGTGGCCCAATGACCTGCTGGTGGACGGCGCCAAGCTGGGCGGTGTGCTTATTGAGCTGGCCGGCGAGATGGAAGGCCAGGTGCAGGTGGTGGTGGGCGTGGGCATCAACGTCTCGATGAGCGATCACCAGGCCGGCGGCATAGACCAGGACTGGACCGACCTGCGGCGGGCCTGCGGGACACCGCCGGACCGGACCCGCCTGGCGGCGCTGGTAGCGAATGAGCTTCTCACCATGCTTGACCGGTTCGCGGTGGATGGCTTCGCGCCGTTCATGGCGGCCTTTGACCGCCTTGACGTGTGCCGCGACCGCCCGGTGGTGATCCAGACCGGCGCCGGCCAGCGCGGCGGGGTGGCGCGCGGTGTGGCCGAAGACGGTGCTCTACGGGTGGAAATCGACGGGGAAACCCATTACATGCACGGCGGCGAAGTGAGCTTGAGATTGCAATGAAGTTGTTCGTGGATGTGGGCAACACCGCCCTGAAATGGCGCCGGCGCGAGGCGGGCGAAGTGGAACAGGGCGGGGCCGCCCATGGTCGGGACTGGCCGAACGCCCTGCGGGCGCCGCTCGAGACGGGCGGCCGGGCCTTCGAGGCGGTCTGGGTGGCGTCCGTGGCCGGCGCCGAGGCGGACCGGCGGATTGGAGCGTTGATCGAAGAGCGTGCCGGGGTGCGTCCCCGGTTTTACTATTCCCGGCAATCCGACTTCGGGGTCAGCAGCTGTTACCCGGAGCCGCGCCGGCTGGGCGTGGACCGCTGGGTGGCCCTGGTGGAGTGCTGGCAGCGTTTCGGGGCCGGGATAATCGTCGACTGCGGTAGCGCCCTTACCATTGACGCCGTGGACGGCGAGGGGCAGTTCCTGGGCGGCTATATCGTGCCCGGCCTGGGCATGCTGCGCAGTGCCCTGCTGCGCGACACCGCCGATGTTCATGTGGAGCAGGCGCGCCCCCGCCTTGAGCTGGGGCGCTCCACCGGTGAGTGTGTGCATAACGGTTTGCTGCGCATGTCTGTGGCGTTCGTCACGGATGTGGTGGTTGAACTGCGTGAACGGCTTCCGGATACTTGCAAGGTATTGGTAACCGGCGGCGACGCGGACGAGCTCAGCTCCGCCTTTTCCTTTGAATTCATGCATTTGCCCGACCTGGTGCTGGACGGCCTGGAGCGGGTGGCGGCACGTCAATAATAACGCTGGGGGCAACAGTCGGTGCGATGGGTCTTTTACAGCCTGCTGGTGGTGAATCTGGTCTACCTGGGCTGGCAGCTCGCTTCCGGCGCCGTTTGGGGCCCCGGGCCGTCCACGGTGGCCGAACACGCCGACGTCGACGAGGCCAGTAATACCTCGAGGCTGCGTCTGCTCAGCGAGGCGCCGCAACCGGATCGGGCGCTGCGCCGGGGGGCACCGGCCCGCCCGGGATTGTGCCCGGTGGTCGGGCCCTGGTCCGCGAGGGGCGACGCCGAGCGCGCCCGGGTCCAGCTGGAAGCCGCCGGCCTGGCCGCCCGCATCCGGGCGGTCACGGTGCACAAGGACCACCTCAACTGGGTCTATCTGCCTCCCTACGAAAGCCGTGAACGGGCCCTGGAAGTGCTCAGCGAGCTGCAGTCCCGGGGCGTGGACAGCTTTATCGTCAAGGCCGGCGAGGACGCCAACGCCATTTCCCTGGGGTACTTCAGCAGCGCGGAGTCCGCCGAGGGTTTGCGCGTAAAAATGCATAACGCGGGCTATCCGGCCTTCGTGCGGGAGACCTCCCGGCCGGTGACGGAATACTGGCTCTATCTGCCCGAGCGGGCGGACGGCGCCGCCGCGCTGGAGGATTTCCTGGTCGGCAACCCCTCGGTGAGCCGCGACCGGGTGGCCTGCCAGCCTTCCGGGGAGCAAACGTCATAATCGCCCGGCAATCATTGCACGCCCGATGGGCTTTCTATAGAATGCGCAGCCCTTATGCTGCTGGCGTAGCTCAGTTGGTAGAGCAGCTGATTTGTAATCAGCCGGTCGGGGGTTCGACTCCTCTCGCCAGCTCCACTTTACGTCGCTAAGAGCTTGAAAATCCCTGAAAAGATGTTGACAAGGGGTTGGGGCGTAAAGAGAATGTAGGCCCTTTTCTGGAGGGGTTCCCGAGTGGCCAAAGGGATCAGACTGTAAATCTGACGCGAAAGCTTCGGAGGTTCGAATCCTCCCCCCTCCACCAGATTTAAGCCGGCAGGCTGGCAGGCATAGGAAGGTTCGCGGGCATAGTTCAACGGTAGAACCTCAGCCTTCCAAGCTGATGATGCGGGTTCGATTCCCG
>CAZKWA010000128.1:0-1906 GCA_964556345.1 uncultured Alcanivorax sp.
TGACTTTCAAACTGAAGCGGCCGGGTTTATAGCCCCGGGCCCGGGCTTCCTGGGTGCCGGCGAACAGCTCGCGGATCGGCGTGAAGATGCCGGTGTAGGTGGCCGGGTTGGAGCGCGGCGTGCGCCCGATCGGGCTCTGGTCGATATCGACCACTTTGTCGAGATGCTCGAGGCCTTCCAGCTTTTCGTGGGGCGAGGCTTTGAGCGTGGTCGCCTTGTTCAGCTTGGTGGCCGCCAGGGGATAGAGCGTGTGGTTGATCAGCGTCGACTTGCCGGAGCCGGACACCCCGGTCACGCAGGTGAACAGCCCCAGGGGCAGTTTCAGTTCGGTGCCTTTCAGATTGTTGCCGGTGGCGCCGGTGAGCGTCAGCCAGTCGTCCCCCGGGGCCACCCGCTTGGCGGGGACCGCGATCTTGCGGCGCCCGGACAGGTAGTCCCCGGTGAGGGAGTCCTTGTTCGCCGCCACTTGCTTGGCGGTGCCCTGGGCGACCACCCGGCCGCCGTGCACGCCGGCGCCGGGGCCGATGTCGATCACATGGTCCGCGGTGCGGATGGCGTCTTCATCGTGCTCGACCACCAGCACGGTGTTACCCAGATCCCGCAGCCGGGTCAGGGTGGCGAGCAGGCGCTCGTTGTCGCGCTGATGCAGGCCGATGGAGGGTTCATCCAGCACGTACATCACCCCGACCAGGCCGGCGCCGATCTGGCTGGCAAGGCGAATCCGCTGGGCCTCGCCGCCGGACAGGGTTTCCGCGCTGCGCTCCAGGTTCAGGTAGTCCAGCCCCACGTTGACCAGGAACTGCAGGCGGTCGCGGATCTCCTTGAGAATCTTCTCGGCGATCTCGCCGCGGTTGCCGGGCAGCTTGAGGGTATCGAAATAGTCGAACGCCTTGCCCACCGCCAGCCGCACCAGTTCGGGCAGCGTGGTGTCGTCGATGAAGACGTTGCGGGCCGCCTCGCGCAACCGGGAGCCGTCGCAGCTGGGGCAGGTGGACGTGGACAGATAACTGGCCAGATCCTCACGCACCGCTTCCGACTCGGTCTCCCGGTAGCGCCGCTCCATATTGGGCACGATGCCCTCGAACGGGTGGTTGCGCTTGATGATATCGCCCCGGTCGTTCAGATAGCGGAACTCCACGCTCTCCTTGCCGGTGCCGTAGAGGATCTTGCGGCGCACGGTTTTGGGCAGGTCCTTGAACGCCACGTCCATATCGAAATCCAGGCTTTGCGCCAGGGCGCTGAGCATCTGGAAGTAATAGACGTTGCGGCGGTCCCAGCCGCGGATCGCGCCCTCCGCCAGGGACAGCTCCTCACTGGTGATCACCTTGTCCTCGTCGAAAAACTGCTTCACGCCCAGGCCGTCGCAGCTCGGGCAGGCGCCCGCCGGGTTGTTGAAGGAGAACAGGCGCGGTTCCAGCTCCGGGATCGAGTAGCCGCAATGCGGGCACGCGAACTTGGCGGAGAAGGTGATCTCCTCGCTGTCCCCGTCCAGGGGCGTGCCATCCATGGAGGCGATGATCGCGATGTCGTCGGCCAGATTGAGGGCGGTCTCGAACGACTCCGCCAGCCGGTTCTGCAGGTCCGAGCGCACCTTGAAGCGGTCCACCACCACTTCGATGGTGTGCTTCTTGTTCTTGTCCAGGTCCGGGGTGTCGTCCATATCATAGATACGGCCGTCCACGCGGACGCGGATGAAGCCCTGGGCGCGCAGCTCCTCGAACAGGTGCAGGTGCTCGCCTTTCTTCTCGCGGATCACCGGCGCCAGCAGCATCAGTTTGCTGCCTTCCTCCATGGCCAGCACCTGATCCACCATCTGGCTGACGGTCTGTGCCGCCAGCGGCGCCTGGTGCTCCGGGCAGCGCGGCTCACCGACCCGGGCGAAAAGCAGCCGCAGGTAGTCGTAGAT
>CAZKWA010000128.1:1916-5223 GCA_964556345.1 uncultured Alcanivorax sp.
GTCATGATCGGGGCAGCGAGGAATGCCCGCCCGCGCATACAGCAGGCGCATATAATCGTAGATCTCGGTGATGGTGCCCACCGTAGAGCGGGGATTGTGCGAGGTGGATTTCTGCTCGATGGAAATGGCCGGGGACAGTCCCTCGATATGGTCCACATCCGGCTTTTCCATCATCGACAGGAACTGCCGGGCATAGGTGGACAGCGACTCCACATAGCGGCGCTGGCCCTCGGCATAGAGCGTGTCGAACGCCAGTGACGATTTCCCGGACCCGGACAGCCCGGTGATCACCACCAGTTTGTCACGGGGAATATCGAGATCCACGTTTTTCAGGTTATGGGTGCGAGCGCCCCGAACCAGAATGGTATCCATGAGATGGCGTGCCCTTGGCTACTGTCAAAATGAACAGTGCAGTATAGGGGAAAGAACGTGACGGGGGAAAGAACGAACCTCGCCGGACGCCAGGCCCGGGGTGCTTGGCGTGTCGTGCCCCACACGGGGGCAGGCGTCCGGCGTTACAGGTTCTCTTGGGCCCAGTTCACCGCCTGCAGGCGGTTGGAGGCGTTGATCTTCTTGAAGATGTTGTAGATGTGCGTCTTGATGGTGTGCGGGCTGAGGTTCAGCACCGTGGCGATTTCCGAGTTCTTGGCGCCGGTGGCCATCACCTTGAGCACTTCGATTTCCCGGTCGGTGAGGTTCACCTCATTACGCCCGAAGGTCTTGTTGAAGGCGCGGCTCTTCACCAGGTATTGCTGCAGCACCTTGCGCGGGAACCACAGTTCGCCCTCGAACATCGACTTGATGCCCTTGGTCAGCAGCCCCTGCGGGCAATCGTGCTGGAAGCCGCCATTGACCATCGGCAGGCCCGCCAGGCGCGAAAGGTCGTCGTCGTCATCGACGTTGAACACGCCGATAAGAATCTCGGTGTCGAGGCGCTTGTCCGTTTCCAGCAGGCGGGTGATGACGTCGTTCACGTCCACGGAGTGGAAATCCACCAGGAACAGGCTCTGTTCCACGGCGCGCAGATCGTCCTCGTCGACCTGCTCCACCGACTTCACCGCGGTGGCGGCAATCGACGCTTTGTCGAGAAACTCCGTGAGCAGCGCGTTCTGCAAGTGCTGACCGCCTACCACGTACACCTTTTGTGTGTCTTGAGTGTCCATTAATTCGTCCATGATGCGTCCCGATTACCGGGAGAGTGTGTCCCGGGAAGGGATACGAAAAAAAACTGATTCAAGCTGCCAATTTATCATCGCTTTGGCGGGGGTTCAATTTACCATTATCCGGCGGTCACGGGGAGTCCCCGCCCGGTTTGGCCTGGGAGTAACGGCTTAGGCCCGGATTCGGGGACCCGGCCCGATCCCGCTCACCCGGTGAGGAATTGAATCTGGTACACTCCCGATCCCTTTGTGTATCACCGATGTTGGACCATGACGGACGCTTCCCGGGCCGCGCTGCGGCGCACCGAACTGACCACCACCGGCTCCCTGGCGGCGATTTTCGCTCTGCGCATGTTCGGGCTGTTCATGCTCCTGCCGGTGTTCGCCGTCTATGGCGCCCGCCTGGATGGGGCCACCCCCTTGCTGATCGGTACCGCCATCGGCGCCTATGGGCTGATGCAGGCGCTGCTGCAAATCCCCTTCGGCATGCTGTCGGACCGCTTCGGCCGCCGCCCGCTGTTGTTGGTCGGCCTGCTGCTGTTCGTGATCGGCGGGGCGGTGGCGGCGCTCAGCGACAGTATTCACGGCGTTATTCTCGGCCGCGCGCTGCAGGGCGCCGGGGCCATCGCCAGCGTGATCATGGCGCTGATCGGTGACGTGGTCAGCGAACAGCGCCGCACCCGGGCGATGGCGTTGATCGGCATGGCGGTGGGGTCCTCCTTTATTCTGGCGTTGATCCTGGGCCCCTTGCTGGCCCGCTGGCTGGGCCTGAGCGGCTTGTTCTGGTTCACCGTGGTGTTGGGGCTGGCGGCCATGCTGGTGGCGGTCTGGGTGCCGTCGCCCCGGGTCCGTACCAGCGAGCCCCTGCCCGCCGGGCAGCGTTTCCGGACCGTGCTCGGCGACCCCATTCTGCGGCGCCTGGACGTGGGCATTCTGGTGCTGCACCTGACCATGACCGCCTCCTTCGTGGTGCTGCCGCAGTTGCTCAAGCAGCGGCTGGGGCTGGCCCTGGAGCAGCACAGCCTGCTGTATCTGGTGGTCCTGGTGGGCGGCTTCCTGGCCATGGTGCCGCTGATCATCGCCGCCGAGCGTCGCGGCGCCATGCCGATCAAGCGCGTGGCGGTGGGGCTGTTGATCGTCGCTGAAATACTGCTGGCCTTGGCCGGCGACACCCTGTGGCACTTCGTGCTGGCGTTGTTCGTCTACTTCATGGCCTTCAACCTGCTGGAAGCCTTGCTGCCCTCGCTGGTGGGCCGGGCGGCGCCCGCCGGCACGCGCGGCACCGCCATGGGGGTTTATTCCACCAGCCAGTTCCTGGGGGTCTTCATCGGCGGCCAGCTGGGCGGTGCGCTCTATCAGTGGGTCGGTGCCGAAGCGGTGTTCCTGGGCAGTGCCGTCGTTGCCCTGGGGTGGCTGCTTTACTTGCGTGGCATGGGCGAATTGCCCAAGCTCGACAACCGGGTGATCCGTCTGGCGAGCGGTCAGGACTGGGACCGGGCGGCATCGCGGCTGCGATCGGTGCCCGGGGTGCTGGAAGCGGTGGTGGTCGCCGAGCAGCGCCTGGCGCTGCTGAAGGTGGATAACAAGCTGCTGGACGAGGACGCCTTGACGGCGCTCAGCGCCGAGGTCCGCGAGCCACGGGTCTAGTGGTTGGGCGGGGCCGCATCCCGGGGGTTTCAAGAGCGGTTAAAGCTGCCACAATAACCGATCTGCTTTTCACCGCACCGGCTTTGGCCGGTGCTGTCCCATTGAAAGATAAGTCGTTTAGAGACGTGCCGTTATAGGCCGTTACAGAGAGAGGGAGCGAACAGCCATGGCGAGAGGCGTCAACAAAGTCATTTTGATCGGCAACCTGGGCGCCGATCCGGAAACCCGGTTCATGCCCAGCGGCGGCGCGGTCACCAATGTCCGTCTGGCCACCAGCGAAAGCTGGAAAGACCGCCAGACCGGCCAGCAGCAGGAGCGGACCGAATGGCACCGGGTGGTGTTCTTCAACAAGCTCGGCGAGATCGCCGGCGAGTATCTGAAGAAAGGCAGCAAGGTGTACGTGGAAGGGTCCATCCGCACCCGTAAATGGCAGGGGCAGGACGGCCAGGACCGTTACACCACGGAAATCGTCGCCAACGTGATGCAAATGCTCGACAGCC
>CAZKWA010000129.1:0-5166 GCA_964556345.1 uncultured Alcanivorax sp.
CTCCATGTTCGCCACCCGGCAGCCGGCCCGCCACGCCATGGCGATGCCGTCGCCGGTGGCCACGTCCGGGTTGGAAGTGTACAGGTACACCTTGGAGGCGCCGCCGGTGGCCAGCACCACCGAGCGCGCCAGGATCACATCGGTGTCGCCGGTTTTGATGTTGTGCACATAGGCGCCGCAGCAGCGTTTCTCCTTGCCTTGCTCGCCGTCGTGCTCCTGCAGAATCAGATCCACCGCGACCCGGTGTTCAAAGCGGTGTACATTGTCGCGCTCCTTGACCCGGTCGATCAGCGTGCTGGAGATCGCCACCCCGGTGGCGTCGGCGGCGTGGATGATGCGCCGGTGGCTGTGGCCGCCCTCGCGGGTCAGGTGATAGGGCAGGGGGTTGGCCTCCGAGCCCTCCAGGCGGGTAAAGTCCACCCCCTGGTCGATCAGCCAGCGGATCGCGCGCGGCCCGTTTTCCACCGTGTAGCGCACCGCGTCGTCATGGCACAGGCCGCCGCCGGCGAGATGGGTGTCGCGCACGTGGCTTTCCAGGGAGTCGTCACTGTCGAGCACCGCGGCCACGCCGCCCTGGGCGTAGTAAGTGCTCGCGTGGGTGAGCTCGCCCTTGGACAGCAGCGCCGCCTGGATGCCGTCGGGCAGGCCCAGGGCCACGGTAAGCCCGGCGGCGCCGGAGCCGATGATCAGAACGTCGTAGCGGAAGGTGGCCATGAAGCCTCTTTAGCTGGGAAATGGTAGCTGGGAAATGTTGAACCAATGTGAAAACCGGTGCTTCCGGAGGCGCTAGTATAGCCGCCCGTGGAACACCTGATACAATACTGCGTTTTACCCTCCGCCAGGCTGGGAACAGTGTCACCTTGAAGGGAGCCCCGGTGTCAGACGAACAGTTGGTCAAGAAAGCCAAGGCCGGTGATCAGCGCGCCTTCGAGGTGCTGGTGCTCAAGTATCAGCAGCGTATCTTCGCGTTGATCAGCCGCTATGTGCGTGACCACGACGAGGTCCAGGACGTCGCCCAGGAAGCGTTCATCAAGGCCTGGCGCGCGCTGCCCCGTTTCCGTGGCGACAGTGCCTTTTACACCTGGCTCTACCGTATCGCGGTGAATACCGCCAAGAATCACCTGGTGTCCCTGAGCCGCCGCCCGCCGGGCTCCGACCTGGATGCCGCCGAGGCGGAACAGTACAGTGGCGCGGAGATGCTCCATGAAATTGGAACCCCGGAGTCACACCTGTTGTCTGAGGAACTGGAGGCAGTTATCCACAAGGCTATCGAGGAGCTGCCCCAGGAGCTGAAGACCGCCGTCACCTTGCGTGAATTCGAAGGTCTCAGCTACGAGGATATCGCGGCGGTCATGGAGTGTCCGGTGGGAACCGTTCGTTCCCGCATCTTCCGGGCCCGTGAAGCCATCGATGAAGCGGTGCGCCCCCTGCTCGGGTCGCAGCGCGGAGACAGAGGGTGAGGACATGAACAGGGACTACGAAGCGCTTTCCGCTTTCCTGGACGGCGAAACAAGCGAATTGGAAACCCGGCGCGTACTGCGCGACCTGGACCAGGCCGACATGGCGACACTGGGCCGCTGGCAGCTGGCCAGCGACACCCTGCGCGGCCACGCCAGCCGGGAAGTGCCGCCGGCGTTCAACGCGCGGCTGTCCGCCGCCCTGGCGGCGGAATCCAAGCCGGCTCGGCGCTCCGGCATGATGGGCGGCTTCGCCCGGGTGGCGGTGGCCGCCTCGGTGGCCGCCGCCACCGTGATCGGCTGGCAGTACTGGAGCGTGCCCGCCGGCACCGGCGCGACGCCCACGCTGGCCGCCAATGACGGTGCCGCGCCCACCGGCGCCGCCCCGGTAAGCACCGCGCCGGTGGCCGCGGAGCAGCGTCTGACCCGGCCCTTCGGAGAGACGTCCCTGGTGGCCCAGAGCGCCCGTCAGGGCGAGCGCGCCACCGGCACCGTGAACACCGGCCAGCCGCGGGTCAACGCCATGCTGCTGCGCCACAGTGAATTCACCGCCCGCCATAGCAGCCAGGGGATGATGCCCTACGCTCGCCTGGTGAGCATGGACGCCCGTAACGGAGCGCGCTAACGAATGATGCGGACCCTCGCCCTCGGCCTCACCCTGGCCGCACCCCTCGCCGCACCCGTCGCGATCGCCGACACCACGCCCGCCCAGACGCTGCTGGAGGAGATGACCGAAGCCACCCAGCAGCTGCAGTACCGGGGCCGCTTCCTCTACCAGCTGGGCGGCGAAGTGAGCACCATGGAACTGAGCCACGCGGTGATCGACGGTAAGCAATACCAGCGCCTCACCCATCTCGATGGCCGCCTCGTGGAAGTGCTGCAACTGGGCGACGAGGTGGTGTGCCTGCATCCCAATGGCACGCTCACCCGCATCAATGACAACGATACCGGCCTGCTGGCGTTCCGCGAGCGGCTGTCGTCGTCGATTCCCGAACAGTACAACGTCCTGGTGGACGGCGACGGCCGGGTGGCCGGGCGCGCCACCACCCGCATGCGGGTCGCGCCGCTGGACAACCACCGCTACGGCTACCGGCTGTGGGTGGACCGCGAGAGCAGCCTGCTGTTGAAATCGGAAATGGTGGACGCCAGCGGCCTGGCCGTGGAGCGCGTCGAATTCGTTTCCCTGGACCTGGATCCCGGGCTGCAGCGCTCCGATTTCCAGTTGCCCAAGGTGATTGCCGAGCGCTCCCTGGAGACCGTGCCGGCCTCCGGGTCCGAGCGCATGAACGTGGACGCCGGCTGGCTGCCGCGCGGCTTCGAGGCCGCCGACCGCGACTGGCGGCGGGTCGCGGATAGGCGTCAGCCGGTCACCGCGCAAAGCTACACCGACGGCCTGGCCACCTTTACCTTGTTCGTGGAGAGTGTCGCCAGCGACCAGGTGGAAGAGGGCGTCAGCCGGGTCGGCCCCACCGTGGCCATCAGCCGGGTGCAGAACCTTGGCGAGCGCAGTTACCTGATGACCCTGGTGGGCGAAATTCCGCAGCCCACCGCCGAACGGATCATGGAAGCGGTGGCCATCAGCGCCGCCGACGAACGGTCATGACGGGGGCATCGCGGCCATGATTGAAGAGCAGGGACGTGTGGTGGCCCGTGAACCCGGCGCGATCTGGGTGGAAACGGTGCGCGCCGGCACCTGCTCGTCGTGTCAGGCCCGCCAGGGATGCGGGCACAGCGTGATCAACCGCCAGGCCGCCGGGCAGCGCGCCCGCCTGCGGGTGGTCACCGACCTCAGGTTTCGAGACGGCGACCCGGTAGTGATCGGGGTGCCCGAAAAAGCAGTCCTCTATGGCGCGCTCTGGGTGTATGCCCTGCCGCTGGCGTTGCTGTTCGGCGGCGCTCTGCTCGGCGACGCCCTGACATTGACGCTGGCCGGGCGCGCCGTGGACGGCGCCGCCCTGTTCGGCGTCGGCGGCCTGCTCCTGGGCTTCCTGATCACTCGTCTGCACGGTCGCCGCGTCGCCGGCGCCGGGCGCTACCAGCCCCGCGTGCTGAGCCGTCCGGGCAGCGCCGTTGATGCTGAAACTACTATCCGGGTGCGGCCCGCGCGCTGACCCCGGCCTTGAACCGAGAACACGGTAGAAGGGAGCCTTTCCATGGGGATAACGCATCGTATTCTGTTGATGCTGGCGCTGGCCGGCGTGCTCGCCGCCTGCGGCCAGGACACCGACAACCCGTCCAAACAGGGTGCCAACGACAGCCGTGACACGGCGCCGGCCCGCGCCGGAACCGGCGACGGCGAGCCGCTGGTCACCGGCCTGCCGGATTTCACCGCCCTGGTGAAAAAGGAAGCGCCGGCGGTGGTCAACATCAGCACCGTGACCCACCGCGAGCGCGGCCAGCAGCCGCAGATGGATCAGCTTCCCGAGATGTTCCGCCGCTTCTTCGACGAGTTCGGCGGCGGGCCCGGGGGCCCGGGCGGCCCGGCCCCGCGCTCGGAGATGGAATCCCTGGGTTCCGGCTTTATTATTTCCAGCGACGGCTACGTGCTCACCAACTACCACGTGGTCGGCGAAGCGGACGAAATCGTGGTGCGTCTGCAGGACCGCCGCGAGCTGGACGCCGAACTGGTCGGCTCCGACCCGCAAAGCGATCTGGCGTTGATCAAGGTGGACGCCAGCGACCTGCCGGTGGTGGACATCGGCTCCTCGGACGACCTGCAGGTGGGCGAATGGGTGCTGGCGATCGGCGCGCCGTTCGGTTTCGACAGCTCGGTGACCGCCGGCATCGTCAGCGCCAAGGGCCGCAGCCTGCCCACCGACAACTATGTGCCCTTCATTCAGACCGACGTGGCCATTAACCCGGGCAACAGCGGCGGCCCGCTGTTCAACCTCAACGGCCAGGTGGTCGGCATCAACTCCCAGATCGTCAGCCGTTCCGGCGGCTATATGGGTCTGAGCTTCGCCATTCCCATCGACCTGGCCATGGACGTGGCCGACCAGCTCAAGGAAACCGGCGAGGTCAGCCGGGGCTGGCTGGGCGTGCTGATCCAGGAAGTGGACCGCGATCTGGCCGAATCCTTCGGCCTGGACAAGCCCATGGGCGCCCTGGTGGCCCAGGTGCAGAGCGGCTCGCCGGCGGCGGAAGCGGGGCTCCGGCCCGGCGACGTGATCGTCGCCTTCAACGGCCGCGAGATTCACCGTTCCTCGCAGCTGCCCAAGTGGGTCGGCGCCCTCAAGGCCGGCACCGAGGCGGAAATGACCGTGGTCCGCGATGGCGACGAGAAAACCCTGGAGGTGACCGTGGGCGAACTGCCGGACAATCCCCAGGCGGGCATGGCCGGCCAGCCGGACCCGGCGCAGGGCGAGTCGGACAAGCTGGGGCTGGAAGTGCGCGCCGCCAGCGCCGCCGAGCTGGCCCGGGTGAAGGCCGACCACGGCGTGGTGATCACCGGCGTCCAGGACGGGCCGGCCGCCCGCGCCGGGCTGCGCAGTGGCGACCTGTTGGTGAGCCTCAACGGCGAGCCGGTGGACAGCCTCGACGCCTATCGCGGGATCGCCGCCGACCTGCCCGAGGAGGGCACCGTGCCGGCGCTGGTCAACCGCGACGGCAACGCCCGCTTCGTCGCCATCAAGCTCTGATTCCGGCGGGACCCTCCAGCGGGGGCGCGGGTCTGTGTTCTGCCCTTCCGGGAACGCCGTGAACCCGTCCC
>CAZKWA010000130.1:0-5151 GCA_964556345.1 uncultured Alcanivorax sp.
TTATTTGGAGTCACCAAACGGCGCTCCCTCCGCCTAGCTGGAAGCAAAAAGGGCACCCAGCAGGCGTGATGCAAGTAGTGTGAACAGGCCCTAGACGCCCGGAGGCGGCATTCGCTTTCCGATTGCCGTACAATCGCCCGTCCATCCAATGGCCGCGATGAAGCATGAAAGACCGCCTGATAACCCTGATCGAACACGCTCTGGACACCCTGCGCGACAATGGCACCCTGCCCGGCGACGCCCGGCCCCCGGTGCAGATTGATCGCACCAAGGACAAAAGCCACGGCGACTTCGCCACCAACCTGGCCATGCTGCTGGCCAAACCGGCCGGGCTCAAGCCCCGCGACCTGGCCCAGGCGCTGGTGGACGCCCTGCCCGACGACCCGGCGGTGGCCCGGGTCGATATCGCCGGCCCCGGCTTCATCAATTTCTTCCAGGCGGCCCAGTGGCTCAACAGCCAGCTGGAGGCGGCGCTTGAAGATCCTCACCTGGCGGTACCGCGCCCGGAGCGCGCTCAGACCGTGGTGGTGGACTATTCGTCGCCCAACCTGGCCAAGGAAATGCACGTCGGCCATCTGCGCTCCACCATCATCGGCGACGCCGTGGTGCGCACGCTTGATTTCCTGGGCCACAAGGTGGTGCCGCAGAACCACGTCGGCGACTGGGGCACCCAGTTCGGCATGCTGCTGGCCTACCTGGAGGAACAGAAGGACCAGGAAAGCGGCGAGCAACTCCACCGGGAACTGGGTGATCTGGAAAATTTCTACCGCGCCGCCAAGCAGCGTTTCGACCAGTCACCGGCGTTCGCCGACCGGGCCCGGGCGCTGGTGGTGAAACTGCAGTCCGGCGACGACTACTGCCTGTCCCTGTGGCGCGAATTCAATCAGGTGTCGCTGAGCCACTGCGACGCGGTCTACCGCCGCCTGGGCGTGACCCTGGGCCCCGATGACGTACGCGGTGAAAGCGCCTACAACGACGACCTGGCCGACGTGGTCGCCGATCTCGACAAGGCCGGCCTGCTCAGCGAGGACCAGGGCGCCCTGTGCGTGTTCCTCGACGAGTTCAAGAACAAGGACGGCGATCCCCTGCCGGTGATCGTGCGCAAGGCGGACGGCGGCTACCTGTACGCCACCACCGACCTGGCGGCGCTGCGTTACCGCGCCGGCACCCTGGGCGCCGACCGCATCCTGTATTTCGTCGATCAGCGCCAGGCGCTGCATTTCCAGCAGATTTTCACCGTCGCCCGCCGGGCCGGCTTCGTCGGCGAAGGCGTGGACCTGGCGCACATGGGCTTCGGCACCATGAACGGCCCGGACGGCCGCCCCTTCAAGACCCGCGACGGCGGCACCGTGAAACTGATCGACCTGCTCGACGAGGCCGAGCAGCGCGCCTACGACCTGGTGCGCTCGAAAAACGGCGACCTGGAAGAGAACGAGTTGCGCGGCATCGCCCGGGCGGTGGGCATCGGCGCGGTCAAATACGCCGATCTGAGCAAGAACCGCAGCAGCGACTACATCTTCGACTTCGAACAGATGCTCAGCTTCGACGGCAATACCGCGCCCTATCTGCTGTACGCCTACACCCGGGTGGTGAGCGTCTTCCGCAAGGCCGGCCTGGCGCTGGACCAGGTGCAGACCCAGGTGAGCGGCGACTTCCAGCTTGAGCACGACGCGGAGCAGGCGCTGGCCGCCCGCCTGGTGCAATTCGGTGAAGTGATCGGCCAGGTGGCCGACAAGGGCCAGCCGCACTTTCTCTGCGCCTACCTGTACGATCTCGCCGGCCTGTTTTCCGCCTTCTATGAACACTGCCCGATTCTCGCCGTGGACGACCCGGCGATCCGCGCCAGCCGCCTGAAGCTGGCGGCGCTCACCGCGCGCACCCTGTCACGGGGCCTGGCGCTGTTGGGCCTGACACCCCTGGAGCGTATGTAATGGCGAAGAACACCTCGCGCCGCGGCGCCAGTCGCGGCGGCTCGAAAAAGCAGTCCCGCCAGGTACCCGGCTGGGTCTGGCTGTTCACCGGCGCCATCGCCGGCCTGTTCGTGGCGTTCCTGGTCCACCTCGCCCATGTGCAGATGGAACAGGGCCGCACCGGCGGCGGTGACCGCACCGTGGCGGACAAGCCGCGACCCGAGGACAAGGGCAAGGAGAACCAGGAAAGCGGCGGCAAGGAAGACCAGCCCAAGTTCGACTTCTACGCGGTGCTGCCGAAGATGGAAGTGATCGTGCCCAAGGGCGACGGCGACGAACAGGAAGAAAGCCGTGGCGGCGGCGATACTCAGAGCAGCGGCGACACGACGGCCGACAAACCGGTGGCCGGGCGTCACGACAAGCGCTTCGTGCTGCAGGCGGGCAGCTTCCGCAACGAAAAAGACGCGGACCGGCGCCGCGCCGAGTTGATCCTCAAAGGCTACCAGGCACGCATCCAGCCGGTGGATATGGATAACGGCGACACCTGGCACCGGGTGATGGTGGGGCCCTACGACAATATCAACACGCTGCACCGCGCCCAGGACAAACTGGCCGCCAGCGGCGTCGAGACCCTGCCCATCCAACTGAAAGAGTAACCGCCCGCGCGCTTGAAAACCTCCCGTGCCACCCGCACATCCAATGCAAATCAGGATAAGGAGGTTTCCGTGGAGCAATATCACGGCACGACCATCGTCTCGGTGCGGCGCGGCAATAACGTCGTGATCGGCGGCGATGGCCAGGTCACCCTGGGCAACACCATCATGAAAGGCAACGCGCGCAAGGTGCGCCGCCTCTACCACGGCAAGGTCATCGCCGGTTTCGCCGGCGGCACCGCCGACGCCTTCACGCTGTTCGAGCGCTTCGAAGCCCAGCTGGAAAAACATCAGGGCCATCTGGTACGGGCCGCAGTGGAGCTCGCCAAGGACTGGCGCACCGACCGCGCCCTGCGCCGCCTGGAAGCCCTGCTGGCGGTGGCGGACAAGGAAAACTCCCTGATCATCACCGGCAACGGCGACGTGGTGGAGCCCGAAGAAGGCCTGATCGCCATCGGCTCCGGCGGCCCGTTCGCGCAATCCGCCGCCAGCGCCCTGTTGCACAACACCGACCTGCCGGCCCGGGACGTGGTGGCGCAAAGCCTGAAGATCGCCGGCGACATCTGCATCTACACCAATCAGAATCACACCTTTGAGGAGATCGAATAGTGTCCTCCTTGTCCCCCCGTGACATCGTCAGCGAGCTGAACCGGCACATCGTCGGCCAGGAAGACGCCAAGAAAGCCGTGGCCCTGGCCCTGCGCAACCGCTGGCGGCGCATGCAGCTGCCGGAAGAAATGCGCGCCGAAGTGGCGCCCAAGAACATCCTCATGATCGGCCCCACCGGCGTCGGCAAGACCGAAATCGCCCGGCGCCTGGCGAAACTGGCCGACGCGCCCTTTCTGAAAATCGAAGCCACCAAGTTCACCGAGGTCGGCTATGTGGGCCGGGACGTGGAGTCGATCATCCGCGACCTGATGGAAGTGGCGATCAAACTGCTACGCGAAAAGGAAATGGCGCGCGTGCGCCACAAAGCCGAGGACGCGGCCGAAGACCGGGTGCTCGACGCCCTGTTGCCCAATGCCCGTGGCGAACAGGCCGACAACGATTCCAACACCCGCCAGATCTTCCGCAAGAAACTGCGCGAAGGCGAACTGGACGATAAGGAAATCGAAGTGGAAGTGAGCGCCAACCCGCAAGGGGTGGAAATCATGGCGCCGCCGGGCATGGAAGAAATGACCAGCCAGCTGCAGCAGATGTTCTCGCGCATGGGCGGCAGCGGTCGCAAGAAATCGCAGAAGCTGAAAGTGCGCGAAGCGCTGCGGCTGCTGCGTGACGAGGAAGCGGCCCGCTTCGTCAACGAAGACGAACTCAAGGTGCAGGCCATCGACGTGGTGGAAAACCACGGCATCGTCTTCATCGACGAGCTGGACAAGGTCGCCAAGCGCTCCGAGACCGGCGGCACCGACGTCTCCCGCGAGGGCGTGCAGCGCGACCTGCTGCCGCTGATCGAAGGCTCCACCGTGAGCACCAAGTACGGCATGGTGCGCACCGATCACATCCTCTTCATCGCCTCCGGCGCCTTCCATCTGGCCAAGCCCAGCGACCTGATTCCGGAGTTGCAGGGCCGTCTGCCGATCCGCGTGGAACTGAGCGCGCTGACACCCGAGGAATTCGAGCGCATCCTCACCGAGCCCAAGTGCTCGCTCACCGAGCAGTACAAAGCCCTGCTGGCCACCGAGGGGCTCAATCTGGAGCTCACCGAGGACTGCATCCGCCGGGTCGCGGAAGTGGCCTGGCAGGTCAACGAGCGCACCGAGAACATCGGCGCCCGGCGCCTGCACACGGTGATGGAAAAGCTGCTCGAGGAAATCAGCTACGACGCCGACGACCTGGCCACCCAGTACCACGACAAACCCCTGGTGCTGGACGCCGAAGCGGTGGACCGCTACCTCGGCGAGCTGGCCTCCGACGAGGACCTCAGCCGCTACATTCTGTAGCGGCGAAAAACCTTGTGCGAGCGGACCTGTGGGAGCGGGCCCCGCCCGCGAAAGGCCGGCAAAGCCGGCCGGCAGGATTGTAGAGACGCCTCCAAGCACACCATCATCAAGGTCCCTGGGATCCTGCCGGGAGCTTCGCTCCCTTTCGCGGGCAGGGCCCGCTCCTACAATTCTGCTATTATCGCCCGCCGGAGGATCCGTCATGAACGCCGGCGAGCAATTGCAAATTTATCTGGAACGCTTTTTCGCGTTGCGCCAGCACGGCGGCGACGATGAATTCCTTGTCCGCCTGGGCCGGGTGCAGGCCTTCCAGCGCCAGCGTCTGATGGACACTCACCAGGCCCTGCTCGAGGACCCGGCCCTGCGCCCCGGGGTCACCTTCCTGCTCGATGACGTTTACGGCGGCCGCGACCTGCTGCCGGTGGCGCGCGAGATCCGCCGCGCCCTGCCCAAGGCCGTGCGGCTGCTGCCCGAAAACGTCATGGCCACCTCCGCCCACGCCCTGGAAGCGGCGATCCTCACCCAGGAACTGGACGAAGCGCTGGTCGGCGTCCTTGGCGACCGCCTCGACGTCCCCGGCTACGACGCCTCCTACTGCCAGGCTTACCGCGCCGCCGGCCACACCGACCAGCGCCGCCGACAACTGCA
>CAZKWA010000131.1:0-5068 GCA_964556345.1 uncultured Alcanivorax sp.
CGAAGCTCCCGGCAGGATTTCAGAGGCACCTCTAACGGCAGCACTAACAAGGTCTCTGGTATCCGGCCGGGTGGCTGGCGCCACCCTTTCGCGGGCAAGGCCCGTTCCCACACTAGCCGAAAAACACGTAGCTCAAGAGGATCGCCGCCAACAGCCCGGCGGCGTCGGCGGTCAGCCCGCACCACAGGGCGTAGCGAACGTCGCGGATGCCGACGCTGCCAAAATACACCGCGAGCACGTAGAACGTGGTCTCCGTGGAACCCTGCATCACCGCCGCCATGCGCCCGGCCAGGGAATCCACGCCGTGGGTCTGCATCACGTCCAGCATGGCGGCGCGGGCGCCGGAGCCGCTCAGGGGTTTCAGGAACGCCACCGGCAAGGCGTCCACGAAGCGCGTATCCCAGCCCAGGGCGGCGGCGCCGAGGCGGATAGCCGACAGTACTGCTTCGAGAACGCCGCTGGCACGCAGCATGGCGATGGCGGCCAGCATCGCCACCAGATAGGGAATCAGTTTCACCGCCAGGGTGAAGCCCTCCTTGGCGCCCTCCACGAAACAGTCGTAGCTGTCGATGCGGGCGCGCCAGGCGGCGAAGAAGAACAGCCCGATCACCGCCAGCAGAATGCCGTTGCCGAACAGCCCGGACAGGGTGTTGCCCAGGTCCGGCGGCGCCAGGTAGACGCCCAGCGCCAGCAGCGACAGCAGCGCCAGCCAGCCCAGCGCCACCGCGATCAACAACGGATCACGCAGCGGAATGCGCTGTAACCGGGCGGTGACCATCACGCCGACAAAGGTGGACACGGTGGTCGCCATCAGCATTGGCAGGTAGACCGCCGCCGGGTCGGCGGCGCCCTGCTGGGCCCGGTAAAGCAGCACCGTCACCGGCACCAGGGTGACCGACGAGGTGTTGAGCACCAGAAACATGATCTGGCTGTCGGTGGCGCGCCGCGGCTCCGGGTTGTGTTCCTGCAGCGATTCCATCGCTTTCAGGCCCAGCGGCGTGGCGGCGTTGTCGAGGCCGAGCATATTGGCGGCCAGGTTCATCGACACCCCGGCGCCGGCGGCCGGGTCACGGCGCAGGGACGGCATCAGGCGGGCCAGGACCGGGCGCACGCCGGCGGCCATGCGGTCGGCGAGCCGGCTCTGCTCGGCCAGGCGGAACAGGCCGCTCCACAGGGCCAGCACGCCGATCAGGCCCAGGCTCACTTCCACCGCCAGGTCCGCCGCTTCCCAGAGCGCGGACACCACGCGGGCCGGCGCCTGCAGGTCGCCGCCGATGAGCTGCGCCAGGGCGCCGACGATCCCGATCAGGAAAAAGGCGGTGAAAAGACGGTGCACGAGGGCCTCATGGGGTGTCCGGCAAAGCGCTCAGTATGTCGTCCATAACGCCGTTTGCCTATCCGTGCGCGCTTGCTCCGCCCCCGCTGATTGGGCGACCCTGTTCCCAGGGGCGGTTTCCTTTATACTGCCCTGGAACCCTTAAAAAATGCAGCCGAGTAAGTTCATGTCCGTATTTCGCAAGCTGTTTGGCGTGTTCCTGGCGGCCCTGTTGCTGGGCGGCGCCCTCAAGGTGGGCGGCGACCTGGGCAACGACCCGGTCATCGAAGGATCGCTCAAGCCCGAGAAGGTCCACCGCGAAGCCGCCGAGGAAATCGTCGAACGCCTGGAACTGCACTACCGGCGCCTGAAGTTCGACGACGCGCTCTCCGAACAGGTGCTTGAACAGTATTTGCAGGATCTCGACCCCAACCGGCTGTATTTCACCCAGCAGGATATCGACGCCTTCCAGCCCTATCGTGACCAGCTTGATAACCAGCTGCGCGACGGCGTGCTGGAAGCGGGCTATTCGATCTTCAACCGTTTCCAGAGCCGCCTGGAAGACCGGCTCACCGAAATCCTCGCCACCCTGGAAGGCGGCTTCGAGGACTGGGATTTCGACGGCGACGGCAAGGTGCTGGTGGACCGCGGCGAGGCGGACTGGGCCGAGGACCAGGAGGCCCTGGACGCCATCTGGCGCGGCCAGATTCGCAACGCGGTGCTGTCCATGCGTCTTAACGGCACCAGCGACGAGGAAATCAGCAAGCGGCTCACCAACCGCTATGAGAGCCAGCTCAACCGCGTCCGGCAGAACACCCCCGAGGACGTGTTCCAGACCTATATGAACGCGCTGGCGCAGACCTTCGACCCGCACACCAACTACTTCACCCCGCACAACTCCGAGAACTTCGATATCAGCATGAGCCGCTCGCTGGAAGGGATCGGCGCGGTGCTGCAGTACGAGGACGGCTACACCAAGGTGGTGCGCCTCGTGCCCGGCGGCCCCGCCGCCAAGCAGGGCCAGCTGAGCCCGGCCGACCGGGTGATCGCCGTTGCCCAGGGCGACGGCGACATGGTCAATGTGATCGGCATGCGTCTGGATGAAGTGGTGGACAAGATTCGCGGTCCCAAGGGGTCCAAGGTGCGCCTGGAGGTGATTCCCGCCGGCCGCGCCAGCGAGCACGACACCCGCACCATCGCCATTACCCGGAACAAGGTGGTTCTGGAGGAGCAGGCGGCGAAGAAAGAAGTGATCGAAGTGGATCACGACGGCGACACCATGAAGCTGGGGATTATCGAGATTCCCGCCTTCTACATGGATTTCAACGCCTTCCACCGGGGCGACCCGGACTACACCAGCACCACCCGCGATGTGGCGGAGCTGCTGGTGGCACTGCGCAAGGAAAACGTCGACGGCCTGGTCATCGACCTGCGCAACAACGGCGGCGGTTCACTGCTGGAGGTGAACAAGCTGGTGAGCCTGTTCATCAACCGCGGTCCCACCGTGCAGGTGCGCGAGGCCGGCGGCCGCGTCAGCGTCGAAAACGACCAGTACCCCGGCATGCTCTACTCCGGACCGCTGGCGGTTCTGGTCAACCGCTACAGCGCTTCCGCCTCGGAGATTTTCGCTGGCGCCATGCAGGATTACGGCCGCGCCCTGATCGTCGGCGATCAGACCTACGGCAAGGGTACGGTGCAGACCCTGCTGGACCTGAACCACGGCAAGCTGAAGATGACCAACGCCAAGTTCTACCGGGTTTCCGGGTCCAGCAACCAGAACCTGGGCATTGTGCCGGACGTGACCATGCCGTCGCTGATCGACAAAGAGGCGATCGGCGAGAGCAGCCTGCCCAACGCCCTGCCCTGGGATGAAATCGACCCGGCCAAGTACCAGCGTTACCAGGATCTGGTGCCGCTGCTGCCCGGCCTGCGCGAGCGCCACGATGCGCGCATCAGCGACAATCCGGAGTTCGTCTACGTGAACCGGTTGCGCGACCTGCTCAACCGCGCCAACGAACGCCGGGAATTGTCTCTCAACGCCAAGCAGCGCAAGGCCTGGCAGGAGGACTTCGATCAGCAGCGCCTGGACATCGAGAACGCCCTGCGCAAGCACCGGGGCGAAGAGCCGATCGAGAAGATGGAAGATCTGCGCGCCCTGGAAGAGCAGCGCGCACTGGACCCGGAAACCAGCGACGAGCCGCTCGATGAAGACCCCTACCTGCGCGAGACCGGCCACATTCTGGCCGATATGGTGTCGCTGCTCCGCGAGCAGCGGATAGCCGAGAAGAGCGCCTCCTGAGCTTCGCCCCGGGGGTCAGGCCATCGCCTTGAACCCCCAGCGGGCCGGGTCCTTGCCCAGCCCCACCTTCAAGGTCCGCCGGCCGAGATCATGGTTCATGTCTTCCAGCCGTCGCTTGACCGTCTCCGGCAACAGCCGCTGGCCGAGGCTGGCGGCGCCCAGGCCGGTGCGCGCGATCCGCACCGCCGCGGCGGACGACACCCGGCTGTGCAGGTTCAGGTCGTCCGCCATGGCATCGCCGATCAGAAAACGGCTCACCGCCACCAGCACATCGTAGGAAAGGTGGAACGGCGGCTTGCGGGCCATGCCGGCAAGCAGGGACTTGGCCAGCTTTTCGCTGTCCTCCGTGGGCTCGTAAAGGTGTGAAGTGAGCTGCAGGGCCAGCACTTTCTGCTCTTCCACGGTGGCGGTCAGCAGCGCCTCGTCCACGCCCAGCAGATAACCCGCGTAGCGCCAGAAATAATGCATCGCCTCATGCTCCTGGCGGCTTATATAAAGCCCCATGCGGCGCAGACCGCGCACCACCATGTAGTCGAACTCCAGCACCGTGCCGGCCATGTCCTCCTGATTGATGGGCAGATCGAAGCGCTCGCTGTCCCAGCGGCCGCTCTCACTGAGGAAACGGCGTACCGCCGCATGCAGAAGCCGCACCTCCATCAAGGTGCGGTGGCCCAGGCCACCGGGGCGCAGACCGTCGGAGGCGGCGATGTTGTGCAGCATCTGGCCGGTTTCGTAAATCCGTCGCGACACATCCTTCTGCAGGCGGCCGGTGGCCACCAGCACCTGGGACGGTTTGTTGTGGGCATAGCCCTCCACCAGGCTGGAACACATCAGCACCAGCCCCTGCAGCGCGCCGTACCGCCGGTACATGCGCCGGCCCAGTTCCATGCGGTCAAAATCCACCCAGCCGGGCACCGTATGGCAGTGGTCCAGGAACGCCTGATACACCCCGCCCTCCTCGGCGGCGCGCCGTTCGACCTCGTCGAGCAGCCCGGACGGACGCTGAAAAGCGATCCGCTCCAGACAGCGGTCGGCGAGCGGGTCCTGCACCCGGCGCCAGGCCTCGAGGCGGTGGTGCGCGTAACGGTCGAACCAGATCTGCTCCCGCGGGGTGCGGGGGCCCTCCTCTAGTTGACGCAATTCCTGGGGCGTGGCCATGGCGATCTCCGGCTGGGGCTCGGTCCGTGCGTCGAACACAGAACCCGTGAGTTCTATGTTCAAGCTAGAGAGTCCCGGACGGGCGGTCAATCACCAAAAGAGGCGGATTTATTTAGTTCGTGAGCAATGGCGTCACGAGCCAGCGTCGGCCCAGCGGGCCAGCGTCCGTGCCAGCCAGTCCGGATCGTCCAGCGACAGGTCGTGTCCACCGTCGGGGTGGACCGCGCGCTGCGCGGACCAGCGCTCGGCCAGCGCCGCCGAGCAGCGCGGGTCCACCAGCCGGTCGCCGGCGGCGC
>CAZKWA010000132.1:0-5021 GCA_964556345.1 uncultured Alcanivorax sp.
AGCGGGCCCCGCCCGCGAAAGGGTGGCTTTAGCCACCCGGCAAAGGTTGCCCCGCAGGATACCAGAGACCCGGTACCTCGCTGATGCGAAGAGGCCGCCGCCACGGGTCCAAATAACCGCCCGGACCTTTCTACGAAGCTCGGTTTGTGGGAGCGGGCCATGCCCGCGAAAGGGAGCGCAGCTCCCGGCAGGATCCCAGAGACTTGTCTAACGGTAGCACCAACACCGTCTCTGGAATCCTGCCGGCCGGCTTTGCCGGCCTTTCGCTTGCAAGGCAAGCTCCCACAAGTGCCGCTCCCACCCCCCGCGTCCCCTCTGGAGGGACAACCCTTCACTCTGAAGCGCGATGGATAAAAAAAGCCCCGCCGAAGCGGGGCCTTTTTATTGCCGCGCGCCCGAAGGCGCGGACACCGGATCAGCTCGCCTGAGCCACCGGAATCTTCACGGAATCCGCCACGTTCTGATACTCGTCCATGCGGTCGAAGTTCAGGTAACGGTAGATCTCACCCGACATGGCGTCGATGGTGCCGGCGTACTCCAGGTACTCCTCGGTGGTCGGCAGCTTGCCGAGCACCGCCGCGATGGCCGCCAGCTCCGCCGACGCCAGGTAGACGTCCGCGCCCTGGCCAAGGCGGTTGGGGAAGTTCCGCGTGGAGGTGGACACCACCGTGGACTTCGCCGCCACCCGGGCCTGGTTGCCCATGCACAGGGAGCAGCCGGGCATCTCGGTGCGCGCGCCGGCGCGGCCGAAGATGTTGTAGTAACCCTCTTCGGTGAGCTGGTGCTGATCCATCTTGGTGGGCGGCGCCACCCACAGGCGGGTGGTGAGGCCGTCCACTTTCTCCAGCAGTTTGCCGGCGGCGCGGAAGTGACCGATGTTGGTCATGCAGGAGCCGATGAATACCTCGTCGATCTTGGCGCCGGCGACATCGGACAGGGTCTTGGCGTCGTCCGGGTCGTTCGGGCAGCACAGCACCGGTTCCTTGATCTGATCCATGTCGATTTCGATCACGGTGTGGTATTCCGCGTCGGCGTCGGCGCGCATCAGGCTCGGGTTGGCCAGCCACTCTTCCATGCCCTGGATACGGCGCTCCAGGGTACGGGCGTCGCCGTAGCCGTTGCCGATCATCCATTTGAGCAAGGTGATGTTGGACTTCAGGTATTCGGTCACGCTGTCCTCGGACAGGGTGATGGTGCAGCCGGCGGCGGAACGCTCGGCGGAGGCGTCGGACAGTTCGAACGCCTGCTCCACGGTGAGGTCGTCCAGGCCTTCGATTTCCAGCACGCGACCGGAGAACACGTTTTTCTTGCCGGCCTTGGCGACGGTCAGGTGGCCGTCCTTGATGGCCTGCATGGGGATGGCGTGGACCAGGTCACGCAGGGTGACGCCGGGCTGGCGCTTGCCCTTGAAGCGCACCAGGACCGATTCCGGCATGTCCAGCGGCATTACGCCGGTGGCGGCGGCGAACGCCACCAGGCCGGAGCCCGCCGGGAAGGAGATGCCCATCGGGAAGCGGGTGTGGGAATCGCCGCCGGTGCCCACGGTGTCGGGCAGCAGCATGCGGTTCAGCCAGGAGTGGATGATGCCGTCACCCGGGCGCAGGGACACGCCGCCGCGGTTCATGATGAAGTCGGGCAGGGTGTGCTGGGTTTCCACGTCCACCGGCTTGGGGTAGGCGGCGGTGTGGCAGAAGGACTGCATCACCAGGTCCGCCTGGAAGCCCAGGCAGGCCAGGTCTTTCAGTTCGTCCCGGGTCATCGGGCCGGTGGTGTCCTGGGAGCCCACGGTGGTCATCTTCGGTTCGCAGTACATGCCCGGACGCACGCCTTCCAGGCCGCAGGCCTTGCCGACCATCTTCTGCGCCAAGGTGAAGCCGGCGTTGGAATCGCCCGGCTGCTCGGGCTTGCGGAACAGGGTGGATTCTTCCAGGCCCAGGGCGGTGCGGGCCTTGGTGGTGAGGCCACGGCCGATGATCAGGTTGATGCGGCCGCCGGCGCGCACTTCGTCGAGCAGCACCTGGGAACGCAGCTCGAACTCGGCGATCACTTCGCCGTCTTTCTCGACGCGACCCTCGAACGGGTAGATGTCGATCACGTCACCGGTGTTCATCTTTTCCACGTCGCACTCGAAGGGCAGGGCGCCGGAATCTTCCATGGTGTTGAAGAAGATGGGCGCGATCTTGCCGCCGATGCAGACGCCGCCGGCGCGCTTGTTGGGCACGTAGGGGATGTCTTCGCCGAAGTGCCAGAGCACGGAGTTGGTGGCGGACTTACGGCTGGAGCCGGTGCCGACCACGTCGCCCACATAGGCCACCGGGTGGCCCTTGGCTTTCAGCTCTTCCATCTGCTTGAGCGGGCCGATCTCGCCGTCCTTCTCGGGCACGATGCCTTCACGGGCGTTCTTCAGCATGGCGTTGCCGTGCAGCGGGATGTCCGGGCGGCTCCAGGCATCCTGGGCCGGGGACAGGTCGTCGGTGTTGGTCTCGCCGGGCACCTTGAAGACGGTGACGGTGAATTTCTCGGAGAGGTCCTTGCGGTTGGTGAACCACTCGCCTTCGGCCCAGGATTCGATCACTTCCTTGGCCTTGGCGTTGCCGGCTTTCATTTTGTCTTCCACGTCGTGGAAGGCATCGAACACCAGCAGGGTGTGTTTGAGTTCCTGGGCGGCCACGTCGGCCAGCTCTTCGTCATCCAGCAGTTCAATCAGCGGCGCCACGTTGTAGCCGCCCTGCATGGTGCCGAGCAGTTCGGTGGCACGCTTGCGGTCGATCAGAGGGGAGCTGGCTTCGCCTTTCACGATGGCGGTCAGGAAGGCGGCCTTCACGTAGGCGGCCTGGTCCACGCCCGGCGGGACCCGGTTCACGAACAGGTCCTGAATGAATGCTTCTTCGCCAGCGGGCGGGTTTTTGAGCAGTTCCACCAGTTCGGCGGTCTGCACTTCATCCAGCGGCTTGGGCGGAATGCCCTGGGCGGCGCGCTCTTCTACGTGTTTGCGATAGGCTTCTAGCACAGCGAATCCCTCGTTTCGTCTGACTGATTTCTTTTGGAAATCAGTTGTTTGGGGTATGTCCGGGGGTGGAAATGCGCGCGGAGTATAGCGGAAACGCTATCCACTGTTAAATCAAACAGCCCTTAGAGCCATTCATGACATGAATGTTCGGAATAACTGTGGGAGCGGGCCTGGCCCGCGAAAGGCAAGCTTTGCTTGCCGGCAGGATCCCAGAGAGGCTGTTGGTGCGGTCGTTAGAAAGCTCTCTGGCATCCTGCCGGGAGCTTCGCTCCCTTTCGCGGGCGAGGCCCGCTCGCACAGGTGCTTCCTTTCGTGGGTGGGCCCGCTCGCACAGGTGCTCCCTTTCGCGGGCGGGGGCCGCTCGCACAGTGATGCGTTAATAGGGCAGGGTGCCTCCGGGCGGTTGGCGGCGGAAGCGCTTGTAGCTCCACAGGTACTGGCCGGGCTGCTCCAGGATCAGCGCCTCGATGGAGCGGTTCATGGCTCTCAGGGCGTGGTCCAGATCCTCGTCGTGGATGTCCGGATCGGCGGGCCGCACGCGGATCTCGAAGCCGGCATCGCCGGGCAGCCGGCGCGCCCAGGCCATGAACACCCGGGCGTTGGTTTGCTTGACCAGCTTGCAGCTCAGCGTGCCGGTGTAGGCGGGCTGCCCGAAAAAGGGCGCGAAGCGGCCGCTGCGCCGGTCCGCCACCTGATCCGGCAGAATCGCGGTCAGCGCCCCTTTGCGCATGGCGCGCACCAGCCCGGCCACGCCCCGGGCGGTGGCCGGGTACATGGTGGTGCCGAAGTGCTCCCGGCCCTTTTTGACCAGCGCGTCCAGTTCCGGCAGGCCGGAGGGGGCGAACATGGCGTGCAGCCCGAATTCGCGGGCCAGCCAGAAGTTGAGGACTTCCCAGCAGCCCAGATGGGGTGCCAGGATCAGTATCGGTTCCTTGTTGGCCACCGCCTGGCGCAGGGGAGTGTCACCCTGTTCCGCCACCACTCGCCGCAGACCGTCTTCCGGTTTGCTCCAGAAGCGCGCGATCTCGAAGGTGTTCTTAACGCTTTCCACCAGGGACTCGCGCACCAGGCGTTCGCGATCCGGGTGGTCCGGCAGGCACAGCGACAGGTTGATCCGGGTGACTTGCCGGGCTTCGGTGGACAGCCGCGACAGCAGCCGGCCCAGCACGGTGGCCAGGGCGCGGTTGAGTCTGAAGGGCAGCAGCCCGAGCAGGCGCAGGGCGCCCACGGCGGCGCGGCCTTTCAGCGTTTGAATATAAGGATTGGTTCGTCGACCCATGGGCGGCGATTATACGGGGGTATGGGTATAACGCCAGTCGGGCCTATAATGGCCGCCCCGATTTCGAGGTACCCATGACCGATATCTCCCCGCTGATTGAGTTTTTGCCCTGCAGGACGCCGGAGGCGTGGATCGGCTGGGCGCTGGAGAACGAGGCCCTGCTGCTGATCGACCACGCGCACTGCGAGAAGAAGGCGGCTTCCACGGCGCTGAATCTGATGTTCCGCTACGTGGACCGCCCGGAGCTGCTCGACAACCTCAGTCAACTCGCCCGGGAAGAGCTGCTGCACTTCGAACAGGTGGTGGGCCTGATGCGCGAGCGCGGCATTCGCTACGATCACCTCTCGCCGTCCCGCTACGCCGGCGCCCTGCGCGCCGAAGTGAGCACCGCCGAGCCGCAACGTCTGGTGGACACCCTGATCGTCGGCGCCCTGATCGAAGCGCGCTCCTGTGAACGCTTCGCCGCGCTGGCGCCGAGAGTGGACGCCGACCTGGGCCGCTACTACCGCTACCTGCTGAAAAGCGAATCCCGCCACTTCGAGGACTACCTGGACCTGGCCCGCCGCTACGCCGACGGCCCCATCGACGCACGCGTCGATCGCTTTAAAGCAAAGGAAAGGGCGTTGATTGAGGGAACGGACACGGAATTCCGCTTTCACTCAGGGGTGCCGGAATAGCCTTGTAGGAGCGGGCCTTGCCCGCGAAAGGCAAGCTTTGCTTGCCGGCAGGATC
>CAZKWA010000133.1:0-4962 GCA_964556345.1 uncultured Alcanivorax sp.
TTCGCGTTCGGAGGTAACAACCTGTCCCTGATGCTGGAGGCCGGATGAGCCGCGATGCCTTTCCGCCGGTGGATACGCTGGTGCCGCACAGCGGCGCTCTGGTGCTGCTGGATCGGGTGCTGACGGCGGACCAGGACAGCCTGAGCGCGGCGCTGACGGTGCGCGCCGACGGGCTCTACAACCATGGCGACCAGGTGCCGGCCTGGGTGGGCATGGAATATATGGCCCAGGCCGTCGCCGCCTTCGCCGGCTGGCACGCCCACCTTGAGCAACGCCCGGTGCAGCTGGGCTTTCTGCTCGGCAGCCGCCGTTTCACCTACTCACGACAGGCCTTCACGGTGGGCACGGCCCTGACCGTGACGGTGCACAAGCTGCTGCAGGACGACAGCGGCATGGCCGTGTTCGAATGCGCCCTGGAAGACGGCGCCGGCCGGTGCGCCGAGGCGCGCCTGAACGTCTTCCAACCCAAAGACAGCGACCATTATTTGCGAGACCTCCATGACTGAAACCAACGCCCCCCGAGTGCTGGTCACCGGCGCCAGCCGCGGCATCGGCCGCGCCATTGCCCTGACGCTGGCGGAGCGCGGCTTCGACCTGGTGGTCCATTACCGCCAGCGCGACGACGAGGCCCAACAGGTCGCCGACGAGGTCCGCGCCCGGGGACGCCAATGCCGCACCCTGGCCTTCGACATCGCCGACCGGGACGCGGCCCGCGCCGCCCTGGAACAGGACGTGGAAGCACACGGCGCCTATTACGGCGTGGTCTGCAATGCCGGCCTGAGCGCCGACAACGCCTTCCCGGCCATGAGCGGCGACGACTGGGACCGCGTCGTGCACACCAACCTGGACGGCTTCTACAACGTGCTGCACCCTCTGGTGATGCCCATGGTGCGGCGCCGGGCGCCGGGCCGCATCGTGGTGCTGTCCTCGGTGTCGGGGCTGATCGGCAACCGGGGTCAGGTCAATTACAGCGCCGCCAAGGCCGGCCTGATCGGCGCCGCCAAGGCCTTGGCGCTGGAGCTGGCCAAGCGCCAGATCACGGTGAACTGCGTGGCGCCGGGGTTGATCGAAACGGACATGACCGACGAACTGCCGCTGGATGAGATCAAAAAGATGATCCCCGCCCGCCGCGTCGGCCGGCCCGGGGAAGTGGCCGCCACGGTGGCCTTCCTGATGTCCGAGGACGCCGGCTATATCACCCGGCAGGTGATCGCCGTCAACGGCGGGCTCTGCTAGGCCCGGGGTACGGCCTTTTACGAATAAGAAATGGGGAACACGACAATGCAGCGAGTGGTGGTCACGGGGATGGCCGGAATTTCTCCGCTGGGCAACGACTGGCCCACGATTCTTGGCAACCTGCGCGCCGGCCGCACCGGCATCCGCCAGATGCCCGACTGGGTCCACTACGAGGGCCTGGATACCCAGCTGGGCGCGCCGGCCATGTTCCACCCGCCGGCCCATTTCACCCGCAAGAAAACCCGCTCCATGGGTCGCGTGGCACAGATGGCCACCCATGTCGCCGAGCAGGCCCTGGAGCAGGCCGGCCTGTTGGGCGACCCGCTACTGGCCAGCGGCCGCGCCGGTGTCGCCTACGGCAGCTCCGCGGGCAGCACCGCGGCGATCGCGGATTTCGGCGGCATGCTGATCCATCGTTCCACCCTGGGGCTCAACGCCAATTCGTATTTGAAGATGATGTCGCACACCACGGCGGTGAACATCGGCGTCTACTTCGGCCTGCAGGGACGGGTGCACACCACCTCCAGCGCCTGCACCTCGGGCAGCCAGGGTATCGGCTACGCCTGGGAAGCGATCCGCTTCGGCCTGCAGGACGTGATGGTGGCCGGCGGCGCCGAGGAGCTTTGCCCCACCCAGGCGGCGGTGTTCGACACCCTGTTCGCCGCCAGCCAGGACAATGACCACCCCTCCCGCTCGCCGCGCCCCTTCGACCGGGACCGGGACGGCCTGGTGGTGGGGGAAGGCGCCGGCGCGCTGGTGCTGGAATCCCTCGACCACGCCCGCGCGCGGGGCGCCACGGTGCTCGCCGAGATCGTCGGTTACGGCACCAACAGCGACGGCCGCCACGTCACCCAGCCCAACCAGGACACCATGGGCCAGGCCATGCGGCTGGCTCTGGAGAGCGCCGGGCTGGACGCCGCCGGGATCGGTTATGTGAGTGCCCACGGCACCGCCACCGCCCGTGGCGACGTGGCCGAGAGCCGCGCCACCGAGGCGGTGCTGGGCGGCGCGGTGCCGGTCAGCGCCTTGAAAAGCTACACCGGCCACACCCTGGGCGCCTGCGGCGCGCTGGAGGCCTGGCTATCGATTGAGATGATGCGCCTGGGCTGGTTCCACCCGACCGCCAACCTGGAACAGGTGGATCCGGAGTGCGGCCACCTGGACTACATCACCGGGGGCGGCCGCGAACTGGACTGCGAATACGCCATGAGCAATAACTTCGCCTTCGGCGGCATCAACACCTCGTTGATTTTCCGCCGCTGGACGGGTTAGAACCCGGGCGCCCTAGTACGCCTTGCTCAAGAGCTCCTGCTGGATGGCGGCGGACAGGTTGGCGACCCAGCGGTTGTAGTTGCGGTGAATCCGGCCTTCGCCGTCGTCGTCCAGGTTGGTGCTCCCCACATAGCGGATATCGTATTCCCTGGTGGTGTAGGGAATCGCCACTTCCGCGCTGTGCGAACGAACATTGATGGAGCAATGGATCAGGCCCGGCTTTTGCTCACGCGGCGTCCACCCCTTGCTGACACAGCCCTGCATCACCGAGGCGCGCACTTCGTTGGCCGTCAACGCCGTGCCGTCCGCTTTCTCCGGCACCGCCACGCCTTGCAGGTTCTGTAGCGGGGCGCTGGTGCAGGCGCTCAGCACGAGGATCGCCAGAAAAATACCGAGAGTCCGTTTAAACATGTTTCCCTTCCCCTTATTAAAGTCAGCCTGGAATGTACAAAGCGCCATCGCTTCCGTCAAAACACCAGGGCGGTCATACTTTGCCGATGTCTGAACCCCGTGCACTTTCTTTTCGCCTGTGCCTGCTGCTCGGCGCCGCCACGCTGCTGCTGGCCGGCTGCCAGTTGTGGGCGCCGCCCGGCGACAGCAGCCGCCCGCTGGCGCCGCCGTTCGGTGAATACCGGGAGATCGAACGGGACCTGGAGATACGCGTCGCCGGGCGGATTCATCACGCCCATTGCCAGCTGAGCCTGACGCCGGACAGCACCCATATCGTCATCACCAACGCCGGCGGCGAGTTAATGGTGGCGATGCGCCACGGGCAAGGCCGCCTTGAAGTCCGCCGCACCCCGCGCCTGCCGCCGGAGGTCTCCGCCGACGCTCTGATCGCCGACCTGCAGTTGGCGCTGTGGCCGCTGCCACGGCTGCGCGCCGGGCTGGCGCCGCCCTGGACCCTGGCGGCGGACGGCGAAGGCCGGATTCTGCGCTTCGACGGCGTCACCGAGGCACAGGTGGATTATCAGAGCGACGAGCCCTCCAGCCGGCCGCTGCCGGTGTACAACGCCCGCTACGACTACCTGTTGATTCTCAGCCCCGCCGACCCAGGCGTTTGACCGCCGCCACCAGCGCCTCGGCGATGGCCGGCTCGGCACTGCTGTGGCCCGCCGCCGGCACCCAGTCGAGGTGGCTGTCGGGCAAGGCCCGGTGCAGCAGCCAGGCCTGCTCCGGCGGGCACACCATGTCGTAGCGGCCGTGCACGATTTCCACCGGGCAGGTCAGCGCGCCGGCGCGCGGCAGAATCGGACGCTCCAGGAAACCACCGTTAACGAAGTAATGGGTCTCGAGCCGGGCCATGGCGAGCGCGTTGTGGTCGACATTAAGGTCTCGCGGTGGATTCAGGCTCGACAGCCGCGCCTCCCACAGGGTCCATTCCCGGGCCAGACGTTCGCCGTCCGGCCCCCGCAAAGCCCGGTGGTAGCGGGTGACCAGATCGCCCTCGCCCGGCGGCAGCGCGTCCAGCAGGCGCTGCCACAAATCCGGATAGAAGCGCGCCGCGCCCCGGTCGGTGTACAGCCAGTCGATGTCCTCGCGGCGGCACAGAAAAACACCGCGCAACACCAGAGCGGCCACCCGCGCCGGGAAATCCAACGCATAGGCCAGCGCCAGGGTGACGCCCCAGGAGCCGCCCAGCACCACCTGCCAGCGGGGGATCATCAGGTGCTCGCGGAGGCGCTCCAGGTCGGCGACCAGATGCGGCAAGGTGTTATGCTCGGTGCTGGCGTAGGGCCGACTGCGCCCGGCGCCGCGCTGGTCGAAGACGACGATGCGGTAACGGCGGGGATCGAACAGCCGCCGCAACAATGGCGAGCTGCCGCCGCCGGGGCCGCCGTGCAGCGCCACCACGGGTTCACCGTCCGGGTTGCCGCTTTGCTCCACGTACAACAGATGATCGTCGCCCACGTCCAGGTACTGACGATGGTAGGGCTCGATGGGGGGAAATAAGGACATGAAAGAAATCCGCCGCTGGGCACGGGTGACAGCATACTGTCTGCTGGTGGCCCTGCAACCGCTGCTCGCCGGTTGTGATACGCCGCCGCCGGAAGCCGCCCTGCGCGACGCCGTGGCGGCGCTGGAGGAAGGGCTGGAGAAAGGCGACACCGGCGCGGTGATGGACCGGCTGGCGGAGGACTTCCGCTACCGGGATCTGGATCGCAAGGCCGCCGGGCGCCGTCTGGTGGGTGTGTTCCTGCGCTACCCCAAGCGCCAGGTCAATTTTCTCAACGTCGACGTGGCGCTCGATCCGGTCACCCTGCAAGACGCCGAAGTGAGCTTCAACGCGCTGGTGTGGGGCGGCCGCGCCACCTTGCCGGAGGACGCGGACAGCCTGCGGGTGCGTAGTCGCTGGCGCGAAGAGGATGGTGATTGGGTATTGGTGGATTTGGAGGCGCGGGGGTTGAGTGAGTAGACAGGTCTCTGGGATCCCGCCGGCCGGCTTTGCCGGCC
>CAZKWA010000134.1:0-4849 GCA_964556345.1 uncultured Alcanivorax sp.
GGCCGGGCCGATGCCGCGCCCGGTGGTGCCGATTTTCTGCGCGCCACGGGCCACTTCCCGGGCCTGGTCGAGCGCCACGTGCACCGGCAGGATCAGCGGGCAGGCGGACGAAAGCCGCAGGCGCTCGCGCACCGGCACGCCCTTGTCTTCCAGGCCACGGATTTCCTTGAGCAGCGCTTCCAGGGACAACACCACGCCGTTGCCGATCAGGCACTGGACGTTGTCGCGCAGGATGCCGGAGGGAATCAGGTGGAGGACGGTCTTCTCACCGTCGATCACCAGGGTGTGGCCGGCATTATGGCCGCCCTGGAAACGGGCCACATAGGCGGCCTGGTCGGTGAGCAGATCGACGATCTTGCCCTTGCCTTCATCACCCCATTGGGTACCGAGAATTACGACGTTCTTGCCCATGGCTGTTCGCTTTGGCCTGTCAGGAGGAAATGGATTGCAGGGTCCAGCCGTCGCCGGCGGACACCAGCTCACGGTCGCACCCCAGTTCAGCGGGGTCGTTGTCGGCGCCGGCCAGGGCCAGCACCACGCGCTCGCCCTGGGCGCGCAGTTGCGCCACGCGGTCCGCGAAGGCGGCGTCCGCCAGGTTACCGCGGGCGAGAATGCCACCGGTGCGGGGCACCGGCGCCAGCGAAGCGAGTTTTTTCAGGTCGGCGCTGAAGCCGGTGGCCGGGCGCGCCCGGCCGAACACTTCACCGATGTGGTCGTAGCGGCCGCCCTTGGCCAGCGGCTCGCTGTCGCCGGGCAGATAGACGGCGAACACACAACCGGTGTGGTAGTGGTAGCCGCGCAGCTCGCCCAGATCCAGGTGCACCTCCAGGCCGCGCCCGGCAAGCACCGAGACCAGCTGCTCCAGCTCACCAAGCGCGGCGGTGGCGTCCGGGAAATCCGTCAGCAGGCCGCGGGCCTGGGCGAACACCCCGGTATCGCCATCCAGGAACGGCAACGCCGCCAGCGCCCGGGCGGCGTTCTCCGGCAACGCCTGACGTGCCAGGAAGGTGTCCAGTTCGGTGCGCGCCTTGCGCAGATAGATGTCTTCCAGGGCCGACTGGGCGGCGGCGTCCAGGTCGCAGGCGTCCACCAGGGCGCGGAAAATGCCCACATGGCCCAGGTCCAGCACCACCTTGTCCTCGGCGCCGGCGAGAGCCAGGGTTTCGCCCATCAGCAGAATCACTTCCAGGTCGCTGTCTCCGCCGGCGTGGCCGAACAGCTCCACGCCCAGCTGGTAGGGCAGCCGGGTGCCGCCGGCCTGGGTGGGCCGGGCGCGCAGCGCGGTGGAGCAGTAGCACAGGCGGGTGGGGGCGTTGCGGCGCAGGCTGTGGGCGTCGATGCGCGCCACCTGCGGGGTCATGTCCGCGCGCACGCCCATCAGCCGGCCGGTGAGCTGGTCGGTGATCTTGAAGGTATCCCGTTCCAGATCACGGCCGGCGCCGTTGAGCAGGGATTCCAGGAATTCGATCAGCGGCGGATAAACCAGCTCATAGCCCCAGGACCGGTACAGATCCAGGGCCCGCCGGCGCAGTTGTTCGATGGCCCGGGCACGGTCGGGAAGCACTTCCTCGACGCCGTCGGGTAACAACCACTGTTCTTCCTGATTCATCTTAGGACCGTATTAGCAACAGAAGGCCGGCGCCCACAAGCATGGCCGCCAGCCCGATAATTCTCAGCACGCGGCTATCCAGACTCGCCAGCAACCGGGCCGCGCTGCGCATGCGCGCCGGTGCCAGAAACAGGGGGATGCCCTCGATGACCAATACCAGGCAAAGCGCCGTGATCAGTACTGTCGCGTCCATTCACCCGCCGAATAGCCACAAAAAACCGGGTCTCATGACCCGGCTGGCGAATTCTAACACGTCATTCGAGGGGGCAGATACCCGCCGCCGGGCGCAGGCGGCGGGCAGCCGGGGCTCAGCGGCCGCCGTTCTGCTTCAGATACTGGAAGAACTCGCTGTCCGGGGACAGGATCAGCACGTCTTCCTTGGAATCGAAGCTTTCGCGGTACGCCTGCAGACTGCGGTAGAAGCGGAAGAACTCCTCGTCCTTGCCGTAGGCGTTGGCGTAGATCGAGGTGGCGCGGGCGTCGCCGGCGCCGCGCAGGCGCTGCGCCTCTTCATAAGCCTGGGCAATGGTCTGAGTCTGCTGACGGTCGGCGGCTGCGCGGATGCGCTCCGCGTCCTCACGGCCCCGGGCGCGGTGCTCGGCGGCATCGCGGGCCCGCTCGGCGCGCATCCGGTCGAACACCCGGCCACGCACCTGGTCCGGCCAGTCCACCTGCTTGACGCGCACGTCGACCACCTCGATACCCAGATCCTCAAGGGTGGCGGCGTTCACTTCCTGGGCCACGGAGTTCATCAGCTTTTCGCGCTGATCGGTTTCGTCGCCCAGAGGCGATGACGCCGGGTCGGCGGCTTCGTCGCCCTCGCCCTCGCCGGTGGCCTGCGCCTCGGCGTTCGCCTCGGCTTCGACCTCGGAAGTGGTTTTCGGCTGGCCTTCGCCATTCTCGCCGCCGTTGAGCAGGTCCTCGGTGCTCACCGCGGTGGGATCCAGGGCGTCGTCGGGCAGCGCCCCGCCCCGACCGGCCACCACTTCCTGCACGGTGCGATCGGCGAACTGGTTACGCAGCGCTTCGTTGACACGCGGATCAAGCAGTTCCCGGGCGCGGCGCTCCATCGCCAGGCCGTCGTTGACGCCGGCGCCGACACTGACGATGTAGCGCTGCACGTCGGCGATGCGCCAGGTCACGAAGGCGTCCACGTTGAGCAGTTTCTTCTCCGCGGTCAGAAACGACTGGGTGGGCACGTCGTGGGTGAGCAGACGGCCGTCCACGCGCACCACGTCGTCAATCAGCGGCACCTTCGGGTAAATACCCGGTTCGATGTCCGCTTTCTCCACCCGCGCGAATCGCTTCAGCACGGCCTTTTCGGTTTCGTTGACGATATAAAAAGAGTCCAGAGCCAGTAGCAACAGCACGCCCACTGCCACCAGCATCAGCCAGCTACGTGTGCCCATCAGCGAATCTCCGTGCGGTTGCTTTGGTACAGGCTGCGCGAGCCGGAACGGCCACTGCCGCCGTCATCGGCGCCGGCGCTCGAGGTGGTCGACGACGAAGAGCCGGTGCCGCTGCCGCGGCTTGATGACCCGGTGTCGCCGGAGACCGGCTGCTTGCCCTTGAACATCTGGTCCAGCGGCAGATACATCAGGCTGTCACTGCCCTGCGCGTCCAGCAATACCTTGCTGGAGTTGCTGAACACCTCGGTGAGGCTGTCCAGGTAGAGACGCTGACGGGTCACTTCCGGCGCCTTGCGGTATTCCGCCACCAGGTCGGTGAAGCGGGCGGCGTCACCTTCGGCTTCGGCCACCACGCGCACCTTGTAGGCCTCGGCCTCTTCCGTGATCCGCGCGGCCTGGCCGCGGGCCTCCGGAATCACCGAGTTGTAGTACGCCTCGGCCTCTTTCTTGAAGCGGTCTTCGTCTTCCTTGGCCTTGGCCACGTCGTCGAAGGCGTCACGCACCGCTTCCGGCGCGGCGGTTTTGTCCAGCACCACCTGGTTGATCACCAGGCCGGTGTTGTAACGGTCCAGGTAGTCCTGCAGCCGTTCGCGCACCTGCAGGCGGATGTCCTCGCGGCGGTCGCGCAGTACGTCATCCATGGTCGAGCTGCCCACCACGTGGCGCAGCGCCGAACTGGTGGCGTGTTGCAGGATGGTTTCCGGGGCGCCCACGCGCAGCAGGAAGGCCTGGGGGTCGAGCACCTTGTACTGGACTTCCAGGGTCACCGACACGATGTTGGTGTCCTCGGTGAGCATTTCCTCGCTGATTTCGTAGCTGCGGTTCTGGCCCACATCCACTTCCATGCTCTGCTCGATGATCGGCGCGCGCCAGTTCAGGCCCGGGTCCACCATGCGGTTGAACTCACCGAAACGCAGCACCACGCCGCGTTCGCGCTGATCCACCAGATAAAAGCCCATCAGCACATAGCCGACCACCAGCACGATCAGCGCCACCGCCAGCAAGCCGCCGGGGAAGCCGGCGGACGGCTTGTTGCCGCCACCACCGCCGCCTTTGCCGCCGAACAGGTTGTTGATGCGGTCCTTAAGATTTTTCAGCGCTTCATCAAGATCGGGCGGTCGCTGATCGCCACCGCCGCCGCCCCCGCCCCAGGGATCCCTGGGTTTGTTTCCGCCGGGTTCATTCCAGGCCATTGAATTCTCCGTTATCCCGCTCTGTGCGAGCGTTCAGGATTGTAGGAAGGGGTATCCGTCTCTGCAACCGAAGGGTCATTAACACGGACCTGTTCTTCGCGCAGGCCGGCTTCACGCAGCAGGCGTTCGAAGTGCACCCGATTAACATGTACCCGCAGCAGCATGCCGCCGTCGGTGGCGGCTTGCTCCTCGCGCACCTCGCCGGCTTCGTGGAGGCGCGAACGCAGACGGCCGGCCTCCGGGGGCAGCCGCAACCAGCGGTCCACCCAGCGATCCGCCAGCCTTTCGGCGATCGCCTGATGCAACAGATCGAAGCCTTCGCCGGTCCGGGCCGACAGCCAGACGCGCCAGGGCAGCCCCTCTTCGTCGCGCTCCAGGCGCGGCGACGGGTCCTCCAGGGCGTCCACCTTATTGTAAACGTGCAGCACCGGCACGGTATCCGCGCCGATTTCCTCAAGCACTTCGTTCACCGCCGCCACGTTGGCGTCGCTTTCCTCGACACTACTGTCTGTCACATGCAGCAGCAAGGACGCGTTAACGGTCTCCTCGAGGGTGGCCCGGAACGCCTGCACCAGCCTAGGCGGCTGGTGGCGGATAAAGCCCACCGGGTCCGCCAGGATCGCCGGCCCCACGCCGGG
>CAZKWA010000135.1:0-4601 GCA_964556345.1 uncultured Alcanivorax sp.
CTGGCATCCTGCCGGGAGCTTCGCTCCCTTTCGCGGGCAAGGCCCGCTCCCACAAACCTGGCTTCGTAGCACCGCTCGGCGGCTAGCTTCCACGGGAGGCACCGAGACCGAACCGGGCTACGAAGCTCCGGGTCGATGCTGAGAGGGTGCTGCTTGCCTGAAGATCGGAATCGTGGTTCAATCCTTGAAAGAGTGGAATCAGGATTCCGACCATGGCGCACCCTCATGGCTTATAGAGAAACGGCGCAGGTAAAGGCGCGCAAGGCGGCGCAACGCGAGGCGCTGCTGCGCACCGCGGAGACGCTGGTGCGCGAGGGCGGCTTCGCCGCCATGACCATGCAGACCGTGGCGCATCGGGCCGGGGTCGGCGTCGGCACGCTGTACCGCTATTTCGACAACAAGGCGACGCTGGCCGCGGAAGTGTTCGCGGTGGCCACGCAACGGGAAGTGGACGCGGTGGGCCGGGCCCTGGCCGGCAGCGGCGGCGCCGCCACGCGCTTGGAGCGGGCGTTGCGGCTGTTCGCGCGCCGCGCCCTGGCGGCCCCCCGGCTGGCCTGGGCGCTGATCGCCGAACCGGTGGAGCCGGAAGTGGACGCCGAGCGGCTGCGTTACCGTGCCGCCTACGCGGCCTTGTATCAGCGGGTGCTGGACCAGGGCGTGGCCGACGGTGACTTGCCGCCTCAACCCACGGCGCTGGCCGCCGCCGCCCTGGTGGGCGCGATCGCGGAGGCCCTGGTCGGCCCCCTGGCGGCGCCGCTCAACGACGCGAGGCTGGCCGATCATCTGGCCGCGTTCTGCTTGCGCGCGGTGGGCGTGGCCGATGCCGCCCCCGGGAAGACACAGTATGACGAACTCATTGAAGCGGGAGAAAACCATGAACGCTCAGAACGATTCACTGGATAAGGCGGCCCCGCAAGCGGACGCCCTGGCCAACACCCACGAGGTTTTCAACCAGGCGACGCCACTGCAGGATTACAACGCCTTCCGGGGCGACACCGCGCTTTACGAGGCGGTGCTGCGCGAGGGCGGCGAACACGGTCTGGAGGAGCTCGACCGCTACGGCTTCGAGACCACCCGCCCGGAGGTCATTGAGTGGGGCTACCAGGCCAACGCCAACAAGCCGGAGTTCGACACCCATGACCGCTACGGCCACCGGGTCGATCAGGTCAATTACCATCCGGCGTACCACAAGCTGATGGACATGGCGACGCGGGAGGGGCTGCACTCTTCGCCCTGGACCGATCCCGGGCCGGGCGCCCAGGTGCTGCGGGCCGCCAAGTACTATTTGCACGGCCAGGTGGAGGGCGGCCACGGCTGTCCGATCACCATGACCTTCGCCGCGGTGCCCAGCCTGCGGCTGACCCCCTCCATCGCCGAACGCTGGTTGCCGAAGGTCACTGCCCGCGCCTACGACCCCCGGAACGTCAGTCATAACGACAAGCAGGCGCTCACCATCGGCATGGGCATGACCGAAAAGCAGGGCGGCTCGGATGTGCGCGCCAACACGTCCCGTGCCTACCCGCTCGGCGCCGGCGGCCCCGGCGAGCTTTACCAGCTGGTCGGCCACAAGTGGTTCATGTCCGCGCCGATGTGCGACGCCTTTTTGATGCTGGCCCAGTCGCCGGGCGGTTTGAGCTGCTTCCTGGTGCCGCGTTGGCGCGAGGACGGCAGCAAGAATCCGCTGCAGGTGCAGCGCCTCAAGAACAAGATGGGCAATGTGTCCAACGCCTCGTCCGAGGTCGAGATGCGCGGCGCCCACGGCTGGATGATCGGTGAAGAGGGCCGCGGCGTGCCGGCGATCATCGAGATGGTGGCGATGACCCGCTTCGACTGCATGATCGGTTCGTCCGGCGGCCAGCGCCAGGTGGTCTCCCAGGCGGTGCATCATGCCGCCAACCGCGCCGCCTTCGGCGAAACGCTGCTCGACCAGCCGCTGATGCGCAATGTGATCGCCGACCTGCAGCTGGAGGTGGAAGGCTCCGTGGCGATGACGATGCGCATGGCGCGGGCGCTGGATCACCTGGACGACGAGCACGAGAAACTGTTCACCCGGCTGGGCGCCGCCGTGGGCAAGTACTGGATCTGCAAGCGCACCCCGCACCACGCCTATGAAGCGATGGAGTGCCTGGGCGGCAACGGCGTGACCGAGAATTTCATTCTTGCCCGGCTCTACCGGGACGCGCCCATCAACGCGATCTGGGAAGGCTCCGGCAACGTGCAGGCGCTGGATGTGCTGCGCGCCATGAATAAGAGCCCGGCGGTGGTGGACGCCTGGTTCGAGGAGCTGGCCGGGGCGCAGGGCAAGAACGCCACCCTGGACAACGCCATCAACGACCTGAAAAAGGAACTGGCGGACCCGGAGGAGATTCAATTCCGCGCCCGTGATCTGGTGGATCGCATGGCGCTGACCATGCAGAGCGCGCTGCTGGTGAAGGCGGGCAACGCCTCGGTGAGCGACGCCTTTATCGCCGCGCGGCTGGGCGGCGGCCACACCCGCAACTACGGCAGCCTGCCGCGCGGCCTGGATATCGACACGCTGGTGAAACGCGCCAATCCGCTGGAACAGTAAGGCCTACAGCTTGAGCCGGCCGAGCACCTCGAACCAGAGTGCCCGGAAGGCCTGGGCGGCGGGCGTGTAGGGGGCGAATTCGCCCACCGGCGCGCGGTGGTCGCCCATCTGCTCCACATGGGTGGAGTAGGGGATCCAGGTCTTGAGGCCGTTTTTCATCAGCGGCGGGCGCTTGACCAGCATCTGCACGTGCAGGTCCCGGCGCCGGTCGACCATGTTGAAGAACGGCACCACCTGGAGGTTCTTGATGTTCTTGCTGTCGATCCAGTCGAGCACCTGTTCGAAGGCGCGCAGCGACAGGTGGGTGGGGATCACCGGCACGAACAGGTAGTCGGCGGCGGCGAACACGCTTTCCGCCAGCGGGCTGAGCGTTGGTGGGCAGTCCAGCAGGACCAGCTCGTAGGATTCGCCGAACGGCGCGATCAGTTCCTTGAGGCGGTTCTTGCCGCCACCGCTTTCCGCCAGCTTGACGTCCGCGTTGCGCATGCTGATGTCGGCGGGCACCGCGTCCAGATGCGGCCAGCGGGTCTCGCGCTTCAGGCGGCCCACCGGTTGTTTGCCCTTGAGCAGACTGCCGGCCTTGTAGCCGGGGTTGACGTCGTCCACGCCCAGGTAAAAGCTGGCGGCGCCTTGCGGGTCCAGGTCCCACAGCAGAGTGCGGTGTTTCCAGCGGGCGGCGTGCCAGGCCATGTTCACGGCCGTTGCGGTTTTACCCACCCCTCCTTTCAGGTTGTAAAAGGCGATGGTCTTCATGGCATCCACGTTCCGGTTTCGGCGGTCGGACTTGGAGGCTAGCACGAAATCGGTGGTTCCTCACTCGGGGGCGCCGGACGGCTTGTGATCGGAGCGGCCAGCGGCTTTAATAGCCGGGCCGTATCGACGGAACCGATAAACTTCTTAACGCGGAGATCGACCAGGGTGACTGTCGAGAAACGCTACCAGGTGTTCATCAGCACCACCTACCCGGACATGCAGTCCGCCCGCCAGGCATTGATGTTGCCCTTGCTGGATCTCGGCATGGCGCCCATGAGCATGGATTTGCACAGCGCCGAGACCAACAATCTGATGCCCGTGGTGCAGCGCATGATCGACGATTGCGATTATTTCGTGATCCTGCTCGGCGGGCGCTACGGCACCCTGTCGCCGTTGGGGCTGAGCTATACCCACCGGGAGTACATTTTTGCCGCCACCAAGCGCAAGCCGGTGGTCACCTTTATCCACGACCAGCCCTTTAACCTGCCCGCCGAGGCCCGCGAGGAGACCCGCGAGGGGCAGGTGCGCCGTGACGATTTCGCGCGGCTGCTGGAGAACAAGACTCTGGCCTACCGGTGGCGCGACGAGCGCGAGCTGAGCGAGCAGGTGGCGAAAGTGATGCCCGATGTGATGCGCCAGCATCCCGCCGCCGGCTGGGTGAAGTCGGGCAGCGTGGACAGCGGTTCCGGCGGCGAGGTGGAGCGCCTGCGGCGCCGTGTCAGCGAGCTGGAGAAGGAACGCGAGGAATGGCTCAGCGGCCAGCGCACGCCGGCGCGCAACCTGGCACGCGGCAGTGACCGGGTGGCCCTGGATTATTCCTGCAACGTCTACGAGGGCGGCGACTGCAAGGTGGCGATGGCGTCCTGCGAACTGGACTGGAACCGTGTTTTCGCCTGCGTGGCGCCGCTGATGTTCAACCCGGTGGCGGAACCGGTGATGCAGAAAGCGCTGGAGGATTACATCGCCCGCAAAGCCCTGGACGACGTCCTGTCGGATTTCCCCAAGGCCCACGCGGTGCGCAACGTGGTGCTCGCCGGCCACGCCTTCAATCAGATCAAGGTGCACCTGCGCGCCCTGGGGCTGATCAACAAGACCTCCGACAAGGACAGCCGCGGCATGCCGCTGTGGCGGCTCACCGCGCAGGGCGATACCGCCATGAGCCAGGTGATGGCCCAGCGGCGCTAGCTTCTTGTAAGAGAATGTCTTGGGGAGCGGGCCTTTGTGGGAGCGGGCCCTGCCCGCGAAAGGCCGGCAACGCCGGCCGGCAGGATTCCAGAGA
>CAZKWA010000136.1:0-4378 GCA_964556345.1 uncultured Alcanivorax sp.
GCTTCTCGAAATACACGCGCAGCACCAGGAACAGGGCGTCGTCGACTTCGGCGGCCAGCTTTTTGAGCCGCTCGGCGTATTCCATGGCCGCCTTGGGGTCATGGATGGAGCAGGGGCCGATCACCACGAACAGGCGCGGGTCCTTGCGGTCGAGGATATCGCGGATCTGCTGCCGGCCCTGGAATACGGTCTCGGCGGCCGCTTCGCTGAGCGGCAGCTTTTCCTTCAGGGCCCGGGGGGTGATCAGCACCTCCTGGGATTCGATGTTGAGATCGTCTAGCTGTTTCTGGCTCATGATGTCTGGATATGCCTGTTATTTCGGTGTCGACGGATTTTGGCAGTCTAGCCGAATCCGTTACAGGAATCAGCCTATTGGCGAGATAGAGGTTCAGCCCGTCGCGGCGAGCAGTTCGTTCACGTAGGCGGGCACCAGCTCGGTGGCGCGGCCGTGGCGGTGTTCGTGAAACGCGGTCAGTTGCTCGGACGGCTCCAGGTTAAGCTCGGTGGTGTGGGCGCCGCTGGCGCGGGCCTCGGCCACGAACCCGGCGGCGGGGTAGACGTTGCCGCTGGTGCCGATGCTGATGAAATGCTCGCAGCCGGCCAGGGCCGCGTAGATGCGTTCCATTTCCAGGGGCATTTCGCCGAACCACACCACATGCGGACGCAGGCAGCCGGCCGCGCCACAGACCGTGCAGGTCAGCGCCGGGTGCAGGGCCTGCTCCGCGGGGACCAGGGCGTCGGTGCTCTGGCAGCGGGCCTTGAGCAACTCCCCGTGCATGTGGATGACGTTGCCGCTGCCGGCGCGCTCGTGCAGGTCGTCCACGTTCTGGGTGACCACCAGCACCTGCCCGGGCAGCGCCTGCTCCAGCTCGGCCAGCGCCTGGTGGGCGGCGTTGGGCCGGATCGCCGGGTCGCGCAATTGTTCGCGCCGCCGGTTGTAGAAATCATGCACGCCGTGCGGATCGCGCTGGAACGCTTCCGGGGTGGCCACGTCCTCGATGCGGTGGTTTTCCCAGAGTCCGCCGGCGTCGCGGAAGGTATTGATACCGGATTCCGCCGAGATTCCGGCGCCGGTAAGTATTACAATCCTTTCCTGCATGGCTGCTGCCTCCGCACATCTTGTCCGTTACCGTGGAGAGTTATGGATACCATCATCTCAAGGCAGGAAACACTGTCCTTGCCGGCCCGGGGGCCTGTCAATTTACTGCATTTCCACCAGGGCATGGTGCTGTTGATCGGCGCCGACGCGGTGGGGTTGTACCGCGACCGCCGCGCGGTGGAAGACCCGCTCGCCAACGGCCTGGTGGGCTACGAGCCGATTCCGGACGCGCTGCGTTGCGAGTTCCAGGAGCCGGACGGCTATGTGGTCGAGCAGGTGTCCGGGTTTATCGGCCTGCGTTCCGGCGCCGCCATGTTCATCCGTCCGGATGGCGTGGCGCTGTATTCTAGCAGCCTGGATGCGCTGCATAATCGTGATTGCCACTGGGTGATCCCGTTTCCACCCCTTAATTCCTAGGAACCGCGGGTTCCCTGACTGGAGAGATCCATGGCTGAAGAAAGCACTCGCCTGCGTCTGCGGCAGCTGACCCTGGAAGACTACCCGGCGCTGGCCCGGTTGATGGATCAGGTGTACCACGACATCGGCGGTGCCTGGCCCGAGGAAACCATCGCCACCCTGATCCGCCTGTTCCCGGAGGGGCAGCTGGTGATCGAGGATAACGGCACCCTGATCGCCACCGCCCTGACGGTGAAAGTGAGTTACGACCGGTTCTCCAACCCGCACCGCTACGAAGACCTGATCACCGACGACAAGGTGCGCTCGCACAGCCGCAAGGGCGACGCCCTCTACGGTCTGGACGTGTTCGTGGACCCGGAGTATCGCGGTTATCGCCTGGGCCGGCGGCTCTATGAGGCGCGCAAGGATCTGTGCCGGGAAGAAAACCTGCGGGCCATTCTGGCCGGCGGCCGCCTGCCCGGCTACACCAACTACGCGGACAAAATGACGGTGACCGAATACATCGCCGAAGTGGAAGCCCGCACCATTTACGATCCGATTCTCACCTTCCAGCTCTCCAACGGCTTTGACGTCAAACGTCTGCTGGTGAAGTACTTGCCCGAGGACGAAAGCTCCCGGGGCTACGCCACCCTGCTGGAATGGGACAATATTCTCTATCAGCCGGAGGACGACGGCGACTGGCCGCGCCGCTCGGTGGTGCGCCTGGGCGTGGTGCAGCGTCGCATGCGCAGCGCGCGCTCGGTGGAAGATCTGCTCAGTCAGGTGGAGTTCTTCATTGATTCGCTGTCCGATTACCGGGCCGATTTCGCCGTGCTGCCGGAGTTCTTCAGCGCGCCGCTGATGGGCCTCAAGACCGATCTGAACTCGGTGGAAGCGGTGCGTTATCTGGCCAGCTTCACCGAGGAAATCCGCGACGCCATGGCGGACATGGCGGTGAGCTACAACATCAACATTATCGGCGGCTCCATGCCGCTGGAAGAGGATGGGCGTATTTATAATGTCGCCTATCTGATGCGCCGCGACGGCTCGGTGGAGCAGCAGAAGAAGATCCATATCACGCCCCACGAGCGCAAGGACTGGGCGATTCAGGGCGGCGACGGCCTGCGTATTTTCGACACCGACGCCGGCCGCATCGGCATTCTTATCTGCTACGACGTGGAGTTTCCGGAACTGGGCCGGCTACTCGCCGAGCAGGGCATGGAGATTCTGTTCGTGCCGTTCTGGACCGACACCAAGAACGGCTACCTGCGCGTGCGCCATTGCGCCCAGGCGCGGGCGATCGAAAACGAATGCTACGTGGCCATTTCCGGCAGCGTCGGCAATTTGCCGCGCGTCGACAACGTGGACATTCAGTACGCCCAGTCGGCGGTGTTCTCACCCAGTGATTTTTACTTCCCCCACGACGGCACCATCAGCGAATCGGTACCCAATACCGAGATGCTGTTGTTCGCCGACATCGACCTGGAAAAACTCAAGCTGCTGCACAGCGAGGGCTCGGTGACGAACATCCGCGATCGCCGTAAGGACCTGTACAGCCTGGTCTGGAAAGGCAAGGAAGAGCTCGACCCCTAGCGGCGCTCGCGGAAGGTCTGCACCACCTGCTCCGCCAGGGCTTCGGCGGCGGGGCCCGAGCCGTCGCGGCGCATCAGCGCGATCTGGTAGTCGCCCAGGGCGGGCAGACCGCTTTCCGGGCCGAGCACGCGCAGGGGCGGCTGCACCAGACTGGCGGGGAAGGGCGCCACCGCCAGGTCGGCCAGCATGGCGGCCTCCTGGCCGGCGCAGTGCTCGCTGTTATAGGCGATGCGGTAGCTGATTTCCGCCTTATCCAGGGCGGCCAGGGCCATTTCCCGCCAGGCGCAGCCGTGGTTGGCCAGCGACAGGGGCAGCGGCGCGCGCTGCACCGCCACGCCGCCGTCGCGGCCGGCCCAGACCAGCGGTTCGGTGTGCACCACCTGGCCTCGTTTGGCGCTCAGATCGCTGCTGCCCAGGGTCACCAGCGCCAGGTCCAGCTCGGCGGAATCCAGCCGTTTCAACAGGTCCACGCTACGCCCGGCGTTGACGTTGACCTGCACCGCCGGGTGCGAGCGGGCGAAGCGGGTGAGGACCTGGGGAAGCACCCGGGTGCCCACGTCATCCGGCGTGCCCAGGCGCACGCTACCTTCCAGCGACGGCGCCAGGAACCGGCTCACCGCTTCCTCGTTCAGCTTCAGCAAACGGCGGCCGTAGCCGAGCAGAATTTCCCCCTCCGGCGTCAGCGTGACCCGGCGCGCTTCGCGTATGAACAGGCTCTGGCCCAGCACTTCCTCCAGCCGCTTGATCTGCATGCTCAGCGCCGACGGGGTGCGGAACACCTGATGGGCGGCGCGGGTGAAGCTGCCGTTCTCGGCGATGGCCACGAAAGTGCGCAGGGTATCGGTGTCGAGAAGGGGGAGCGAGGCGTTTTCCGGGCGGGCCTTGGTGGTGGTCATGGGGCTCTCCGAGCGTTCAATATTACTGAAAGGGTAATGTAGTTCTTTTCGTTGGATTCAACAATGTGAAGATTGCATGCTCTCTCTCATAGGCCGGGGCGGTGCCCGGTCCGCGACCTTTCAAGGAGAGCGTTATGAAGGAGAGAGCCATGCAACAGAAGCAACGCATTCAACGTAATTATCCGGACCCGGACCTGTACATGCCGGCGATGCCGCCGCTGGGGCTGATCAACGCCTTTGAGCGCAAAGTCCAGAAGTGGTGGCGGCAGCGCGCAGAGCGCCGTCAGGCCGCCGCGCTGCGTCGCTCACGCCCCACCGGCCAGCATTGAAGGCTTTGTAGGAGCGGGCCCCGCCCGCGGAAGGGTGGGGGGGGGGCACCCGGGAGGCTTGAGGG
>CAZKWA010000137.1:0-4304 GCA_964556345.1 uncultured Alcanivorax sp.
GGGTCAGCGCCTGGAAATGCCGGAAGACAAAGTACGCAAGGTGCTCAAGATCGCCAAGGAACCGATCTCCATGGAGACCCCGATCGGCGACGACGAGGACTCCAGCCTGGGCGACTTCATCGAGGACGGCAACGTCGACTCGCCGGTGGATTCCGCCACCTCCCTGGGCCTGGAAGAAGCCACCCGGGAAGTGCTGGCCAACCTCACCGCCCGCGAAGCCAAGGTGCTGCGCATGCGCTTCGGTATCGACATGAACACCGACCACACCCTCGAGGAAGTGGGCAAGCAGTTCGACGTCACCCGGGAGCGAATTCGTCAAATAGAGGCCAAGGCGCTGCGCAAGCTCCGTCACCCCTCGCGCAGTGAACACCTCCGCAGCTTCCTGGACGCGGACATGTAACTCGGTATATAACTACCGGCCCGGACGGCCTTGCTGTCCGGGCTTTTTATTTTCTGCAGCATCGCTTTAGGGCCTATAGCTCAACTGGTTAGAGCAGCGGACTCATAATCCGTTGGTTCCAGGTTCAAGTCCTGGTGGGCCCACCATCTCCTCCTGACGCACACCCTCTCCCGCTCATTGCTTCAAATTTCCGGCAAAGCGTAATCGGTTGTAAATCCGTCGCATCTCGCCCTTGGCGTTCACCGGCGGCCGTGAGACTTTGCCAGTCGACGCAAATTAAATAAGGAGAATAACGGTGCCTCGATCCACCCTCCGCCCTACTCGCTCCGCATTGGCGGCCGCGGCCTGTTCGCTGACACTGCTGGCCGGCTGCGCGCATTTCAGCGATAACCACCACGACAACACCACGGCGACGACCCCGCCGCCGGCCGGGGATAATTTCTACGCGCCGCCGGCGCCGCTGCCGGAAGGCGCGCCCGGCGATGTGATCTGGAAGCGGACGCTCACTAACGACGCCGCGCTGCCGGCGGCCGGGGCGAACTGGCTGGTGCTGTACCGCTCCACCGACATCGACGGCAAGCCGATCGCGGTGTCCGGCACCGTGGCGGTGCCTGAGGGCACGCCGCCGGAGGGCGGCTGGCCGGTGATCAGTTGGACCCACGGCACCACCGGCATCGCCGACATTTGCGCGCCGTCCAGGAACGGTCCGGATTATCCGGCGCGCGCTTATGTGAGCCTGATGAACGAGGGCTTGAACGAATGGGTGCGCCAGGGTTACGCGGTGGTGAAAACCGACTACCAGGGCCTGGGCACGCCGGGGCCGCATCCCTATTTGATCGGCGAGGTGGAAGCGCGCGGCGCCACGGACATGGTGCGCGCCGCGCGCCACATTGATCCGAGCCTGAGCCGGGACTGGCTGGCGATGGGCCATTCCCAGGGCGGCCAGGCGGCGGTCTACGCGTCCTATCTGGGGCCGTTGTACGCGCCGGAACTGAACCTGACCGGGGCGGTGGCGATTTCCCCGGCGTCCCATCTGGGCGAACAGGTGCGCTACGCGCAGACCCACCCGGACACGCCGTCTTCCGCCTATGGCGCGTTGATGCTCAACTCGGCGGCGGCGATCTCCCCGCGGGTGGACCTGGACGAGATCCTGACGCCGCTGGGCCGGGAACGCACCGCCATGACCGAGGATCTGTGCGTGGGGCAGTTGGCCGGCGACGACGGCTTCAAGGGCCTCACTTCACGGGACGTCATGAATCTGGAGGCGGATTTCACCGCCTTCAACCAGGTGTTCGACACCCTCGGCGACAGCGAAAATGTGCGCCCGGCGGTGCCGCTGCTGGTACTGCAGGCGGACAACGACCGGGTGGTGCTCAAGCAGTTCACCGACGCCATGGTGACACGCTTTGAGAACGTGGGCGCGTCGGTGGATTACCGCCTCTACACCATCGGCGAGGACGCCACGGTCAGCAACCACCAGGCGACGGTTCCGGCATCACGGGATGACGCTATCGAGTGGGTGCGCAGCCGCTTTATGCCGGTGCGCTAACGCCGGTCAGCGTCAGACGCAGCACTTTACCTTTGCTGGGCCAATCGATGCTGGCGCCCACGGACAGGCCCAGCAGGGCCGCGCCCGCGGGGCTGAGGATGGAAAGCCGGTCCGGACCTTCGCTCACCTCGCTGGGCAGCACCAGCATCAGGCGATGCTCCCGGCCGTTATCCTGATTCTTGAAATAAGCCCAGCGGTGCAGCGCCACCACATCGTCGGGCATCTCTTTCAGGGGACGGCACTCGGCCCTGTCCAGCTCGTCATAAAGATGTTCGACCACTTCGGTGTCTTCCTGGTGGTGCTCAAGGAGGGCGTAAAGCCGGTCGCGGTCAAGGGTGGAAATAATGATAGGGGGCAGGTTGGCCATGCCAGGTTCTCCAATGGAAACGTGACGGTTGTCTGTGTCCCCGGCGGCGCCGGACCCCCGGGGACGTTCCATTGGGGTACGGCGTCAGGAATGTAAGGCGCGCATCGCCGCCAGCCACCGGCCGGTGCCGGTAGTCGGGTTTTGCGGGGGTGAAAGTGCCATTCGGCACTTTGGTTCAAGAAGGGTTTCCATTCAGCTACCCTAACAGTCCCACCTTTTTTTGCCATCGGTTATTGTCGAAGCGGCCAAGGCGCGGCTGACCGAACGATCTACAGGAATTCTCTATGAACGAGGTATCGACAATACTGGCCGGTCTGCGGCAGAGCAGCCCTGGACAAACGGAGTTCTACCAGGCGGTCGAGGAAGTGCTGGAGGTGCTTACCCCGGTGCTGGACGCGGAGCCCCGCTATCGGGACGAAGGGGTGATCGAGCGGCTGCTGGAGCCGGAACGACAGATTCTGTTCCGGGTCGCCTGGGTGGACGACAACGGGCGTGTGCGTGTCAACAAGGGCTTCCGGGTGCAGTTCAACTCCGCGCTGGGGCCGTACAAGGGCGGCTTGCGGTTCCACCCCAGCGTTAACGGCGGGATTATCAAGTTCCTGGGCTTCGAGCAGATTTTCAAGAACGCGCTTACCGGCCTGCCGCTGGGCGGCGCCAAGGGCGGCTCGGACTTTGATCCGAAACGCTGCTCCCAGGGCGAGGTAATGCGGTTTTGTCAGGCCTACATGACGGCGCTGTATCGCCACATTGGGGCCACGGTGGATGTGCCCGCCGGGGATATCGGCGTCGGCTACCGGGAGATCGGTTACTTGTACGGCCAGTACCGGCGTCTGAGCGGTCGCTTCGAAGGGGTGTTAACCGGTAAAGCCACCGGCTGGGGCGGCTCCCTGGGCCGCAAGGAAGCCACCGGCTATGGCTGTGTGTACTTCGCCGAGAACATGCTCGCCGAACGGGGTGAGTCGATAACCGGTAAAACCTGCCTGGTATCCGGGGCCGGCAATGTCGCGCTGTACACGCTGGAGAAGCTCACGGAACTGGGCGCGCGCCCCATCACCTGCTCGGATTCCACCGGTACGCTGATCCATCGCGCGGGGCTGGATGTACCGCTTCTGAAGTCGATCAAGGAGCGCGATCGTGGCCCGTTGTCGGGCTACCCGGAGACACACCATGATGCGGAATTCATTCCGGTGAGTGACTACCCGCAGGGCCGCTCACCGGTGTGGCGTGAAACCGCCGACATCGCCTTCCCCTGCGCGACTCAGAACGAGCTGTCCGGGCCCGATGCCGAAGCCTTGATCGCCAACGGCACCACCTGCGTGTCCGAGGGCGCCAACATGCCCTGCACACGCGAAGCGGTCTCCGCTTTCTTGCGGGCCGGCATCAGCTACGGCCCGGGCAAAGCGGCCAACGCGGGCGGCGTCGCCGTCAGCCAACTGGAGATGCAACAGAACGCCGCCATGGCACGCTGGTCGTCGGAGCAGGTGGACAACACGCTGAGGACCATCATGCGTGACATCCACCAACGGGCGAGCGCCACCGCCCGCGAGTTCGGCGCGCCCGGCAACCTGGTGCTCGGGGCGAACATCGCCGGCTTCCGGCGGGTGGCGGACGCGATGATTGAGCAGGGGGTGTTCTGAAGCGCTAACGTTTCTCGAGGTACATCTTCAACGCCACGGCGTTGTTGTGCTCCTCATCCTTGGCGGCATAAAGCAATGTCAGCGTGCCGCCATTGGCGCCTTGCAAAACCGACTCGACGGCTTCGCCCTGCTGGTCCAGCTCGGCGTGGAATTTCTGATAAAACGCCGCCCAGCGCTTGGGATCGTGGTTGAACCATTTTCTCAGCTCGCTGGACGGCGCCAGTTCCTTGCGCCAGTCATCGGCTTGCAGGTCTTCCTTTTTAATGCCGCGCGGCCAGACTCTGTCCACCAGCACGCGATAGCCGTCTGATTTTTCCACGTCGTCGTAGACACGCTTGCACTGAATCCGGT
>CAZKWA010000138.1:0-4147 GCA_964556345.1 uncultured Alcanivorax sp.
CAGCGATCAAACCCTGACTCTGGAAAGCCCTGAAAACACGCTGCGGTTTCCGGTGTCCACCGCCGCCGTGGGCGCCGGTGAGCGCCACGGCAGTGGTGCCACGCCGCGTGGCCGGCATCTGGTGCGGGCCCGTTTCGGTGCCGGCCTGCCAGCGGGCGCGGTGTTCGCGGGCCGCCGCTTTCACGGCGAGCTGTATGACCCGGAGCAGGCGCGGCTGACGCCGGAACGGGACTGGATTCTCAGCCGCATTCTGTGGCTTGGCGGTCTGCAACCGGGGCTCAATCAGGGCGGCGACGTGGATAGTTTCCGCCGCTTTATTTATATTCACGGCACGCCGGACGACCAGCCCATGGGCGAGCCGGCTTCGCATGGCTGCATCCGCATGCGCAACACGGATGTGATCACTCTTTTTGAACGGGTACCGGTGGCCACGCCGGTGACCATCGTCGAGTAAGACACCCCGCTTATGTCGAACCAAACCGATACCCAGCCGCTGCTGATGCTGGACCTGGAAGGCCTTACCGTCACGGCGGAAGAGCAGGAGCTGCTGCGTCACCCGGCGGTGGGCGGCCTGATTCTGTTCAGCCGCAACTACCAGGAACCGGACCAGCTTTATGAGCTGGTTCATCAGGTGCGGGCGGCGCGCCCGGACCTGCTCATCGCCGTCGATCAGGAGGGCGGCCGGGTGCAGCGTTTCCGCACCGAGTTCACCCGTCTGCCGCCGATGGCGGCGCTGGGCCGTTACCATGGCCGCGATCCCCGGGCCGCTTGCCACGCCGCCGACCTGCTCGGCGAACTGATGGCGGACGAGCTGCGCGCCTACGACATCGACATCAGTTTCGCGCCGGTACTGGATCTGGATTTCGGCACCAGCAGCGTGATCGGCGACCGCAGTTTCAACGCCGATCCGCACGCGGTCACCGAACTGGCCGGCGCCTTTATCGACGGCATGGCCCGCGCCGGCATGGCCGCCACCGGCAAGCATTTCCCCGGCCACGGCCATGTGGCGGCGGACTCCCATCTGGAGCTGCCGGAAGACCCGCGCACCTGGGAACAGCTGCAGGACGACCTGGTGCCGTTCAAGGCGCTGGCGCCGCGCCTGGACGGCATCATGCCCGCCCACGTCCGTTACCAGGCGGTGGACAGCGAGCCGGCGGGTTTCTCCCGCCACTGGCTGGGCAAGGTGCTGCGCGGTGATTGCGGTTACCGTGGCGTGATTTTCTCCGACGATCTGGGCATGGCCGGCGCCGCCGGCGCCGGCGATTTCTCCCAGCGTGCCGGCGCCGCGCTGAGCGCCGGCTGCGACATGGTGCTGGTGTGCAACGACCGCGACGGCGCCGTGGCGGTGGCGCAATGGCTGGAAGGGCGCCGCTTCGAGCACCGGGTCGGCGCCGCCGCCCTGCGCGGCAAGCCGCGCGCGCCCATGCATCTGAGCCGCCGCCGCCAGGCCGGCGACGTGGCGGACCTGCTCAATAAGGATACGGCATGAACTGGGAAGCCCTGACCGATTGGCGGCAACTGCTGGTCTGGCCCGGCCCGGAAACCGAAACCGTGCTGTGGGTCAGCCAGGTGTTCGCGGTGGTGCTGTGCACGGTCACCGTGAATTTCATTCTGATGCGGGTGATCGACATCGTCGACCACTTCAGCCGCGAAACCCATAACCTCTGGGACGACGCCCTGCTCGACGCGCTGCGTATTCCCATCCGGCTGCTGATCTGGGTGGTGGGGCTGTCGGTGGCCGCGGAAATGATGCAGGCGGTGTCCGAGGCGGCGGTGTTCGATTACGTCGGCGAAGTCCGCCGCGTGGCCTTCATCGGCATTGTCGCCTTCTTCCTGACCCGGCTGGTCGGCAACGTGGAAAGAAATCTGGTCGACCCCGAGCGGATGAGTAACCCCATGGACCAGACCACCGCCTCGGCGGTGGGCAAGCTGCTGCGCATTTCGGTGTTCATCACCGCCTTCCTGATCATCCTGCAGACCCTGGGTTACAGCATTTCCGGGGTGCTGGCCTTCGGCGGCCTGGGCGGCATGGCGGTGGCGTTCGCCGCCAAGGATCTGCTCGCCAACTTTTTCGGCGGCGCCATGGTGTACATGGACAAACCGTTCAAAGTCGGCGAGTGGGTGCGCTCGCCGGACCGCAATATCGAAGGCACGGTGGAACACATCGGCTGGCGTCTGACGCGCATCCGCACCTTCGATCAGCGGCCGCTGTACGTGCCCAACGCCATGTTCACCACGGCGATCCTGGAAAACCCGTCGCGCATGCTCAACCGCCGTATCAACGAGAAAGTGGGCATTCGCTACCAGGATTGGGAAAAAATGCCCGCCATCGTCGACGCGGTGCGCGAGATGGCCAAGAAACACAAGGACCTGGAGACCGACTACCGCACGCTGATCGTCAACTTCGACAGCTACGGCGCGTCGCACATCGAATTCTTTATCTATACCTTCACCAAGACCACGGACTGGGTCACCTACCATGAGATCAAACAGGACGTGCTGATGCGGATCATGGCCCTTGTCCAGGAACACGGCGCGGAATTCGCCTTCCCCAGCCGCACCCTGTACATGGCGGCCAACGACGAAACGGACGACGACCAGCCCGGAGACGACCAGGACGACGCCGCCGAGGGCCGTGCCGCGCAACGCCGCTCACGCGGCCGGAGCCGCAACCGGCGCGATCGCAACCAGACCTGGAAAGGCGACCAGGACCAATCCGAGGAGGACGCCGATGGCGACTGAGATGGCCACTGAACTGAAACAAGAGCTGATGCGGGTACGCCGCGAAGCCCGCGAGCTGTACTCCCGGGATCAGGTGGAAGAAGCCGTGGCCAAGGTGGCGATCAAACTGGCCGAGGACTATTCCGAGCGCTTCCCGGTGTTCGTCACCATCATGAACGGCGGCATTGTGTTCGCCGGCCAGCTGCTCACGCGCCTGGATATCCCGCTGGAAGTGGACTACCTGCACGCCAGCCGCTACCTGGGCGAGACCCGTGGCGGCGACGTGCAGTGGATCGTTACCCCCACCGCCAACCTGGAGGGCCGCGACGTGGTGATCCTGGACGACATCCTGGACGTGGGCTCCACGTTGTTGTCGATCATCGACGCCTGCAAGGCCCAGGGCGCCGCCAGCGTGAAAACCTGCGTGCTGGTGGACAAGGTCCACGACCGCAAGGCGCGGCCCGGCCTGAAAGCCGATTACACCGCCCTGGAAGCGGAAGACCTCTACCTGTTCGGCATGGGCATGGATTACAAAGGCTACTGGCGCAACGCGCCGGGCATCTTCGCGGTGGAGGGCGCCTAAAGTGCTGGCACTGATTGGTGGTACCGGCCTGACCCGCATGGACGATCTGGTGATCCGCCGCCGGCATGACGTGGAGACCCGCTACGGCAAGCCTTCGGCCCCGGTGGCGGAAGGCGAGCTCAACGGCGTGCCGGTGCTGTTCCTGGCCCGCCACGGCGACCCCCATGTGTGGCTGCCGCACCAGGTCAACTACCGCGCCAACATGCAGGCCCTCAAGGACGCCGGCGCCACCGCCGTCGTCGCGGTCAACGCGGTGGGCGGCATCACCGCCCCCGCCGGCGCCCTGGTGCTGCCCGAGCAGATCATCGATTACACCTGGGGCCGCGAGAGCACCCTGTTCGATGACCCGGAGGACCCGCTGGTGCATGTGGATTTCAGCTGGCCGTTCGACGCCGTGCTGCGCCGCCGCCTGCGCGGCGCGCTGGAGCGCGCCGGCCTGCAGTGGGTGGACGGCGGCTGCTACGCCGCCACCCAGGGCCCGCGTCTGGAGACCGCCGCCGAGATCCTGCGCCTGGAGCGTGACGGCTGCGACATCGTCGGCATGACCGGCATGCCCGAAGCGGTGCTCGCCCGCGAACTGGAAATACCCTACGCGATGCTCTCCCTGGTGGTGAACCCGGCCGCCGGCAAAGCCAACCGCGAAATCACCATGGCGGAAATCGAAGCGGTGCTGCACGCCGGCATGGCCGACGTCCGCACTGTCCTCGCCACCCTCGCCAAAGCCGGCTAATAGCCATTGTTTGTGGGAGCGGGCCCTTGTGGGAGCGGGCCCTTGTGGGAGCGGGCCTTTGTGGGAGCGGGCCCCGCCCGCGAAAGGGGCGGAGCCCCGGCAGGATCCCAGAG
>CAZKWA010000139.1:0-4135 GCA_964556345.1 uncultured Alcanivorax sp.
GAACCGTCTGGCTTGGCCATCAAACCACGCATGCCGGCCAGCTGACGAATCTGCGCCGGGGAGCCCCGGGCGCCGGAGTCGGCCATCATGTAGATGGAGTTGAACGACGCCTGGGTTTCGTCCTCCCCGTCACGGTTAACGACGATTTCCTTGTTCAGGTTGTCCATCATCGCCTTGGCGATCTGGTCGTTGGTGCGCGCCCAGATGTCGACCACCTTGTTGTAGCGCTCACCGCGGGTCACCAGACCGGAAGCGAACTGCTCCTCGATCTCGCGGACCTCTTCCTCGGCGGCAGCGATCAACTTCACCTTGGCTTCCGGGATCACCATGTCCTCGACACCGATGGAAGAGCCGGACAGGGTCGCTTCGCGGAAGCCCATGTACATGATCTGGTCGGCGAAGATGCAGGTTTCCTTGGTACCGAGAATCCGGTAACAGGTGTTGAGCAGCTTGGAAATCGCCTTCTTGGTCATGTTCTGGTTGACCATGTCGAAGCCGATGCCGTCGGGAACGATGTCCCAGATCTTACAGCGGCCCGGCGTGGTCTCCACCAGACGGGTGGCTTCCTCGATGCGGCCTTCCTGATCCTTGACCACCTCGTGGATGCGCACTTTGACGCGCGCGTGCAGCGCCACTTCCCGCGTCCCCAGGGCGCGCAGCACCTCGGGGATGTCGGCGAACACCCGGCCTTCGCCTTTAACGTTCACCTTCTCGCGGCTGATGTAGTACAGGCCCAGAACCACGTCCTGGGTGGGCACGATGATCGGCTCGCCACTGGCGGGAGAGAGGATGTTGTTGGTGGACATCATCAGCGCCCGGGCTTCCAGCTGGGCTTCCAGGGTCAGCGGTACGTGCACCGCCATCTGGTCACCGTCGAAGTCGGCGTTGAAGGCCGCGCACACCAGCGGATGCAGCTGGATCGCCTTGCCTTCAATCAGCACCGGCTCGAACGCCTGGATGCCCAGACGGTGCAGCGTCGGCGCCCGGTTCAGCATCACCGGGTGCTCGCGGATCACCTCGGCGAGGATGTCCCACACCTCGGCGGTCTCGCGCTCGACCATCTTCTTGGCCGCCTTGATGGTGGTGGCCAGGCCGCGCGCTTCCAGCTTGGCGAAGATGAACGGCTTGAACAGTTCCAGCGCCATCTTCTTCGGCAGACCGGTTTCGTGCAGCTTGAGGGTCGGGCCCACCACGATCACGGAACGGCCGGAGTAGTCCACCCGCTTACCGAGCAGGTTCTGACGGAAACGACCCTGCTTGCCCTTGATCATATCGGCCAGGGATTTCAGCGGACGCTTGTTGGAGCCGGTGATGGCCCGACCGCGACGGCCGTTATCCAGCAGCGCGTCCACGGATTCCTGCAGCATGCGCTTTTCGTTGCGCACGATGATGTCCGGAGCGTTCAGGTCCAGCAGCCGCTTGAGGCGGTTGTTACGGTTGATCACCCGGCGGTACAGGTCGTTCAGGTCGGAGGTCGCGAAGCGGCCGCCGTCCAGGGGCACCAGCGGACGCAGGTCCGGCGGCAGCACCGGCAGCACCGTCATGATCATCCACTCCGGCGCGTTGCCGGAGGCGTGGAAGCCTTCCATCAGCTTGAGACGCTTGGACAGCTTCTTGAGCTTGGTGTCGGAGTTGGTCGCCTCGATGTCCTCGCGCAGGGTGTTGATCTCTTCCTGCAGATCAAGCTCCAGCAGCAACTGCTGGACCGCCTCAGCGCCCATTTTGGCTTCGAACTCATCGCCGAACTGCTCGAGCGCGTCGAAGTACTCTTCGTCGGTCAGCAGCTGACCGCGCTCCAGGGTGGTCATACCCGGCTCGGTCACCACGAAGGACTCGAAGTACAGCACCCGCTCGATGTCGCGCAGCGTCATGTCCAGCATCAGGCCGATGCGCGAGGGCAGCGACTTGAGGAACCAGATGTGCGCCACCGGGCTGGCCAGCTCGATGTGGCCCATACGCTCACGGCGTACCTTGGAGAGGGTGACTTCAACGCCACACTTCTCGCAGATCACACCACGGTGCTTGAGACGCTTGTACTTCCCGCACAGGCATTCGTAGTCCTTGATGGGACCGAAAATGCGCGCGCAGAACAGGCCATCACGCTCCGGCTTGAACGTACGATAGTTGATGGTCTCCGGCTTTTTCACTTCGCCAAAAGACCAGGAACGGATCAGGTCCGGCGGCGCCAGACCGATCTTCAGTTTGTCGAATTCCGTGACTTGTCCCTGACTTTTGAGCAAATTCAGCAAGTCTTTCAAGGCCAGTCCTCCGTATGGAGCTTTCGCTCGCGATTCTTTCCTAAATCCGGGTCGGGCGGCAATGCCGCCCGGGTGGCGCGCCGCCCGAGGGCGGCGTCACGCACTCAGTCGTTTTCCAGCTCGATATTGATACCGAGAGACCGGATTTCCTTCAGCAGTACGTTGAAGGATTCCGGCATGCCCGGATCCATCCGGTGGTCGCCGTCGACGATGTTCTTGTAAATGCGGGTACGGCCATTTACGTCGTCGGACTTCACGGTGAGCATTTCCTGCAGGGTATAGGCGGCGCCGTACGCCTCCAACGCCCAGACTTCCATCTCACCGAAGCGCTGACCACCGAACTGCGCCTTACCACCCAGCGGCTGCTGGGTCACCAGGCTGTACGAACCGGTGGAGCGGGCGTGCATCTTGTCGTCCACCAGGTGGTTCAGTTTCAGCATGTACATGTAGCCAACGGTCACCTTGCGGTCGAACTGTTCGCCGGTACGGCCGTCCCAGAGCTGGATCTGACCGGAGCGGTCGTAGCCGGCCAGCTCCAACAGCGCCTTGATCTCGAACTCCTTGGCGCCGTCGAATACGGCGGTGGCCATGGGCACGCCGGCACGCAGGTTCCGCGCCAGCTCCATGATGTCCGCCTCGCTGAAGCTGCCCCACTCCTCGTCGGTGCCGCCGGCGCCGGTCTGGTTGTAGATCTGGTCCAGGAAGTCGCGCACCTCGGTGGCTTTCTTCTCCTGGTCCAGCATCTCGCCGATGCGCTCGCCCAGGCCTTTGGCCGCCCAGCCGAGGTGGGTCTCGAGGATCTGGCCCACGTTCATACGCGAGGGCACGCCCAGCGGGTTGAGCACCACATCCACCGGCACGCCGTTCTCGTCGTACGGCATGTCCTCCTCGGGCATGATCACGGAGATCACACCTTTGTTACCGTGACGGCCGGCCATCTTGTCGCCGGGCTGGATGCGACGCTTGATCGCCAGATAGACCTTAACCACCTTGAGCACGCCGTGGGACAGGTCGTCGCCGCCGGAGATCTTGGACTGCTTGTCCTTGTAGCGCTCGTCCTGTTCCTTCTTGTGCTGCTCAAGATACTGGTTGGTGCGCTCGAGCTGCTCGGCCACGTCGTCGTCGGCGGGGCGCAGCTCAAACCATTGGGCCGCGTCCAGCTCGTCGAGGATGGCGTCGGTGAGCTCGGTACCACGCTTGAGGCCGGCACCGCCGTTGACCTTCTTGCCCACCATCACGGTGCGCAGACGGTCCAGGCTATCCTGCTCGAGAATGCGGTACTCGTCTTTCAAATCCTTGCGGAATTTGTCCAACGCGTCCTGCTCGATCTGCTTGGCACGCTCGTCTTTTTCCACGCCGTCACGGGTGAAGACCTGAACGTCGATGACCGTGCCTTTCACGCCGGAAGACACCCGCAGGGACGTGTCCTTCACGTCGGACGCCTTCTCGCCGAAGATCGCGCGCAGCAGCTTCTCTTCCGGCGTCAGCTGGGTTTCGCCCTTCGGCGTCACCTTGCCCACCAGAATATCGCCGGCTTCCACTTCGGCACCGATGTAGACAATGCCGGACTCGTCCAGCTTGCCCAGCGCCGCTTCGCCCACGTTGGGGATATCGGCGGTGATCTCCTCGGCGCCCAGCTTGGTGTCCCGGGCGATGGCGGTCAGTTCCTGAATGTGGATGGAGGTAAAGCGGTCCTCTTTCACCACACGCTCGGAGATGAGGATGGAATCCTCGAAGTTGTAACCGTTCCAGGGCATGAACGCGACGCGCATGTTCTGGCCCAGGGCCAGCTCACCCATGTCCACGGACGGGCCGTCGGCCATGATGTCGCGGGCCGCCACCCGGTCACCCACCTTCACCAGCGGACGCTGGTTGAT
>CAZKWA010000140.1:0-824 GCA_964556345.1 uncultured Alcanivorax sp.
GCGATCAGCTGGGCGACAAGTACCTGCCCGAGCAGCCGCTGCGCTATTCCAACCGGGACGGCGCCCAGGAAGCCCACGAGGCGATCCGCCCCTCGGACGTGAAGCGTGACGCCAACAATCTCAAGGACATGGAGCGCGACGCCCAGCGGCTCTACGAGCTGATCCGCCGCCAGTTCATCGCCTGTCAGATGCCGCCGGCGGAGTACCTGAGCACCACCATCACCGCCGAAGCGGACGGCTACGAGCTCAAGGCGCGCGGCCGCATCGTCAAGTTCGACGGCTGGACCCGCATCCAGCCCCAGGCGTCGCGCAAGGGCGCCGAGGACACCGAGCTGCCCGACCTCAAGCAGGGCGACGTGCTCGATATCGATCAGGTGGACGCCAACCAGCACTTCACCAAGCCGCCGGCGCGCTACACCGAAGCCAGCCTGGTCAAGGAGCTGGAGAAGCGCGGCATCGGCCGGCCCTCCACCTACGCCTCGATTATTTCCACCATTCAGGACCGCGGCTACGTGCGCCAGGACAACCGCCGTTTCTACGCGGAGAAAATGGGCGACATCGTCACCGACCGGCTGGCGGAAAGTTTCCCCGACCTGATGGACTACAACTTCACCGCCCAGATGGAAGAGACCCTGGACCAGATCGCCGAGGGCAAGCGCGGCTGGCGCGACGTGCTCGACGACTTCTACCGGGATTTCCTCGCCAAGCTGGAAGCGGCCCAGGGCGAGGGCAGCGGCAAGCAGGCCAAGGGCGGCATGCGCGCCAACCTGCCCACCGACACCGACATCGAGTGCCCCAAATGCGGCCGGCCAATGCAGATCCGC
>CAZKWA010000140.1:834-4126 GCA_964556345.1 uncultured Alcanivorax sp.
CCGGCGTCTTTCTCGGTTGCTCCGGCTACAGCCTGCCGCCCAAGGAGCGCTGCACCGCCACCCTTAATCTGCTGCCCGGCGAAGAAGCGGTGCGCGCCGATGACGAGGAGGCGGAAACCCAGGAGCTGCGCCGCAAGAAACGTTGCCCCAAATGCGGCACGGCGATGGAAAACTACCTGATCGACGAGCAGCGCAAGCTGCACGTCTGCGGCAACAACCCGGACTGCGACGGCTACGTGGTGGAGAAGGGCGAATTCCGCATCAAGGGCTACGACGGGCCGACCCTGGAGTGCGAAAAATGCGGCAGCGAGATGCAGCTGCGCACCGGTCGTTTCGGCAAGTTCTTCAAGTGCACCAACGAGGCGTGTGGCAACACCCGCAAGCTGCTCAAGAGCGGCGAGCCGGCGCCGCCGCGCGCCGATCCGGTGCCCATGCCGCACCTCAAGTGCGAAAAAGTGGACGACCACTACCTGCTGCGCGACGGTGCTTCGGGACTGTTCCTGGCCGCCAGCCAGTTTCCCAAGAACCGGGAAACCCGGGCGCCGCTGGTGGAGGAAATCCAGTCGGTGGCGAAGGAGCTGGACCCCAAGCACCGGTACCTGGCCGAGGCCCCCGCCGAGGATTCCAAAGGTCGCAAGGCGGTGCTGCGCTACAGCCGCAAGGCCAAGGAGCAGTACGTGATGACCGAGGAGGACGGCAAGCCCACCGGCTGGTACGCCTTCTACCGCGACGGCGAATGGCGGGTGGAAGAGAAGAAGACCGCGCCCAAGAAAAAAGCCGCCAAGAAAAAAGCGGCGAAAAAGAAGGCCCCGGCCAAGAAGACGGTCGCCAAGAAATAGCGGCCAGCCGTAAGCCCACCGGAGGTGGCGTCAATGTCCCGAATGGTTCGAGAAAGTGAAATCAGCGGCCTGCGCGAGCGACTGTTTTTCGCCCGCAGCCTGCTCAAGCAGCTCTACAGTGACGAGAGCGCCGCCGTCGGCCAGCGCCTGGCGTTGCGCGGCGCGGTGGTGTTCCATTTGTATTCGGTGCTGGTGGGCCTGGCCCGGCAAGCGGCCAAGAACTATCAGGTGGCCGGCTACGAGGACCTGATCAGCCTGGCCGCGTTGGAGCAGGCGTTCCAGCGCGCCGAAGTGCGCGCCCAGGAAATACAGGTGTTGGCGCGGGCGCGCGCGGATCGCGGTGATCTGGTGTTCTGGCTGGATCAGGAAATGCGCGCCGCGGTGGGCGCCGCCGGGCTCGCGCGCCGGGCCACGCCGCCGGGCGAGGGCAACGACCTGATGATGCGCGCCGAGGACCCCTATGCGCCGCTCGCCCATGGCGATCTGGAACGCCTGGAGCAGGCCGGCCGCCGTGTCGAGGAACTGATCGAACACTGCGGCGCCTATATGGAAGAATGGTAGCCCCTGGTTAAGTGGAAACGCCGATGATACTGCTGATAGTTTTCGCTCTGGTCGCCATCGGGTTTTCATTTCTGTGTTCGATTCTGGAAGCCGCGCTGCTGTCGATCACGCCCAGCTACATCGCCGGGCTCAAGGACGAACGGCCGCGGCTGTTCCAGAAGCTGCGCAAGCTCAAGGACGACATCGACGACCCCCTGGCGGCGATCCTCACCCTCAACACCATCGCCCACACCGCCGGCGCCACCGGCGTCGGCGCCCAGGTGGCGGTGATCTTCGGCGAGACCTACCTGGGCGTGGCGTCGGCGGTGATGACGCTGGCCATTCTGATTTTTTCCGAGATCATTCCCAAGACCATCGGCGCCAAGTTCTGGCGCAGCCTGGCGCCCGTGCTGCCGCCGATCCTGAACGTGATGATTCTGGTGCTCAAGCCGTTCGTGTGGCTGTCCAAGATCGTCACCCGCCAGATCGGCGCCGGCGAGCCGGACACCGACATCCGCGCCGAACTCAAGGCCATGGCCGCCATCGGCCGCGACCAGCAGGCCCTGGACGAGGACGAACAACGGGTGATCACCAACGTTCTCAACCTGCATGAAATCAAGGTGGAAAAGGTGATGACCCCGCGCACCGTGGTGCGCAGCGTGCAACCCGATGAGAGTGTGGACGACGTGCGCCATCGCCTGGCCGGGTCGCCGTTCTCCCGTTTCCCGGTGATCAACGACCAGGACGAAGCGCTCGGCTATGTGCACAAGAGCGATCTGCTGGAAGTGGAAGGCGAGCGCAAGGTCAGCGAACTGGCCCGCAGCATGGCGCCGTTCCGCGCCACCATGAACATCGAGTTCGTGTTCGGCGAAATGCTGCGCGAGCGTCAGCATCTGGGCATGGTCTACGACGACCTGGGCACCTGGGTGGGGCTGATCACCATGGAAGACATTATCGAGACCCTGCTTGGTCACGAGATCATGGATGAGACCGATAACGTTTCTAATCTTCGTCGCTACGCCAAGCAGCGTTGGAGCCGGCGGTTGAAGAAGCGTACTAGTCAGGACTAGTGACGTCTCTGGTATCCTGCCGGCCGGCTTTGCCGGCCTTTCGCGGGCGGGGCCCGCTCCCACAATTGACCTGTGGTGCCTCAAACGCTAGTTTAAAACGTCTGTTTCCAGGCGTGAGGCTGGCATGTCCCAATCCGATACCGTGCAACGCATTCTTGATGCGGCGGAAGTTCTGTTCGCCCAGAAGGGGTTCGCCGAGACCAGCCTGCGCGCCATCACCAGCCGGGCCGGCGTCAATCTGGCGGCGGTCAATTACCACTTCGGTTCCAAGGAAGCGCTGATCCAGGCGGTGTTCGAGCGCTATCTGACGCCGTTCTGCCAGGCCCTGGACGCCAAGCTCGAGGAACTGGAAGGCGAAACCCGCAACGGCGGCGAAGTGCCCCTGGAGAAGCTGTTCACCGTGGCCTCGCGGCTGGCGCTGGGTTCCCACGGCGACGAGCCGCGCCGGGCGATGATCTTCTTCCGCCTTTCCGGCCAGGCCTACAGCCAGCCGCAGGATCACCTGCGTGCCTGGCTGCGTGACCATTACGGCCCGGTATTCCGCCGCTTCCTGGCCCTGCTGCGCCGGGCGGTGCCCGACGTGCCGCCGATGGAACTGTTCTGGCGGGTGCACTTCAGCCTGGGCGCGGTGATCTTCACCCTGTCGGGCATGGAGTCGTTGCAGGCGATCAGCAAGAAGGACTTCAACCAGAGCGTCACCGCCGCCCACATCACCCAGCAGCTTCTGCCGTTCGTGGTCGGCGGCATTGTGGGGGCGGGTCCCGCTGTGGAAGCGGGCCCTGTGGGAGCGGGCCCGGCCCGCGAAAGGGGCGAAGCCCCGGCAGGATCCCAGAGGCGTAACTG
>CAZKWA010000141.1:0-4110 GCA_964556345.1 uncultured Alcanivorax sp.
GCCGGGTCTTCCTGAGCACCTTCGACGCCTGGCGCGCCCTGCACGGGCCCGAGGCCGGGGCGTCTTCCCCGCCGGACGCGGCGTCCGGCACACCCCTCAAGCAAGGAGTCTCGCCATGAAGACCAACGTCGGCGGCATCGACAAGGTCGCGCGCATCCTGATCGGCGCCGGGCTCATCGTGCTGGCCCTGGCCGGCACCATCGGCGCCTGGGGCTGGCTCGGGGTGATCCCGCTGGCGACCGGGCTGCTCAACACCTGCCCGCTGTACGCACTGCTGGGCATAAGTACCTGCAAACCCCACCACTAACGGAGACAAGACGCCTTGGATATCACGGCAAGCCTGCAAGGCCTGGTCGGCGGCGTGCTGATCGGGCTCTCGGCCACCTGGCTGATGGCTACCCTGGGACGCATCGCCGGCATCAGCGGCATCATCGGCACCCTGGTCACCGCCAGGCCCCGCGGCGACAGCGCCTGGCGCCTGGCCTTCCTGCTGGGGCTGATCTCGGGGCCCCTGGCGGTGGCGCTTGCCGGCGGCGAGCTGGGCAACGTCCTCGGCCGGCCCGGCGCGGTCATCGGCGAGCCCGCCGGCGGCGTTGGCCTGCTGCTCGTCGCCGGTCTGCTGGTGGGCGTGGGCACCGGCATCGGCAGCGGCTGCACCAGCGGCCACGGGGTCTGCGGCCTGGCCCGCCTGTCGCCGCGCTCCCTGGCCTCGGTGGTCACCTTCATGGCCGCCGGTATCCTCACCGTATTCGTGATCCGGCACCTGTTGGGAGTGGGCGCATGAAGAAGAACATCGCGGCGCTGATCGCCGGCCTGCTTTTCGGTCTCGGCCTGGCCATCTCGCAAATGACCAACCCGGCCAAGGTGCTCAACTTCCTGGACATCTTCGGCACCTGGGACCCCACTCTGGCGTTCGTCATGGGCGGCGCCGTGCTCGTCACCCTGATCAGCTTCCGCTTTATCCTCAAGCAGGAGCGCCCGTTGTTCGAGGGCCAGTTCCATTTGCCCACCCGGAGCGATATCGATGGGCGTCTGCTTGCCGGCGCTGCTCTGTTCGGCATCGGCTGGGGCCTGGCCGGTTATTGCCCCGGCCCCGGCATCGCCGCGCTGGCGATGGGCCTGTGGCAGCCGGTGCTGTTCGTGGTGGGGTTGCTGGTGGGGATGTGGGGGTTTCGGCGGCTGCCGGGCTAGAGGTCGCCAGCGTCACTCGATGTTCTGAATCTGCTCGCGCATCTGCTCGATCAGCACCTTCAGCTCCACGGCCGCGGCGGTGGTCTCGGCATCCACGGACTTTGACGCCAGGGTGTTCGCTTCGCGGTTGAGTTCTTGCATCAGGAAGTCCAGGCGGCGGCCCACCTGGCCGCCTTTTTCCACCACGCGGCGTACTTCGGAGACGTGGGTTTCCAGGCGGTCCAGTTCTTCGTCCACGTCCATTTTCTGGGCGGCGAGCACCAGTTCCTGTTCCAGGCGTTCCGGGTCGGGGTTTTCCACCGCGTCCTGGACGCGCTGGCGCAGGCGATCGCGCAGGGCGTCGCGGATGGCGGGCAGGGCCTGGCGGACGCGGGCGACCTGCTCGCCGACGCCGTCCAGGCGTTCGCGCACCATGCGGGCGAGTTGCTCGCCCTCGCGGTCGCGGGTGGCGATCAGCGCGTCCAGCGCTTCGTCGAGGCCGGCGAGCGCTTCGGCGTGCAGGGTGTCGGCGTCCACTTCGCGGGTGGTGAGGACGCCGGGGAAGCGCAGGATCTCCAGGGGGTTCACCTGGCCGGCGTGGCGCACCAGGTCGTCGACGCGGCGGGCGGCTTCGGCGAGGTGTTTCACCAGGTCTTCGTTGAGCTCCAGTTCGGCGTCGCCCTCTTCGGTCTGGTAGCGCAGGGTGACGTCCACTTTGCCGCGTCCGAGCCGCTGACGGCAGCGTTCGCGCACGTCGTTCTCCAGGGCGCGCAGGCCGTCGGGCAGGCGCGGGCTCACTTCCAGGTAGCGGTGGTTCACCGAGCGGATTTCCCAGGCCAGGCTGGCGCCGGTGAGGTGGCGGTCGGCTCGGGCGAAGGCGGTCATGCTGCGAATCATGGGCGTCCCTGGGTCGTTAAGTGTGCGGCGAAGTGGGGGCTTAGTGTAGCCGGTCGGGGGGCGGGAAGCATTCACGCCCGCCCCGCCTCGCGTTGATGGGCGGGGGTTCGCTACAATGACGGGTCCTTCCATCCCCAATCAAGGAGATTTCATGCGCCCTTCCGGCCGACAGCTCGACCAGATGCGCGACGTATCCTTCGTACGCGATTTCACCATGCACGCCGAAGGCAGTGTGCTGGTGTCCTTTGGCAACACCAAGGTGTTGTGCACCGCGTCCGTGGAGGATGGCGTGCCGCGTTTCCTCAAGGGCAAGGGCCAGGGCTGGATCACCGCCGAATACGGCATGCTGCCCCGTTCCACCCACACCCGCTCCGGCCGCGAGGCGGCACGCGGCAAGCAGGGTGGCCGTACCCTGGAGATTCAGCGGCTGATCGGGCGCTCGCTGCGTGCCGCCGTGGATCTGAAGAAGCTGGGCGAGAACACCATTTTCCTGGATTGCGACGTGATCCAGGCGGACGGCGGCACGCGCACGGCGTCGATTTCCGGCGCCTGCGTGGCGCTGGTGGACGCCTTCACCACCCTGCTGGAGCGCAAGCGCATCAAGGAAGACCCCCTCAACGGGCTGATTGCCTCGGTGTCGGTGGGGATTTATAAGGGGGAGCCGGTGCTGGATCTGGATTATCCCGAAGATTCCAACGCCGACACGGACATGAACGTGGTAATGACCCAGCATGGTGGTTTCGTGGAGATTCAGGGCACCGCCGAGGGCGATGAGCCGTTCACCCGGCAGCAGTCCGACCAGTTGCTGGGCCTGGCCGAGAAGGGCATCGCCGAAATCGTGCGCAAGCAGCAGGAGGTGCTGGGCTGGTAAGCCCGGTGGGGAAGAGCATGAAAAACTACAAGAAGCACTTTTTGCGCTTCGCCGAGGAGCGCCAGGCGCTGAAGTTCGGGGAATTCACCCTGAAATCCGGCCGTATCAGCCCGTACTTCTTCAACGCCGGCACCTTTTACACCGGCGAGGCGCTGGCCCGGCTGGGCCGTTACTACGCCGACGCCATCGTCGAGTCCGGTATTGAGTTCGACATGCTGTTCGGGCCCGCCTACAAGGGTATTCCCCTGGTGGCGGCGGTGTCCGTGGCGCTCGCCGAGCACCATGGCCGTGATCTGCCCTGGGCGTTCAACCGCAAGGAAGCCAAGGACCACGGCGAGGGCGGCTGGCTGGTGGGCGCGCCGCTGGAGGGCCGGGCGCTGGTGATCGACGACGTGATCACCGCCGGCACCGCCATCCGCGAGGTGGCGGAGCTGTTCGAGCGCACCGAGGCGAGCATCGCCGGGGTGTTCGTGGCGGTGGACCGCCAGGAGCGCGGCCGTGGCGAGCTGTCGGCGATCCAGGAGGTGCAGGAGAGCCTGGGCGTGCCGGTGCGCAGCATTGTCTCCATGGCGGACATCATTGTCTGGCTGGAGGAGCAGGAAGGGCGCGACGCCGACCGCGTGGCGCTCAAACAGTACCGCAAGCGTTACGGCGTGGAGGGGTAGTGTGAGGTCGCTGCTGTTACGGGGTCTGGCCTTGGGGTTGCTGGCGTGGCTGCCGGTGCTGGCGCCCGCGGCGGCGCCGGAGAAAGAGCCCGCCGGTGAGGTGATGTACCGGTACACCAAGCCGGATGGAACTCTGGCGGTGAGGTCCACGCTTAACGAGCAGGCGATTCACGCCGGCTACCAGGTGCTGGATCTCAACGGCCGCGTGCTGCGCCGCGAGCCGCCGGCGCCGCCGGAGGAGCAGGCGCGTCGCCGCGAGGCGATGGAGTCCCAGCGTCAGGCGCGGCTGCGCGCGGAGCGCGACAAGGAGCTGGAGCGACTGTACGCCGGGCCGGAGGACGCGGTGCGCGCCCGCGATCGCCAGATCGAGGCGCTTGAGCTGAGAATCAGCTACGCCACCAACACCCTGGCGCAACTGGAAGAGAAGCGTGACCAGGAAGTGAGCGCCGCCGCCCGCGCCGAGCGCGCCGGGCGGCCGGTGCCGGAGGGCACCCGCCAGGCCATCGA
>CAZKWA010000142.1:0-3538 GCA_964556345.1 uncultured Alcanivorax sp.
GGAATCCTGCCGGGAGCTTCGCTCCCTTTCGCGGGCAAGGCCCGCTCCCACAAGGCCTGCCGCCACAAATTTTATCGAACCACGACGAAGAAGACGCCGCCGTCGCGGTTGATGCGGAGCAACAGCGCGGCGTCTTTGTCGGGCACGGCGGCGCGCAGCTGCTCCAGATTGTTCACGTCCTGGCGGTTAACGTTGACGATCACGTCGCCGCGCCGCAGCCCGGCGCGCCAGGCACGGGAGTCCCGCGCCACCTTCTCCACCAGCACGCCCTGATCCACATGGCTCAGTTCGCCTTCGCGCAGATCGCGCAGGTCGGCGCCCTGCAGGTGCGAGGATACGCCGTCGCCGGCATCGGCGCGCAGGCCGGATTCGCTGATCACCGCGGTCACTTCCTTGCGCCGGCCGTCCCTTTGGATGGTCAGCTCGATTTTTTCACCCACCGGTGACAGGCCGACTTTATTGCGCAGGTCCGAGGCCCGGTCCACCGGCTGGCCGTCCACTTCCAGCACCACGTCGCCGACTTTCAGGCCGGCTTTTTCGGCGGCGCTTTCCGGCAGCACATTGGTGATCACCACGCCCTTGCGACGCGCCACGTTGAAGGCGCCGGCCAGTTCCTCGGTGAGATCCTGGATGGTGACGCCGAGCACACCACGGCGCACCTCGCCATGCTCGATCAACTGGTCCATCACGTTGACCGCCATGTTGGTGGGGATGGCGAAACCGATGCCCACATTGCCGCCGGCGGGGGCGAGAATGGCGGTGTTGATGCCGACCAGTTCACCGTTGAGATTGACCAGGGCACCGCCGGAGTTGCCCGGGTTGATGGAGGCGTCGGTCTGAATGAAATTCTCGTAGCCTTCGATGCCCAGGCCGGTGCGGCCCAGCGCCGACACGATGCCGGAGGTAATGGTCTGCCCCAGCCCGAAGGGGTTGCCGATGGCGACCACGAAATCGCCCACCTTGAGGTCGGCGGAGTCGGCGATGCGGATTTGCGTCAGGTCTTCGGCGCTTTCCAGTTTCAGCACCGCCAGGTCGACTTCCTCGTCCAGGCCCACCAATTCCGCCGACAGCTCCCGCCCGTCGATCAGAGTGACTTCGATTTTGTCCGCGTTGCGCGCCACATGGGCGTTGGTCAGCACATAGCCCTGGTCGGCGTCGACGATTACCCCGGAACCGGCGGACACCGCCCGGCGGCTCGGCGCCTGATCCGGCAGGTCGAAGAAGCGGCGGAAGAACGGGTCCTGCATCAGCGGGTTCTGGGCCGCTCGTACCCGGGTCTCGATGGCGATGTTGACCACCGCCGGGGCGGTCTTCTCCACCATCGGCGCCAGCGACGGCAGCTCTTCGCCGCTCGCCGTGCGCGAGGGCAGCGCGGCGCCGGCGGACACCGACCACATCAAGACAACAGCACTCACCAAGCCGAGAGGACATTTCAGAACGGTGCGCAAGGTCAAACCCTCCTGTGAATCATTTAAGGAGCCTCTGAAAAACTCCCTGCTTCGACCCGTCACCGCGATCTGGGTTCCGAAGCGAAAATCCTCACCCGGTTGTATTCCCCGGCCTCGCCCAGGTCCGGCCAGGTGGACGCCTGCCAGGTACCGAGCAGATGCAGGCCCGGCGGGTCGAGGTCGGGAATCCGGGAATCGGCCAGCAGTATCGGCAGGCCGCTGTCGTGGAAGCGCTTCAGCAACGGCAGATTGTCCCGGTCATAAAGAATGTCGGCGGCACTGAGGCAATCGGCGACGGCCAGACAAGACTCCAGGTCATCGCTGAGCGCCACCTGCACGCCGTTGAGCGCGGCGTTGGCGGCGGTGGCGGCCAGCGCGTCCGGGTCCAGATCGCAGGCAATCACCCGGCGCGCGCCAGCCAGGGCGGCGGCGATCGCCACCACGCCGGAGCCCGGGCCCACATCCACCAGGGTTTTGTCGCGCACCCAGCGGGGATGCGTCAACAGGTGGCGCGCCAGCACCTGGCCGGAGGCCCAGCACAGCGACCAGTAGGGCGGCGCCTCCATCAGTGCATTGGCCACCTCCTGATCCAGCCGTTCATCCACCAGCTCATCGAGCAGCCATAACCGCAGCTCGGGCACCAGGGGCAAGGGCGTGGCCAGCAGACGAATGTTCGGCAGCAGGCGGTTCAGGCGCGCCTGCAGGTCGTGGGGTGGATCAAGCGTCTTCGCCACGGCGGACCGCCTCGCTGAGCAGAAAATCGAAACGTCGCGGTTCGGCGATGCGGCCGCGCTCGTCCAGGGCCGGGTACGGCACGCCGTAGCGCTCGCAGAGCGCCGCCAGGCGCGGGTGTGCCCACCGGAAGAAGGCGTGCCGGTAGCGTGCCTCGCTGAGCCGGCGCCGCTGGTACAACCCGGCCGCGCGGCGCTGCTCGCAGGCCTCGGAGAGGATAATCGCCGCCGCCACGCTGACGTTGAACGAGGACACCATGCCCATCATGGGGATGATCACATGCTGGTCCACGGCGGCGACGGTGCGCTCGGTGATGCCGAACTTTTCGGTGCCGAACAGCACCGCCGTGGGGCGGGTGAAATCCACCTCCCGGTACGGCACGGCGGTGTCGGAGAAGTGCGCCGCCAGCACCTGCTGGCCCTGGGCGCGGGCGGCGGCCACCGCGTCCGGGCCGCTGTCGTGCTCATGCACATAGACCCAGCGCTGCGAGCCCATGGCGCTGCTGGCCGAGGCCCGCGCGCGGTTCTCCGGCAACACCGCGTGCACGTCGAGCACCCCCACCGCGTCGCAGGTACGCACGATGGCATTGATGTTGTGCGGCTTGTGCACCCCTTCCAGAATCACGGACAAGTCCGGCTGGCGTCGGTCCAGGGCGGCGCTCAGGCGCCGGTGTCGTTCCGGGGTCATCGGGTCTCCATGGTTTTCGGGCACAACAGCGATGATTGTAGCACCGCCGCGCGCGGCGGGCGGACAAGGCCGGGAAGCTTGAGGCACACTAGCTGATCACAGAACTCTGAACGAGGACCGTCCATGAACCAACGGGCATTGCCGCTGGCCGGCGTCAAAGTGGTGGAATTGGGGCAATTGCTGGCCGGCCCCTTCGCCGGCACCCTGCTGGCCTATTTCGGCGCCGAGGTGATCAAGGTGGAGCCGCCCGGCGGCGACCCGATTCGCGGCTGGCGCAAGCTGGACGACACCGGCACCTCGTTCTGGTGGCGCAGCCTGGGCCGCAACAAGCGCTCCGTGACCCTGGACCTGAAGAGCGACGCCGGCCGCGAGCTGGCGGCGCGCCTGATCGACGACAGCGACGTGCTGATCGAGAACTTCCGCCCCGGCACCCTGGAAAACTGGGGCCTGGGCCCGGAGCGCTTCAAGGAGAGCAACCCGGGGCTGGTCTACACGCGCATTTCCGGCTACGGCCAGGACGGCCCCTACGCCGACAAACCCGGCTATGCCTCGGTGTGCGAGGGCATCGGCGGCCTGCGCTACGTCAACGGCTTCCCCGGCGAACGGCCGGTGCGCCCCAACCTGTCCCTGGGCGATACCGTGGCCGGTCTGCACGCGGCCCTGGGCATCGC
>CAZKWA010000142.1:3548-3969 GCA_964556345.1 uncultured Alcanivorax sp.
AAGCAGGGCCAGGTGGTGGACGTGGCCCTGTTCGAATCGGTGTTCAATCTGCTGGAAGCGGTGATTCCCGAATTCGACGGCGCCGGCGAGATACGCCAGCCCGCCGGCTCCACCGTGACCGGCATCGTGCCCACCAACACCTACCGCTGCGCCGACGGCAAGTACGTGATTATCGGCGGCAATGGCGATTCGATCTTCAAGCGCCTGATGGTCACCGCCGAGCGCCCGGATCTGGCCGAGGACCCGCGCCTGGCCAAAAACCCCGGGCGGGTGGCGAACGAAGCGGAAATCGACGGCGCCATCGAGGCCTGGTGCGCCACCCTGCCCAGCGCCGAAGTGCTGGAAAAGCTGGAAGCCAACCGGGTGCCCTGCGGCCCGATCTTCAGAGCCGCCGTCATGATGGCGGACCCGCACTTCCAGG
>CAZKWA010000143.1:0-896 GCA_964556345.1 uncultured Alcanivorax sp.
CGGAACCGTTGTCACCGATCAGCGGCTTGGGCATGAAGGTGGCGGTCTTGCCGTAGGCGTGGGCCACGTTGTGCACGCAGTACTTGAGAATCTGCACTTCGTCGGCTTTCTTGGTGAGGGTGTTGGCGCCCACACCGATCTCGCACTGGCCGGCGGTGCCCACTTCGTGGTGGTGCACTTCGATTTCCAGACCCATCTGCTCCATGGCGGAACACATGGCGCCACGCAGGTCGTGCAGGCTGTCCACCGGGGGAACCGGGAAATAGCCGCCTTTGACGCCGGGGCGGTGGCCGATGTTGTTCTTTTCGAACTCATCGGCGGACACCCAGGCCGCTTCCTCGGAGTAGATGCTGTACATGGCGCCCTGCATATCGGACTTCCACTGCACGGAATCGAACACGAAGAATTCCGGCTCGGGGCCGAACAGCGCGGTGTCCGCGATGCCGGTGGACTTCAGGTATTCCTCGGCGCGCAGCGCCACGGAGCGCGGATCACGCTGGTAGCCCTGCATGGTGGTCGGCTCAACGATGTTACAACGCAGGTTCAGCGTGGCCACGTCGGTGAACGGGTCGAGAACGGCGGTTTCATCCTCGGGCAACAGGATCATGTCGGATTCGTTGATGCCCTTCCAGCCGGCGATGGAGGAACCATCGAACATCTTGCCGTCCTGGAAGAAGTCATCGTCGATTTCGCCGACGGGGAGGGTCACGTGCTGCTCTTTACCATGGCTGTCGGTAAAACGCAGATCCACCCACTTCACGTCGTTATCTTTAATCAGTTTCAGCGTCTTTTCAGACATTGTTGAGCGTCCTCCTGGAACGGGTATGTGTCTGGCTGCTCGCCACCGCCGGAGCGGGCACGCGAAGAGCCGTTATTCTTGGGAGCCTCTGCCTGGC
>CAZKWA010000143.1:906-3891 GCA_964556345.1 uncultured Alcanivorax sp.
CACGGGGGCCTGCATGCCAATAGGTCAGCAAATACTGTGCCAGCCCTTTTTTGGCGCAGCGTCGCCCGTTGAGCCCGATAGGCGCCCTCGCGCGCGGGGTTCGTGCACCAAAATAATGCCTTGCCGGATTTTGTGCACCATTAAAGTGCAACAGAGGGCTCGCCGACCCGCAGGGTGATCACCACCTCCAGGTCGCCCTCCTCCGTGGCCAGCACCTCATGGCCATTGATACGGCACCAGGCGGGAATGTCGTTGAGCGCCCCCGGATCGGTGCAGGTTACCCTCAGCACCTCGCCCTGTGCCAGTTCGCCGACCTTGTTCTGGGTCTTGATCACTGGAATCGGGCACAGCTGGCGGCGCACATCCAGTTCATGAAGGGTTTCGTTGCTCATCGCTGTTTAGGCCACCAACCAGTTCTTGGGAATGTCTTCGGGCCGGGCCGGCGCTATGCGCACCTCGCGGGCAACGCCGCCCGGGTCCTTGACTTCCACGGTGACGCTTTCGTCGCCGCGGCCCTTGGAGTAGCGCGCCACGATGGCGGCGGCCTGCTCCAGCTCCGCTTCGGATTCGAAGCGCCCGTCCACCAGCGCCAGGGGTCCGGGACAGCTGACCGTGGTGAGGCTGGTGAACTGATACCGGTAGCCCTCCAGGAAGCGGTTCTCGCCCTCCTCGCGGCTGATGATCAGCTTCAGATGCGGCTGCGGGCGAATATGCCGGCCCACCTTCAGCAGCATGATGTCGTCCAGCTCGTAGCGGCGTTCGTTACGGGCCTGCCACAGGTCCGCGAGCTTGCGGGAGTAGGACTCATCGGTGAGAAAGCAGCAGCCGCCGGAGGGCTGCGCGTAGTCCTCGAGACCAAAGCGCTTGGCCAGCGCGATCTGCGGCTTGCGGTTGCGGCCGGAAAAATCGTGCAGCCGGGAGCGGTCCACCCAGCCTTCCCGCTCGGGCAGGGTTTCGGGCAGGTTCAGCGCGCTGAGCGGGCGCAGCAGACGGTCGTCGGCGCCGGATTCGCTGCTGATGATCGGCATGGTTTCCTTGCGCTGGCTCTTGGGCCGCTGGCCCACCACCTCACCGGTGATGATGAAATCGAAGCCCTTCTCGCCGGCCAGCTCGCGGGCCTTGTTCAGCATCAGGGTGGCCTGGTTGACCATGAAGATCTTGCAGTCCAGGCAGGGGTTCAGATGGGCGCCGTAGCCGTGCTTGGGGTTGAGCACCACATCCTTGTACTCCTCGGAGATATCAATGATGTGCAGTTTAATGCCCAGCTCTTCGGCCACCCAGAGGGCGTTGTTGCGCTTGTTCTTGTCCTTGTCTTTCTTGCGGATCGCGTGGGTGTGGCCCTCCACGCAGAAGCCGGTGAAAAAGTTCACGCCCTCCACATGGATGCCCTGCTCCTGCATCACTTTCACCGCCAGCATGGAATCCAGTCCGCCGGACACCAGCGCGATGGCGCGGCGCTGGATGGGGTCGGCGGTGGGACGGCTGGCGGGTGCGATTGCCTCGGACATAACGGTACTCTCGCCCTGTTTTAAAGGAGATGGTCGGGAACGGGCGGCAGAGTATAGCAAATCACGCTTTATTGACGAAGCTCAGGGGGCGCTGGGCGTTTCCGGCAGCCGGGCCACGGCGAACTCGCGCTTGGAGAGCGCCAGGCGCCGGGCCACCGGTTCCAGGTTCCATTCCAGGGCCTCCAGATGGTCTTCGACAATCCGGCAGCGGCGCAGCAGGCCGTCGTCGTTGGCGATCTGGATATTCAGCCCGGGGCGGGCGTTGAGCTCCAGCATCAACGGCCCTTTGTGCTTATCCATCACCAGGTCCACGCCCAGATAGCCCAGGCCGGTCAGTTCATAGCAGCGCGCCGCCAGCTCCAGGCAGGCTTCCCAGTCGGGGATCTGCACGCCGGCCACCGGGTGGGCGGTATCCGGGTGGCGGTCAATCTTCAGGTTGTGCCAGGTGCCGCTCAGGGTGACGCCGGTGGCGATGTCCACGCCCACGCCGATGGCGCCCTGGTGCAGATTGGCCTTGCCGTCGGACTGGCGGGTGGGCAGGCGCAGCATGGCCGCCACCGGGTAGCCCTTGAGCACGATGATGCGCACGTCCGGCACGCCGCCGATGCTGATGCGGTCGAACAGGTCGGTGGAGCGCACCCGGTACTCGATCAGGGCGCGGTCGCGGTGGCCGCCCAGGGAGTAGATGCCGGAAATAATCCCGGAAATATGAAACTCCAGCTCTTCGGGGCTGATCATGCGGCCGGAGGCGCCCCGGTAATAGCCCTCGAAGCGGTCCGAGATCACCATGATGCCGTCGCCGCCGGCGCCCTGGGCCGGCTTGATCACGAAGTCGCCGTGGGTCTCGACGATGTGCGCGAGCTTGCCGATGCCCTGCTCGGTATCAATGATGCCGTACATCTCCGGCACCTGGATGCCGGCGTCCAGCGCCAGCTTCTTGGTGCGGATCTTGTCGTCCACCAGCGGATACAGGCGGCGATCGTTATAGGTCAGCACATAGTCGCCGTTGCGCTGATTGATGCCCATCACCCCGCGCCGGCGCAGGGCTCGCCAGGTGCGAATCCCGAACATCAGCGGCCACCTTCATCGGTCATGGCGCGGAACCGCATCAGTTCGGCCAGCCGGTAGCCCCGGTAGTGGCCCATCAGCACCATCACCGCCGCCAGCACCAGCAGCACGCCGGGGAAGGTGAACACGAAGTACACCAGCGGTTGCCAGACCATCAGCAGGTGGCACAGCACCGCCGCGATCAGGGTGCCGATGCCCACCTTGAGCGACTGGGTGCCGCCGCGCTCCTCCCAGACGATCGAAATACGCTCGATCACCATGGTCAGAATCACCATCGGGAACAGCGCCACCGACAAGCCGGTGGACAGGCCCAGCTTGTAGCCCACCAGGCAGATCAGCGCCATCATGATCACCACGAAGGTGAGCACGATCGACAGGCGCGCCACTAATTGCAGCTTGAGGTGCTCCA
>CAZKWA010000144.1:0-3868 GCA_964556345.1 uncultured Alcanivorax sp.
GGCGACCTGGACCGCTACATCGAGATCTGGAACCTGGTGTTCATGCAGTACGACCGCCAGGACGACGGCGAGCTGAAGCCGCTGCCCAAGCCCAGCGTGGACACCGGCATGGGCCTGGAGCGCATCGCCGCGGTTCAGCAGGGCGTGCATTCCAATTATGAAATCGACCTGTTCCAAGCGCTGCTCCAGGCCGCCGCCCAGGCCACCGGCTGCGACGATCTGGAAAACAAGAGCCTGCGGGTGATCGCCGACCATATCCGTTCGGCCAGTTTCCTGATCACCGACGGGGTAGTGCCCTCCAACGAGGGCCGTGGCTATGTGCTGCGCCGCATCATCCGCCGGGCCCTGCGCCACGGGCACCAGCTGGGCCAGGAACAGCCGTTCTTCCACACCCTGGTGGCGGCGCTGGTGGAACAGATGGGCGACGCTTACCCGGAACTGCGCCGCGAGCAGGCACGGGTGGAGAAAGCCTTGCTCGCCGAGGAAGAGCAGTTCGGCCGCACCCTGGCCGCCGGCATGAAGGTGCTGGAAAACGCCATGGCCGACCTGCAGGGCGATGAATTGCCGGGCCGGGTGGTGTTCTCCCTGTACGACACCCACGGCTTTCCGCCGGATCTGACCGCCGACGTGGCCCGCGAGCGTGGCCTGTCCGTGGATATGGACGGCTTCGACCGGGAAATGCAGGCCCAGCGCGAGCGCGCCCGGGGCGCGGGCGCCTTCGCCAACGATTACAGCGACCGCCTCAACATCGAGGCGGTGACCGACTTCTCCGGTTACGAGAAGCACCAGGACCAGGCCGAGGTGGAAGCCCTGTACCGTGATGGCGCCGCCGTGGACCGCCTGGAGGCCGGGGAAACCGGCATGGTGCTGCTCAAGCGCACGCCGTTCTACGCGGAATCCGGCGGCCAGGTGGGCGACCGGGGCGTGCTCGTCGCCGGCGACAACCAGGCCCGTTTCGATGTGGAAGACACTCGCAAGCGCGGCCAGGCGCACATCCACGTGGGCACGGTGCGCACCGGCGCCCTGAAGGTGGGCGACAAAGTGGACGCCTATGTGGACGTGGAGCGCCGCCGCGCCATCATGCGCCACCACTCCGCCACCCACCTGCTGCACGCCGCCCTGCGCCGGGTGCTGGGCGACCATGTGCAGCAGAAGGGCTCACTGGTGGCGCCGGACTACCTGCGCTTTGACTTCGCCCACGGCGAGGCCCTGAGCGCGGCGCAGCGTGAAGAGATCGAAACCCTGGTCAACCGGCAGATTCTCGAGAACGCCGCCGTGACCACCGAACTGATGGATATGGACGCGGCCCGAAAAGCCGGTGCCATGGCGTTGTTCGGGGAAAAATACGACAGCGAAGTGCGGGTGCTGACCATGGGCCGCGACGGTTTCTCCAAGGAGCTGTGCGGCGGCACCCATGTGCAGCGCACCGGCGACATCGGCCTGTTCAAGATCACCCTGGAGACCTCCGCCGCCGCCGGCGTGCGCCGCATCGAGGCGGTCACCGGTGAGTATGCCCTGGCGCGGGTGCGCCAGCAGGAGCAGGCGCTGGCGGAGATCGCCGCGACCGTGAAGAGCGGGCCGGAGCAGGCCGCCGACCGGGTCGGGGCCCAGGCCCGCCGCGTGCGCGAGCTGGAAAAAGAGATCGAACGGCTCAAGCAGAAACTGGCCTCCGGCGCCGGCGGTGATCTGACCGCCGACGCGCGTGACATCCAGGGCGTGAAGGTGCTGGCCACCAGCGTGGACGGGGCCGACGCCAAAACGCTGCGGGTCACCATGGACAAGGTCAAGGACAAGCTCGGTTCGGGCGTGATCCTGCTGGCCGCCGCCGAGGGCGACAAAGTCGCTCTGGTGGCCGGCGTCACCAAGGATCTCACCGACCGGGTCAAAGCCGGTGACTTGATGCGCCACGTGGCGGAGCAGGTCGGCGGCCGTGGCGGCGGGCGGCCGGATATGGCCCAGGGCGGCGGCACCGACGCGGCGGCTTTGCCGGCGGCGTTGGAAAGCGCGTATCAGTGGGTGGCGGAGCAGCTCTGAGCACCCTCACATGAAAACCAGGGGCGCAAATGCTATGCTTGCGCGCCTCTTTTGGCAGAAACCAAGTCACTATGGCTCTAATTGTCCAGAAATACGGCGGCACCTCGGTAGGCACCGTCGAACGCATTCAGGCCGTCGCCGAACGGGTGGCGCGCTTCCAGGAACGTGGTGATCAGGTGGTGGTGGTGGTCTCCGCCATGAGCGGTGAAACCAACCGTCTGATCGAGCTGGCCAACGGCGTCCACGACAACCCGCCGGCGCGGGAAATGGATGTGCTGGTCTCCACCGGCGAGCAGGTCACCATCGCGCTGCTGTCCATGGCGTTGCAGAAGCTCAACGTGGGCGCCCGTTCCTACACCGGCGGCCAGGTCGCCATCCGCACCGACAGCACCCACTCCAAAGCCCGTATCGAAGACATCGACGACAGCAAGATGCGCGCCGATCTCAATGCCGGCCGCGTGTGCGTGGTGGCCGGTTTCCAGGGCGTCGACCCGGACGGCAACATCACCACCCTGGGCCGCGGCGGCTCGGACACCACCGCGGTGGCGCTGGCGGCCGCGCTCAAGGCCGACGAGTGCCAGATCTACACTGACGTGGACGGCGTTTACACCACCGACCCGCGAGTGGTGGACACCGCTCGCCGTCTGGACAAGATCACCTTCGAGGAAATGCTGGAAATGGCCAGCCTGGGCTCCAAGGTGTTGCAGATCCGCTCGGTGGAATTCGCCGGCAAATACAACGTGCCGCTGCGCGTACTGTCCAGTTTTCAAGAGGGCCCGGGCACCCTCATTACCGTCGACGACGAGGTGGATATGGAAAAGCCGGTTATCTCTGGCATCGCTTTTACCCGTGACGAAGCAAAGATCACCGTACGCGGCGCACCGGACACCCCGGGCATTGCCTTCAAGATTCTCGGGCCGGTCAGCGACGCCAACATTGAAGTGGATATGATCGTGCAGAACGTGGGCGCCGACGGCGCCACCGACTTCACGTTCACCGTGCACCGCAACGATTTCGCCAAGGCCAAGGAAGCCCTCAAGCAGGCGGCGGATGAGCTCGGCAACCCGGAGATCATCGGCGATGACAAAATCGCCAAGATTTCCCTGGTGGGCGTGGGCATGCGCTCCCACGCCGGCGTCGCCAGCAAGATGTTCCAGACCCTGGCGAACGAGGGCGTGAACATCACCATGATCTCCACGTCCGAGATTAAAGTCTCCGTGGTGGTGGCCGAGAAGTACCTTGAACTGGCCGTGCGCGCGCTGCATCAGGCCTTCGAGCTGGATCAGCCGGCGGCGTGAATCCGGCGCCCGCGCGGTGATTGCATTCACGGTGCGGGCGTCGCTAGTCTCTGGGGAGACTTTCCAAACTTGATGCGGCATAATGCCGGCCTCGCTCACCAGGGAGCCGGGCCGTCCGCATGATGGAATACAAGGATGACAGGTCCGCTCACACCCGGTGTGCGGAATCGCGCTCACTGAACAATCTGATGGACCCAGGAGGGATTTTCCATGCTGATACTTACGCGTCGCGTCGGCGAGACGTTGATGGTCGGCGACGATGTCACCGTCACGGTGCTTGGCGTCAAAGGCAACCAGGTCCGCATCGGCGTTAACGCCCCCAAGGAAGTCGCGGTACACCGCGAAGAGATTTACCAGCGGATCCAGCACGAAAAAAGCAGCGACACCGGCGAGAATGCCTGATTTTTGGGCTGTATTTTTCGCGCAAGCTGGTATCATGCGCGGCTAAATCGTGTTCCAACGATTGAAAAAACCGAGTTCCGGAGAGGTGGGTGAGTGGCTGAAACCAGTTCCCTGCTAAGGAACCATACGCATTG
>CAZKWA010000145.1:0-694 GCA_964556345.1 uncultured Alcanivorax sp.
GATCTGGTCGGCGGAATCGATGTATTCGCCTTCCAGGAAGCTGTTGTACTTGTCACCCAGGTCGCCCGGCTCGTTGGTCACGGCGATCTTCTGGGTCAGGCCGGCGCCTTCGGAGTCGGTACGGGCAACGATTACGCCATCGTCCACGCCCAGCTCCAGGAACGCGTAGCGCACCGCGTTGATCTTGGCGATGAAGTCGGCGTGGGGAACGGTCACTTTACCGTCCTGGTGGCCACACTGCTTCTCGTCGGACACCTGGTTCTCGATCTGGATGCAGCACGCGCCCGCTTCGATCAGCTTCTTGGCCAGCAGGTAGGTGGCTTCCGGGTTACCGAAACCGGCGTCGATGTCGGCGATGATCGGCACAACGTGGGTCTGGAAGTTGTCGATCTTGTCGATGATCTCGGCCTGCTTGGCTTCGTCACCGGCGGCCTTGGCGTCGTCCAGATCACGGAACAGGTGGTTCAGTTCCCAGGCATCCGCCTGCTTCAGGAAGGTGTAGAGCTCGCGGATCAGGTCGGCCACCGCGGTTTTCTCGTGCATGGACTGATCGGGCAGCGGACCGAACTCGGAACGCAGCGCGGCGACCATCCAGCCGGACAGGTACAGGTAGCGGCCTTTGGTATCCCCGAAGTGTTTCTTGATGGAAATCATCTTCTGCTGACCAATGAAGCCGTGCCAGCAACCCAGTGAC
>CAZKWA010000145.1:704-3773 GCA_964556345.1 uncultured Alcanivorax sp.
CTGTTGTCGGCGTCGTAGGCGGCCATGTCCTCGCGCATGATCTTCGCGTTGTACTTGGCGATGTCCAGATGCGTTTTGAAACGGTTCTGCAGACGCATGCGAACAGCAGCTTCCGGGTCGATGTCGTGCCAGGTTTTGTTGGCACCAACCACGGAATTCAATGCTTCGATGTCTTTGGAGTATGACATGGTCAATCCTTTCGATATGGAAATGGATACCGAAGCCGGCTCACCAGCTACCGATGGCGCGCATTCTAGGAGCGCCTATCTCATAAAAGAAATCAATATTGATGATACCCGGTATTTCTTTCGTGAATGGTGGTGCTCACCGCAGAATCAAATGGGGCACCCGGGCGTTGCGGAGCATTCGGTCGGTGGTGCTGCCGATCAGCAACTCGCGGATCCTGGAGTGACCGTAAGCCCCCATCACGATCAGGTCGATACCCTGCTCTTCCTGATACTGGTGCAGGGCGGCTTCCACCTCCCCTTCCAGGCGCGCGGTGACCACGGTATGGCCGCTGTTCTCCAGGCACTGGGTGGCCCAGTCCAGGCCCTCGTCGTCGCCGTTGACCTTGACCAGATGGCAGGACGTGCCCTTGAACAGGGGGCTGTCGGCGAGCAGCCGCACGGCGGCGCGGGTGGTGTCGCTGTTGTCGAACGCCAGCATCACGCTTTGCGGTTCGCGGAACGCGCCCACGGTGATCAGCACCGGCTTGTGGATGGTGCGCACCACCTTTTCCACGTTGTCGCCGACCTGTTCATCGGGCTGGTCGGCGGCGGCGTGCTTGACGCCCTGCTTGCCGATCACCAGCAGGCGGGTCTCGTCGTCCAGGCTTTTCAGCGCCTCCACCAGATTGCCGTGGCGCTGGCGCAGCACCGGCTCGGACACGCCGTCGGCGGTCACCTTGACGCGCGCCGCTTCCAGCGTCGCCTTGCCCTGCTCCAGGGCCAGACGGTTGCGCTTGGCGTCCAGGTCCGCCAGCTCGTTAAGCAGGGTTTCGCGGGCGCCCAGGCCCAGGCTACCGCTGAGATTGGTCTCGCTGGGGTATTGGGCTTCATCGAGAACGTGCAGCAGCATCAGCGGCGCCTTCAGCCGGCCGGCGGCCCAGGCGGCGTGGTCGCAAATCGAATCCGCGGCGGCGGAGCCGTCGATGCAGGCAATCACATGGCTCATAGTCTTGTTCCTTTTATGTATTAGTGACCGCCCATCAGTTTTTCCACGGCGTCGGGCTTGTCGTGCACGGCGTACTTGTCCACCAGGGTGGCGCTGGCCTCGTCCAGGCCGATCACCTCCACCTCAGTGCCTTCGCGGCGGAACTTGATCACCGCCTTGTCGAGCGCGCCGATGGCGGTGATGTCCCAGAAACGGGCCCGGTGCACGTCGATGGTGACCTTGTCCACGCCTTCCTTATAGTCGAACGACGCCAGGAACTGGTCGGCGGAGGTGAAGAACACCTGGCCCACCACCTTATAATCGCGGCGGTAGCTGCCCTCGTCGGACTCGCTGGTGACGTAGAACACCCGGCCCACCTTGTTAGCGTAGAACAGAGCGCTAAGCAACACGCCGATCCCCACGCCGATGGCCAGGTTATGGGTGAACACGGTCACCGCCACGGTGGCCAGCATCACCACGCTGCTGCTCGCCGGGTGAGTGCCCAGGTTGCGGATCGATTCCCAGCTGAAAGTACCGATGGATACCATGATCATCACCGCCACCAGGGCCGCCATGGGGATGCGCGACACCCAGTCGCCCAGGAACACCACCAGCACCAGCAAAAAAGAACCGGCGACCAGCGTGGACAAGCGGGTGCGACCGCCGGATTTAATGTTGATCACCGACTGGCCGATCATGGCGCAACCGGCCATGCCGCCGAGGAACCCGGAGGCGATATTGGCCACGCCCTGGCCCCGGCATTCGCGGTGCTTGTCGCTTTCGGTATCGGTGAGATCATCGACGATGGTGGCCGTCATCATGGATTCCAGCAGACCCACCACCGCCATGGTCAGCGACACCGGGAAGATGATCTTGAGCGTCTCCAGGGAGAGCGGAATGTCCGGCAGCAGGAACACCGGCAGGCTGTCCGGCAGCTCGCCCTTATCGCCCACGGTGGGCATCTCCAGACCAAAATAGAGCGCCACCCCGGTGAGCACCACGATGCACACCAGTGGCGAGGGCACCGCCTTGGTCAGCAGCGGGAACAGATAGATGATGCCCAGCCCCGCCGCCGTCATCGCATAAACGTGCCAGGTGACCCCCACCAGCTCGGGGATCTGCGCGATAAAGATCAGGATCGCCAGGGCATTGACGAAGCCGGTGACCACCGAGCGGGACACGAACCGCATCACCGTGGCCAGCTTGAACACCCCGAACAGAATCTGCAGCACCCCGGTGAGCACCGTGGCCGCCAGCAGATACTGCAGCCCGTGCTCCTTCACCAGGGTCACCATCAGCAGCGCCATGGCGCCGGTGGCGGCGGAGATCATCCCCGGGCGGCCACCGGCGAAGGCAGTCACCACGGCGATACAAAAGGACGCGTAGAGCCCCACCTTGGGGTCCACCTCGGCGATGATCGAGAACGCGATCGCCTCGGGAATCAGGGCCAGCGCGACCACCACCCCGGCGAGCACATCACCGCGCACATTGGAAAACCAGTTTTGCTTGATATCGGGCAACATAGGATCCCTTAACCTGAACAACAGACGGACAACCGCGGCAATGCCACGGCGGCAAACAAAAAAGAATCAGCTTTAAAATCTAGACGGGGGATGGACCGCCAGAAGGTTTCTGGGATCCTGCCGGCAAGCTCTGCTTGCCTTTCGCGGGCGGGGCCCGCTCCCACAGGTACGAACAAAGACGTGGGGCGCTAGGGCGGACTGCAAATCAAACGCATGAATCGGGGCCGGTCGAAACGGAGGGCGCGGAGTCTAGCACAAGTAGCCGACTTGTGGGAGCGAGCCTGCTCGCGAAAGGCCGGCAAAGCCGGCCGGCAGGATCCCAGAGACGCTGTTTGTGCTGCCGTTAGAAGTGTCTCTGGCATCCTGCCGGGAGCTTCGCTCCCTTTCGCGGGCA
>CAZKWA010000146.1:0-3716 GCA_964556345.1 uncultured Alcanivorax sp.
TCGCGATGTTCCGGATCAGCTCCATCATGTTCACGGTCTTGCCCACGCCGGCGCCGCCGAACAGGCCGACCTTACCGCCCTTGGCGAACGGGCACACCAGGTCGATCACCTTGATGCCGGTTTCAAGCAGTTCGTTGGTGGCTGCCTGATCGGAGTAAGAGGGTGCCTCACGGTGAATGGACATGCGCTCTTCTTCACCAATCGGGCCCGCCTCGTCAATCGGGCGACCCAGCACGTCCATGATCCGGCCCAGGGTCTTGGTGCCCACCGGCACCTGAATCGGTTCGCCGGTATCGGTTACACCCAGGCCCCGCTTCAGACCTTCGGTGGAACCCATGGCGATGGTGCGCACCACGCCGTCGCCCAACTGTTGCTGAACTTCCAGCGTGGTTTCGGTACCGTCCACGGTGAGAGCGTCATACACCTTAGGCACGTTTTCGCGCGGGAATTCGACGTCGATCACAGCACCGATGATCTGAACAATACGACCGCTACTCATGCTTGCATCCTCTTAACTTGCGTTTTTCGCCGCGTGCTGTCTGCAACAGACACTAGACCGCGGCGGCACCACCAACGATTTCAGAAATTTCCTGCGTAATGGCCGCCTGGCGCGCCTTGTTGTACACCAGCTGCAGATCATTGATGATCTCGCCGGCGTTATCACTGGCCGCCTTCATGGCCACCATGCGCGCCGCCTGTTCGCAGGCATTGTTCTCGACCACGCCCTGATAAACCTGGGATTCGATGAACCGGACCAGCAGCTCGTCGAGGATCTCCTTGGGCGCCGGCTCATAGATGTAGTCCCAATGACGCTTGAGCTCCTCGTCTTGAGAAGGCTCCAGCGGCAGCAACTGAATGCTCTTGGGTGACTGCGTCATGGTGTTCACGAACTCGTTGTACACCACGTACAGACGGTCGATCTCGCCGTTTTCGTAGGCGTCCAGCATCACCTTGATGGAACCGATCAGATCGCTCAGGTGCGGGGTGTCGCCAAGACCGTTGACGGTGGCCTGGACGTCACCGCCGACGCTCTTGAAGAACGCGATACCCTTGCTGCCCACCACGCAATACTGCGCCTTGGCACCGTCCTGCTCCCACTGACGGGCGCTTTTCACGACCTTCTTCAGCAGGTTGGCGTTGAGGCCGCCACTCAGGCCCCGGTCGGACGTCACCACGATGTAACCGACGTTCTTCACTTCCCGCTCTTGCAGGTAGATGTGCCGGTATTCCAGATCGGCGTTGGCAAGATGAGCAACCACCTGACGCATACGGCTCGCATAGGGCTTGCTGGCAGCCATACGGTCCTGCGCTTTACGCATTTTACTGGCTGCCACCATCTCCATCGCACGGGTAATCTTCTTCGTGCTCTGGACACTAGAGATCTTGCCTTTGATCTCTTTACCGCTAGCCATAGGACTAATCCTTTCTTAGCGAATTACCAGGTTTGGGTGGACTTGAATTGATCGATGGCGTCTTTGATGCCGGCCTCGATCTCATCGTTGTAGTCACCCTTTTCGTTGATCTTGTCCATCAACGCTTTCTGTTCGCTGTTCATATAATCCAGCAGCGCGGCTTCGAAGGCGCCGATCTTGCTGATCTCGATGCCTTTCAGGTAACCGTTGTTCGCCGCGTACAGCACCACGCCCATTTCGGCCACGGACATCGGGCTGTACTGCTTCTGCTTCATCAGCTCGGTAACGGCCTGGCCGTGCTCGAGCTGTTCACGGGTGGCTTCGTCCAGGTCGGAAGCGAACTGAGCGAACGCCGCCAGTTCCCGGTACTGGGCCAGCGCCAGACGGATACCACCGCCGAGCTTCTTGATGATCTTGGTCTGCGCGGAACCACCCACACGGGATACCGAAATACCGGCGTTCATGGCCGGGCGGATGCCGGCGTTGAACAGGCTGGTTTCCAGGAAGATCTGACCATCGGTAATGGAGATCACGTTGGTGGGTACGAACGCGGAGACGTCACCACCCTGGGTTTCAATGATCGGCAGCGCGGTCAGGGAACCGGTCTGGCCTTTCACTTTACCGTCGGTGAACTTCTCGACGAATTCCTCGTTTACCTTGGCGGCGCGTTCCAGCAGACGGGAGTGCAGGTAGAACACGTCACCCGGGTAGGCTTCACGGCCCGGCGGACGGCGCAGCAGCAGGGAGATCTGACGATACGCCCAGGCCTGCTTGGTGAGATCGTCATAAACGATCAGCGCGTCTTCGCCGCGGTCACGGAAGTACTCGCCCATGGCGCAGCCGGCGAACGGGGCCAGGAACTGCATGGAAGCCGGGTCGGAAGCGGAAGCCGCCACCACCACGGTGTTCTCCATGGCGCCGTGCTCTTCCAGCTTGCTCACCACGTTGGCGATGGTGGACTGCTTCTGACCGATGGCCACGTAGACACACTTAATGCCGGAGTCTTTCTGGTTGATGATGGTGTCCACCGCGACGGCGGTTTTACCGATCTGGCGGTCGCCAATGATCAGCTCACGCTGACCACGGCCGATGGGGGTCATGGCGTCGATGGATTTGAAACCGGTTTGTACCGGCTGGTTTACCTCTTTACGCCAGATCACGCCGGGCGCCACTTTCTCGACGGCGTCGGTTTCGGCGGCATCCACCGGGCCTTTGCCGTCCACCGGGTTACCCAGGGCGTCGACCACGCGGCCGAGCAGTTCCGGGCCCACCGGCACTTCCAGAATGCGGCCGGTGCAGCGGACCTTCTGGCCCTCCGCCAGACCCAGGTAATCACCCAGCACCACGGCGCCCACGGAGTCCTGCTCCAGGTTGAGGGCCATGCCGAAGATGCCGCCCTCAAACTCGATCATCTCGCCGAACATCACGTCGGCCAGACCATGAATGCGCACGATGCCGTCAAATACGGATACCACCGTACCTTCGTTCCGTGCCTCGGTGGAGGTATCAAGTTTCGCGATGCGCGACTTGATAATCTCGCTGATTTCGGACGGGTTGAGTTGCTGCATCTCTAATCCCTCAAACTCAAGAGTTCAGTTGCTCTGCCAGGCGGTTAAGCCGGCCGCGCACACTGCCATCAATTACGGTATCGCCGGCTCTCACCAGCACGCCACCAATGAGTGACTCGTCAACGGAGGTGGACACCTGCACATCCTGGCCCAGGCGCTTTTTCAGCGCGGCCACCAGTTTGTCGGTCTCGGCGTCTTCCAGTTCGAACGGCGCGATCAGTTCCACATCGATGATGCGCTGATCTTCCGCCAACAGTTCGTGGAACAACATGAAAATGGTCGGCAACAGGGCCAGACGCTTGTTGTCCGCGAGCTGGGCGATGAAATTGCGAGCGCTCTCATTGAGCTCATCGCCACAAACGTCAGCTATTGCCTTCGCTTGTGTCTCGCTGTCCAGCTCCGGCTGGTCCAGGTAAGCACGCATGGTGGCATCCTGCGCCACTGCCGCCGCCAGGCCCAGCATCTGCTCCCACTCCGCCAGGCCGTTCTGTTCCTTGGCGAACAGGAACGCGGCCTTGGCATAGGGGCGTGCGATGGTGGTCAATTCAGCCATGGGGTGCCATCCGTATCACTCAGAGTTGAGCCGCCAAGTCGTCCAGCAGCTGCTTGTGTGCGTCGCGGTTCACTTCGCGGCCCAGCACTTGCTCGGCGCCGCTCAATGCCAGAGCGGACACCTCTTTGCGCAGCTCTTCGCGGGCGCGGTTGATCTCCTGATCGATCTCGGACTGTGCCTATT
>CAZKWA010000147.1:0-3543 GCA_964556345.1 uncultured Alcanivorax sp.
TGGCATCCTGCCGGGAGCTTCGCTCCCTTTCGCGGGCAAGGCCCGCTCGCACAAGTGCCTTTAGCGGCGCAGCAGGGCGAGTTCGGCGTCCTGTTGCAGGACGGCCCAGAAGCGGCGGCCGTGGTCCGGGTCGACGCCGACCAGGGGCTGGTCCGCGCAGGCGTCGGGACGCGTTGGCGGCGTGCTCAGGTAGCCACCGTCGAACGGGCCTTCCACCAGACAGTCCGCGCTCGCCAGGGGCTGCCAGCCCTCGGCGGTGCGCACGCCCAGGTTCAGGCTGTTCACATCGCTGCCTTCCGGGGCATCGAAGGTCAGGGCGTAGGCGTCGGAGACGGCGGTGGCCAGGTCCCAGTCCTTGCTGGCGCCGGCGGGCAGGGTGTGCGGTTGCTTGGCGGTGCCGTCGGGCTGGCTGCCGGGCAGACCGACCATGCTTTCGATGTCCTTCACCGCGCCGTAGGCGCTGGAGTAGGTGCCGGTCTGGTTCTGGGTGCCGCTGACGATCAGGATGTCGGAGGCGGTGTCGCTGTTGCCGTCTTGCCAGCTGAGCGTGACCAGCTCTTTCAGGTCGATGGTGGTTTCCGGAATCTCGACCTCGCTCTCGTTCAGCGGGACCTGTCGGTTATTGCCATTCAGGTTCGGGGTCCAGGGCTGGTGGTACTGGAACAGGAACTGGTAGCCCAGGCGCATCAGGTCGGTGACGGTTTCGGCGCGGCTGAAGCCGGGGGTGATGCCCATGTCGCGGGTGCGGCTCTCGACCCGGTTGAAGGTGTTGTTGGTGCCGGCCACCATGCGCGCCACGCTGCCGTCGTCGCCGGTGCAGTCGTTGCCGATGTAGCTGGCGTCCAGGTACATCACCGGGCGGGTGTCCTCGGGGATGGAGTTGGGGTAGACCAGCCGTTCGCAGCGATTCTTGGTACGCGAGAAGCGGTCCAGCAGTTTCCACTGGGGGTCGGCCAGTTCTTTGACGCCGTCTTCGTTGCTGCCGATAGTGTGCTCCACGTACCAGGACTCGTAGTCCACCCGGTCGCCCTGGAAGGTGAGCACCGAGGCGTTGGCGTCAAAGGCCGGGGAGCCATTGCTGCGGGTGTTCATCTTCTGCTGCACGATGCGTTGCACCAGTTCCCGTTCGCCGTAGCGGAACTCGTAGCCCTTATAGGAGGCGTTGCCGGACATGATCTGGGTGTACTGCGGCAGGCGGTAGTTGCCGTCGGCGGTGGTCCAGGACGTGGGGTCGACCCAGATCGGCGCCTGGATCACCGAGCGCTGATACATGTGTTCATGGCCCTGTACCCAGAGCACGTCATAGCGCGCGAAGAAGGCACGGATGTCGTCCCACATGTCCATCAGGGCGTTGTCGCCCTTGGTGCCTTCGACGATCATTTCGCGGGTTTCGCCGTACTTGGCGCCGATCAGGCCGTCGTGGCTGGCGATCACCAGGTGGTCGAATTTGCCTTCGTTGGCGGCCACCTCCTGCTTGATCCACTGGAAAGCGATGGGCAGGTTGTAGTATTTGAGCAGGATGATCATCACGTTGTCGCGGATCACGTAGTAGTTCAGATACTGGGCGCCGGCCATGTGCACCGCATCCTCGGGGATGTAGTGCTTCATGTTCTCGATCCACTCCACGGAGTAGGCGTAGCTGTCTTCGTGGTTGCCCATCAGCGGCAGGAATTCGATGCCGGCGTCGCGGTAGCTTTCCGCCACCGAGGTCCACTGCTGGAATTCCCGGGTGGTGCCGTGGTCGGTGAGGTCGCCCACCGGGATGACGATGTCCACGCCCAGGGCCTGTTCCTTGTCGAGCACCGCTTTCATCGGGTGCATCGAGACGTTGTCGCCGCCGCCCTGGGTATCCGGCAGCAGGCCGATTTTCAGGGTCGAGGCGGTGGCCGGCGGCTTGCTGCCGCCATCGCCGCCGGAATTATTATCGGAACTGGATGAGTCGCCGCCGCAGCCGGCCAACGCGACAGCCAGCAGGCCCGTGGCCAGCGAGAAAGGAATGGTTTTCATGTGTGTCCCCATAAATAAGAATAAAACTCGGAGACAGCATGGGCGGGCAAAGCGTTAGTTTTATAACGAACTAATGAATTTTATTTGAAGGGTTGATTATGGACACGCTCGATTGGCATCAGATACTGACCCACCTGGCGCAGCTCGGCATGGCGTTCCTGATCGCGCTGCCGGTGGCCTGGAACCGGGAGCACCGGGCCGAAGGGGCCGGGCTGCGCACCTTTCCGCTGGTGGCGGTGGCCGCCTGTGGCTATATGCTGGTGGGGTTGCAGATGTTCGGCGGTGACGATGGCGCCCAGGCGCGGGTCATGTACGGCATCATCACCGGCATGGGGTTTATTGGCGGCGGCGCCATTCTCAAGGAAGGCGCCAATGTGACCGGCACCGCCACCGCCGCCAGCATGTGGAATACCGGGGCCATTGGCGTGTCGGTGGCGTTCAACCGTTACGAGATCGCCATCGTGCTGTCGCTGATCAACTTTCTGATCCTGCAGTTCGCCTCGCCGATCAAGCGCCGCGTGCGAGGTCAGTGAGCACCCGGGCCAGGGCTTCGCCCTGGTCTTCCTGCAAAAAGTGCCCGCCGTTTTCGATGGTGGTGTGGGGCTGGCCCTGGCAGCCCGGAATCAGCTTGCGCAGCACCGCGTCGGCGCCGGCGGTGATCGGGTCCTTGTCGCTGAAGGCGGTGATGAACGGCTTGTCGAACGCCATCAGCGATTGCCAGGCCTGGCGGTTCTCGGCGGCGCCGGGCGCGTCCGGGCGGTCGGGCACCAGCGCCGGGAACTGGCGCGCGCCGGCTTTGTAGCGTTCTTCCGGGAACGGCGCGTCGTAGGCGGCCAGCACCGCCGCCGGCAGGTCCGTGGTGGTGGCGCCCTGAATGATCATGCTGACCGGAAACTCCGGCACCGTCTGGGAAAAGTCCCGCCATTTGCGGAACGCCTCGCCGGGATCGTGCTCGCCGTCCGGCAGGAAGGTGTTGGCGGCGATCACCCGCGCGAATCTCTCGGGATGGTTGCCCACCAGACGCAGCCCGATCAGGCCGCCCCAGTCCTGACAGATCAACGTCATGTCCTGTAGATCCAGGTGGTCCAGCAGCAGGCTGCGCACCCAGGCCACGTGCCGGTTGTAGGTGTAGTCCTCGCGGTTCACCGGCTTATCCGAGCGGCCGAAGCCGATCAGGTCCGGGGCGATCACCCGGTAGCCGGCGGCCACCACCGGCTCGATCATGTGCCGGTACAGGTAGCTCCAGGACGGCTCGCCGTGGAGCATCAGTACCACCGGGGCCTCGCGCTCGCCCTCGTCCAGGTAATGCATGCGCATCTCATGGCCTTCGCCATCTTTAACCTGGGCGTAGTGGGGCGCCCAGTTATAGCCGGGCAGGTTCTCGAAACAGGTGTCCGGGGTGCGCAGGTATTCCATGGTGCTGCTCGCGTCGAAAAGGGAGGCGTTTACCGTACGGCTCGACTTCCGGTCGCGCAATGACCGCTTTTTCCAGCGGCGTGGCGGCTTATGGGAGCGGGCCTTGTGGGAGCGGGCCCC
>CAZKWA010000148.1:0-3529 GCA_964556345.1 uncultured Alcanivorax sp.
CTAGAGCCACCCTTTCGCTTGCAAGGCAAGCTCCCACAAACCGAGCTTCGTAGCGGGCGTCTTCAGGTCTCTTGAGGCGGCACCGGCTCCAGGTGCCAGGTGGTGAGGGGCTGGTCGCGCCAGGGGTCGGCGACGCCGACGCCCGGCACGGCGACCAGCTCGTCGCCGGCGTAGGCCAGCGGCCACTGGCGGCGTCGCCAGGGCGGCACCCCGGCGACACGCCACAGCTCGGCGACGCGCTGATGGCAGCCGTTCAGCGCCAGCCGCTCGCCGCCCTCGGCGGGCGCCAGGCGCAACGCCAATCCAACCGGTAGTGACAGCGCCGGTTGCTCGGCGGTGCCGTCGCCGGGGCCGGCGACCAGCCGCCAGGCGTCCAGTGACGGCGGCGGCGCGTCCACGGGCCAGTCCCGGACCGCCCGCAGCGGGGTCAGTTCCGCGTCGGCCAGCAGGTGGAGATGGTCCTGGAAGCGGCGCAGTTGCCAGCCGCCCCAGGCCACGCGCACCGCCCGATCGGAGGGCGCCGACGGCAGCGCCAGAATCTCCGCCAGTACCGCCGCCGACGGCGTCGCCGCGCCGGCGCGGGCCAGCCACCAGCGCAACAGGTTGCGCAACCGGGGCGGGTCGAGCCGCTGCCAGGCGACCAGGGGCAGCCGGCGCGCCGCCGCCCCCAGACGGCGGGCGTCCTCTTCGGCGCGCTCGGCAAGCAAGGCGGCGGCGTCGGCCTGGTGCGCGGCGGCCCGCGCCAGGGCGGCGTCGGCGCCCGGCCAGCGGACCCGAAGGCGCGGCAGAATCTCGGCGCGCAGGTAGTTGCGGTCCAGGTGCAGGGCCCGGTTGCTGGGGTCCTCGATCCAGGGCCAGCCGCCCTGCTCCGCCCGTTCGCGCAGGGTCTCGCGGGGCACGGCGAGCAGCGGCCGCCACAATCGGGTGGCGCCGCGCCGGCTGTGTTCGTTGATGGCCGCCAGGCCGGTGGCGCCGGCGCCGCGCAGCAGGCGTAACAGCAGAGTTTCCGCCTGGTCGTCGCGGTGATGGGCGGTGATCAGGGTGCCGTCGCCGGCCAGCCGGCACAGCGCCTGGTAGCGGGCCGTGCGGGCGTTGGCTTCGAGCCCCGCGCGGCCGGTGACGCGCACGCTTTCCTGATAGAACGGCAGATCCAGGGCGCGCACGGTGCTTTCACAGTGCGCCGCCCAGCGCCCGCTGTCCGGATGCAGCCCGTGGTCGACATGCACCACCGACAGGCGCGGCCCGAGGCCGGCGCCGACCAGCAGATGCAGCAGGACGGTGGAGTCCAGGCCGCCGCTGAAGGCCAGCCACAGGGGGCCGGCCGGGGCGCGGCGGGCGATATCCTGGACGGCGAGCCTGGAGGCGGAGCCGGGTGAGTCGGGGTCGACGGGAGCCATGGCGCGCGGACGCCGGCGCGGGGCCGGCGGTCTATTCGTCGGCGGGGTCGGTGAGCACGTTGCCGTAGCTCATCAGGCGCTGGTAACGGCGTTCCACCAGGTCCGGCACGGACAGGTCGCGCAGCTCGGCAAGCTGCTCGCTGAGGGTACGGCGTACGGCGTCGGCGGCCTGGTCGTAGTCGCGGTGGGCACCGCCCAGGGGTTCCTTGATTACCTGGTCGACGATGCCCAGCTCGTGCAGGCGGCCGGCGGTCAGGCCCATGGCCTCGGCGGCCTCCGGTGCCTTGTCGGCGCTGCGCCACAGGATCGACGCGCAGCCCTCCGGGGAGATTACCGAGTAGGTGGCGAATTCCAGCATCTGCAGGTGATCGCACACGCCGATGGCCAGCGCGCCGCCGGAACCGCCCTCGCCGATCACCGTGGCGATGATCGGCACTTTCAGTTGCGACATCACGCGCAGGTTGCGGGCGATGGCCTCGGACTGGCCGCGCTCTTCGGCGTCGATGCCGGGAAAGGCGCCGGGGGTATCGATAAAGGTGAGCACCGGCATCTTGAACCGCTCGGCCATTTCCATCAGCCGCAGCGCCTTGCGGTACCCCTCGGGCTTGGGCATACCGAAATTGCGGCGCACCTTTTCCTTCACCTCGCGGCCCTTCTGATGCCCGATCACCATCACCGGCTGGTCGTCCAGGCGAGTGACGCCGCCAACGATGGCCGGGTCGTCGGAAAACGACCGGTCGCCGTGCATTTCATCGAAGCCGCCGAACAGGCGCTGAATGTAATCCAGGGTGTAGGGACGCTTGGGGTGACGCGCCAGCTGGGAAATCTGCCAGGAGCTGAGGTTACCGAAAATGGTCTCGGTGAGCGTGATGCTCTTTTCCTGCAGCTTGCCGATTTCTTCCGAGATATTGACGTCGCTGCCGCTGCCGACAAGACGCAGTTCCTCGATTTTCGCTTCCAATTCCGCGATGGGTTGTTCAAATTCGAGGAAATTCGGATTCATAGGGCACCCCTTTCTTTGGTGGGGGTAAGTGTAGCGCCAAGGCCGGGACAGCGTCGAGCGGCCCGCCCCTTGCTATGGTTGCAAGTTGTTACCGGGCTTGTGCGAGCGGGCCCCGCCCGCGAAAGGGAGCGAAGCTCCCGGCAGGATTCAGAGACCTCTCTAACGGCGGCACAAACAGCCTCTCTGGAATCCCGCCGGGCGGCTAAAGCCGCCCTTTCGCGGGCGGGGCCCGCTCCTACAAAAGCCGCCTAGTATTCCAGGCTGACCGAGCCGTCCCCGAACCGCCCGCGCAGATCGTCCATCAGCGATTCGTGGGGAATCACCTTCCAGTCGTCGCCCAGGGCCATGGCGGCGTCCGCCTCGCGGTGGGCCAGCTGCAGGGTCACCGGGGTGCCGCCGCCGTGGCCGTTGGCGCGGTACGGCGCCAGGGTCCGCCCCAGGGTGTCCGGCAAGCCGTCCTCCACCGGCACTTTGACGCGCAGCCGGCGGGCGAACATCTCCCGCGCCTGGCAGATGTCCATCACCTCGTCGGCGACCAGGTTGAAGCCGCCGGTGTAGTCGTCCAGGCGCACGCCGCCGCGCACCACCAGCAGGGCGTCCTTCTGGATGCGCTCGCCGTACTGCGCGAAGGTGCGGCCGAACACCGACACCTCGACCCGGCCGGTTTTGTCGTCCAGGGTGATGAAGCCCATGCGCTCGCCGCTGCGCTTGCTGCGGGTGATGCGCAACGCCACCACCAGGCCGGCGACGGTGGCCGCTTCGCCCTTGGCGGTGGGCTGCAGGCTGTTGAGACGGCTGCTCACGAACTGGCGCACCTCGCCCTCGAACTGATCGATGGGGTGGCCGGTGAGGAACAGGCCCAGGGTGTCTTTTTCGCCGTTGAGGCGAATGTCGTCGTTCCAGTCGCGACCGGGCTTCCAGGCCACCGCCGTGGCCGGGGCGTGCTCTTCCCCGCCACCGCCGAACAGATCCATCATGCCCGCTTCCTGGTTGCGGGCGTCCTGCTCGGCGGCGGCGATGGCGTCCGGCAGCGTGGCCATCAGCACCGCGCGGTCGAGGAAGTGCCGGTTGTGGCCCAGCTTGTCCAGAGCGCCGGCGCGCACCAGCGATAACAGGGAGCGTTTGTTGT
>CAZKWA010000149.1:0-3464 GCA_964556345.1 uncultured Alcanivorax sp.
GCCGCCGTTGGACTGTTCAAAGCGCCCCACCCGCTGGCTGTTGGCGCCGGTGAAGGCGCCTTTCTCGTGGCCGAACAGTTCCGACTCGATCAGATCCTTGGGGATGGCGGCCATGTTGAGCGCCACGAAGTTTTTCTCGCGCCGCATGGAGTGGCGGTGCAATGCTCTCGCCACCAGTTCCTTGCCGGTGCCCGACTGACCGTTGATCAGCACCGTCACATTGGAATGGCTGAGCCGGCCGATGGCGCGAAACACCTCCTGCATGGCCGGCGCCTCGCCGATGATTTCGGTGGGCGTTTCCGCCGCCGGCGCCACGAACTCCTCGTCGTTTTCCTGGCGGTGCTTGATCGCCCGCTTGACCAGCGCCACCGCCTCGTCCACGTCGAAGGGCTTGGGCAGGTACTCGAACGCACCCCCCTGGTAGGACGCCACCGCCGAGTCCAGATCGGAATGGGCGGTCATGATGATGACCGGCAGGTTGGGGTTCTTGCGCTGCAGAATCTTGAGCATGCGCAGGCCGTCGGTGCCGGGCATGCGCACGTCGGAGATCAGCACGTCCGGTTCGGCGCCGCCCTCGTCGAGCCGGTTGAGCGCTTCGTCGGCGTCCTCGAAACATACCGGCTGGTAGCCTTCCTGGCCGAGGGCTTTTTCCAGCACCCAGCGAATGGAGCGGTCGTCGTCGATCACCCAGATGGTTGCGGTCATGATCCTTTGCTCTCCGTTGTATCCACCGGTTCCATGGGCAACAGCAGACTGAAGCAGGTGCGCCCGGGCTCGCTGTCACATTCGATCAGCCCCTGGTGCTGGCTGATGATGGACTGCGCGATGGAAAGCCCCAGCCCCGAGCCGTTGGCCCGGCCGCTGACCATGGGATAAAAAATCGTTTCTTGCAGGTCCTGGGGAATCCCCGGGCCGTTGTCTTCAATGTCCACCCGCAGCACCAGACGGTGACGCTGCACGCCGATGGTGAACTGGCGCAGCACGCGGGTGCGCATCACCACGCGGGCGTCCTCGGTGCCGGCTTCCAGCAACGCCTGCATGGCGTTGCGCATCAGGTTGAGCAGCACCTGGATCAGCTGGTCCCGGTCGGCGACCACGTCCGGCAGGCTGACGTCGTAATCACGGCGCAGCCGCACCCCTTCCGGGTACTCCGCCAGCAACAACTGACGCACATGCTCCAGGCACTCGTGGATATTGACCGGCGCGAACGCCGGCGGCTTGCGCGGGCCCAGCATGCGGTCCGCCACCGAGCGCAGGCGGTCCGCCTCGTCGATAATCACCCGGGTGTATTCCGCCAGTTCCGGGTCCGGCAGGGCCCGTTCCAGCAGCTGGGCGGCGCCGCGGATACCGCCCAGGGGGTTCTTGATCTCGTGGGCGACGCCGCGCACCAAAGCGCGGGTGGCCTGGTGCGCGTGCATCAGCCCCTCTTCCCGGGTGATGCGCAGCAATCGGTCCAGGGACTGCATTTCCACCAGCAGCGCCATGCTCTGACCGCGCTCGTGAATCGGGCTGACACTGTAGTCGACCAGAGTCTGCTGGCCCGGCGCGACATTGAGTCTGGCCTCGCGGCGGGTGAAGGGGTGCCCTTCGTCAATGCACTGTTGCAGTGCAGCCCGCGCGTCCACATCGTCGAAGAAGTACTCCGGCAGCCGCTGCCCGAGCATGCGCGAGGCACTGGTGGCAAGCAGCATTTCCGCCGCGGGATTGAGGTAGCGCACGCGCAGGTCGCCATCGAGCATCATTACCGCGGTACGGAGATGATCCAGCAGCCGTTTTTGCAGCACCGTATCTGTCGTCATAGTTCGGCCCATAACAGGGCATAAGCAATTATCAGGCCACCCGGAACCGTGCCCGCGCGGGGCATCAGGCGGGCGGTGCCGTGTCCTTCAAGGTGCAGTCTAGGGGGTATGGTGGGGCGGCGCACCTTTTTGGTGCATGCGGGCGGGAAGCGTCAGTCTCCGGAAGGCGCGGTCACGCGCTGGGCACTGCCGCCCATGGACGCGCCGGTGCCACGGCTGGCCCCGGCGCCCCGGGTGGCGCGGCCACCGGTGTCGGCGGCGCTGCCGCGCTCGGCCCGCCCGCCGTAGGTGGGATAGGCGGAGCCCTTGCCGGCGCCCTTGCCGGTGTCGGCGGTGGTCCGCAGGACGTAGAAGAGCACCGGCTGGGATTCGATCAGGACGGTGCCGTCCTTGTCCCGGACCTGGGCGACCAGGGTGTGCTCGCCGGGGTTGGGGAAATCCATCGAATCGCCGTCCAGCGGCGTGCCGTTGTCGAGAATCACCAGACGATGCCCGTCTCTCAGCGACGGCTCCAGAGATACCTTCACCTGGATCGGGTTATCCTGGGGGATACGCAGGTTGGCGCCCGCGTCCGGTGCCGTGATCGCCACCGACCGGTAACCGGTATCGGGCGGCGGCGGCGCCGGCGGCGCATTCTTCCCGGGCACCGCGCGCGGGCCGGCCGGGGGGCTGTCCATGGTATTGGTGGGGCCCACGCGCACTTCCTCGGCGTCCTTCTTGTCCGCCGGGTTATCGGTGAATACCACGTTGCCGTCGGCGTCGAGCGTCCGGTAGATGCCTTTCGAGCCGGCGTCGGGCGGGTCGGTGTTCTGGGTTTGCGCGCCGGCCACCACGGGCAGGGCGATCAGCAATAGGGGCCACCAGGCTTTCATCGGGCTCATCCTTGTTGGGCATTGCCTTGATTCTGACGCCGGGGCACCCGCAAAAAAAGGGCCCGGCCCGCAAAATCCGCCGCCACTCCCACAAACCCTTCCCCCACAAACAAAAAAAGCCCGGCGCGAGGCCGGGCTTTTCGGTACTGCGGTCGCCGTGCGGCTTAGCAGCTGTAGTACATGTCGAACTCGACCGGATGCGGGGTCATGTTCAGACGCTCCACTTCGCCGCGCTTGAGCTCGATGTAGCCTTCCAGCATGTCCTTGGTGAACACGTCGCCCTGGGTCAGGAAGTCGTGATCGGCTTCCAGGGCATCCAGCGCCATGGTCAGGGTGTGCGCCACGGTGGGGATGTCTTTGGCTTCTTCCGCCGGCAGGTCGTAGAGATCCTTGTCCATGGCGTCGCCCGGGTGAATCTTGTTCTTGATGCCGTCCAGGCCGGCCATCATCAGCGCCGCGAAGCACAGGTACGGGTTGGCGGACGGATCCGGGAAGCGGGTCTCGATACGACGCGCCTTCGGGTTGCTGACCCACGGAATCCGGATGGACGCGGACCGGTTACGGGCGGAGTACGCCAGCATTACCGGCGCTTCGAAACCGGGCACCAGACGCTTGTAGGAGTTGGTGGAACCGTTGGTGAAGGCGTTCAGGGCGCGCGCGTGCTTGATCACGCCGCCGATGTAGAACAGCGCCTCTTCGGACAGGCCCGCGTACTCGTCGCCGGCGAACAGGTTCTTGCCGTCCTTCGCCAGGGACATGTGCACGTGCATACCGGAACCGTTATCACCGATCA
>CAZKWA010000150.1:0-3304 GCA_964556345.1 uncultured Alcanivorax sp.
AATCCTGCCGGCCGGCTTTGCCGGCCTTTCGCGGGCGGGGCCCGCTCCCACAAAGATCACCTCAGTGCAGCACCAGGCCGAGAGCGGCCATCGCCACCACCAGGGCCAGCAACGGCACCCGCCCCGACCGCAGGGCCAGGAACCCGAGCACCACCAGGGCCAGGTCGCGGGGGCCGGCCACCGCCGACAGGAACACCGGCTGGTAGAGCGCCGCCAGCAACAGCCCCACCACCGCCGCGTTGATGCCGGCCACGGCGCCGGCCATGGCGGGACGCGCCGCCAGGGCGCGCCAGGCGTCGCTGAGCGCCAGCACCAGCAGGAAGCCGGGCAGGAAGATCGCCACGGTGGCCACGCCGGCGCCCAGCCAGGGCGCCTGGGGCGCCAGCTGGGCGCCGAGATAGGCCGCCAGTGAGAACATCGGCCCGGGCACCGCCTGGGCGGTGGCGTAGCCGGTCAGGAACTGGTCCTGGCTCATGGCGCCCCCCACGAAGCCTTCCAGCAGCGGCAGCACCACATGGCCGCCGCCGAACACCAGGGCGCCGGCGCTGTAGAAATCCCGGACCAGCCCACCCATGGTGCCGCCGTCGATCAGCCACAACAGAATCCAGATCGCGGCGAACAGGCCGAGCGGCGGCCAGGCGACCCGGCCGCCGGTGGCGTCCGCTTGCGGCGGCGTCTCCGGTACTTTCAGGAAGCGCAGACCGATCAGCGCCGCCGCCGCCAGCGCCAGCATCTGCACCCCCACCCCCGGGAACAGCCACAGCACCACGGCGGTGCCCAGGGCCAGGCCCCGGGTAAAAGGGTCGCGGCAGAACTTGCCGCCCAGGGTGAGCACCGCATCGGCCACCACCACCACCGCCAACCATTTCAGGCCGGTGACCAGACCGTTCAGCCAGGCCTCCGGCAGCCGGGTGGCGTGCAGGGCCACCATCACCATGATCAGGAAGGACGGCAGGGTGAAACCGAGGAACGCCGCCACGCCGCCGGCCAGCCCGCCCCGGTGACGGCCGATGGCGAACCCCAGCTGGCTGGACGCCGGGCCGGGCAGAAACTGAGTAAGGGCCAGCAACCGGGCGAAGGCGGCCTCGTCCAGCCAGCCCAGCCGGACCACGAAACGGCGGTGAAAGTAGCCCACATGGGCGGCGGGGCCGCCGAAGCTGACACAGCCCAACCACAGGAATTCCCAGAACAAATTCCACACTCTCATGGCGATACTCTTAAACGAATGAAAGCCCGATCTTAAAACGACTGGCGACAATGACGGAAAACGGTGTCAGCCGGATGTCAGGGTGGCGGTGGGCGGGTATACTCGCCGCCATGCAACGCGACCCCCTTTCTGTTTTACAGCACGTCTTCGGTTATCACGACTTCCGTGGCGAGCAACGCGCCATCATCGACAGCCTGATCGACGGCGACGATGCCCTGGTGCTGATGCCCACCGGCGGTGGTAAATCCCTGTGCTACCAGATCCCGGCGCTGGTGCGCGACGGCGTGGGCGTGGTGGTGAGCCCGCTGATCGCCCTGATGCAGGACCAGGTCAGCGCCCTCAACGCCCTGGGGGTGCGCGCCGCGTTTCTTAATTCCACGCTCAGCGCCGAGCAGAGCCAGGCCCTGCAGCGGCAGGTCCGCGACGGCGAGCTGGATCTGCTCTACGTGGCGCCGGAACGGCTGATCCAGCCGCGCACCCTGGAGCTGCTGCACCAGTCGCCGCTGGCGCTGTTCGCCATCGACGAGGCCCACTGCGTGTCGCAATGGGGCCACGATTTCCGCAGCGACTATCTGCAACTGTCCCTGCTGCACCGCGAATTCCCCAAGGTGCCGCGCATCGCGCTGACCGCCACCGCGGATCCGCGCACCCGTACCGAGATCGCCGAGCGCCTGGACCTCACCGGCGCCCGGCACTACGTCTCCAGCTTCGACCGGCCCAACATCCAATACCGCATCGAGCGCAAGGACGGCGCCCGTAAACAGCTGCTGCGCCTGCTGCGCGCCGAACACGCCGGCGAAGCGGGCATCGTCTACTGCCTGTCGCGCAACAAGGTGGACCAGACCGCCCAGTGGCTCACCGATCAGGGCATCCCGGCCCTGCCCTACCACGCCGGTCTGCCCGCCGCCATGCGCGCCGACCACCAGCAGCGCTTCCTGCGCGAGGACGGCCTGGTGATGGTGGCCACGGTGGCGTTCGGCATGGGCATCGACAAGCCGGACGTGCGGTTCGTCGCCCACCTGGACCTGCCCAAAAGCATCGAGGCCTACTACCAGGAAACCGGCCGCGCCGGCCGTGACGGCGAGCCCGCCACCGCCTGGATGGCCTATGGCCTGGAAGACGCCATCCGCCACAAGCAGATGCTGGCGCAATCGGAAGGCAACGAGCAGTTCAAACGCCACGAGCACCAGCGCCTGGAAGCCATGCTGGGGCTCTGCGAAGTCACCCACTGCCGCCGCCAGGCGCTGCTGCATTACTTCGGCGAAAACCTGGCCGAGCCGTGCGGCAATTGCGACACCTGCCTCAACCCGCCCCAGACGTTCGACGCCACCGAGGCCTCGCAGAAGGCGCTCAGTTGCGTGTTCCGCACCGGCCAGCGCTTCGGCGTCAATCATCTGGTGGACGTGCTCACCGGCAACCGCAGCGACAAGGTGGCCGCCGCCGGCCACGACCATGTCTCCACCTGGAACATCGGCGGCGAATTCTCCGCCAGCCAGTGGCGCGCCATCTACCGGCAACTGGTGGCGCGCGGCCTGCTCGCCGTGGACGCGGACGGCTACGGCGCCCTCAAGCTCACCGAGAGCTGCCGCCCCTACCTGCGCGGCGAAGAGCCGCTGCATCTGCGCAAGGACGCGGCCAAGGCCGCCGAGCGCACCCGCCGCAGCAAACCGCAGGTGGCCGAGGCGGACCGCCAGCTGTGGGAAGCGTTGCGCGCGCGCCGCAAACAGCTGGCCGAGGAGGCGGGCGTGCCGCCGTACGTGATCTTCCACGACGCCACTCTGATGGACATGCTCGCCCTGCGCCCCCGCGACCGCGACGAAATGGCCGCCGTGAGCGGCGTCGGCGACCGCAAGCTGGAAGCCTACGGCGACGCCTTCCTCACCGTCCTCAACGAAGCGGCTTCGTAGCCGGTTTCTTCTCTCCAGAAGGCCCGCACCGGGATTGGAAAATTCACCGCCGAGGGCGGCTACAAGGCGAGGTTTGTGGGAGCTTGCCTGCAAGCGAAAGGGTGGCCAAGCCGACCGGCAGGATCCCAGAGACGCTGTTGGTGCCGCCGTTAGAAAGCTATCTGGCATCCTGCCGGGAGCTTCGCTCCCT
>CAZKWA010000151.1:0-3222 GCA_964556345.1 uncultured Alcanivorax sp.
AAGGAAGGCGGCGAAATGGTGAACCTTTACGGGCCCGGTGACATCGAAGTGCGTGTGCCCGCCAGCTCCACCGCCCGCATCCAGGAGGTGCATCTGCTGGTGATTCACGCGCTTTGCGACTTTATTGATCAACAGCTTTTCGGAGGCTCTTGATGCGTCACCCCGCCTTGCCGCCGGCCCTGCTCGTCGCGCTGTTCGTCGTGCTGTTCCTCCTCCTGTCCGGCTGCGCCGCCCTGACCAAGAACATGGCCCAGGAGCCGGTCGACCGGGACCACGGCTCGCGCACTTTCGGCGCCTTCGTCGAAGACGGCAATATCGAGCGCAAGATCAAGGTCAACCTGGCCCGCGCCAGCGAGGCCCTGGACCAGAGCCATATCGTGGTGGTGAGCTTTAACGGCAATGTGCTGCTGGCCGGGGAAGTGGCCAGCGATGATTTGCGCGTCCAGGCGGAGAACATCGCCGCGCGCGTGCGCCACGTGCGCCACGTTCACAACGAACTGAAGGTGTCAGGCGACAGCGGCACCCTGGCCCGCGTCAATGACAGCTGGCTGACCACCAAACTGAAAACCCGCCTGTTCGTCGACGGCGATGCCCCCGGCATGCGCACCAAGGTGGTCACCGTCAGCGGTGTCGTTTATCTGATGGGGCTGCTCACCCGCGACGAGGCCGACGCCGTGGTGGCGCAGGCCCGTGAGGTGGGGGGTGTTCAGAAGATCGTTAAGATTATTGAGTATATTGATTAGCTGCGAACCAATCCCTTAGGTCTCTGGGATCCTGCGGGGCAACCGTTGCCGGCCGGCTTTGCCGGCCTTTCGCGGGCTGGGCCCGCTCCTACAAGGCGCGTTATTTGACCACCTTGAGGTGGCTGCCTTTGGAGGCCGGCTTGTCGTCGCCCGGATCCGTGGGGCTGGGTTCCGGCGGCGGCTCGGGCTCGAAGGCCATGCCCTGGCCGTTTTCCCGGGCGAACACCGCCATCACCGCTTCCACCGGCACGCGCACTGTGCGCGGCACGCCGCCGAAGCGGGCGGAAAAGGTGATTTCCCGGTTGCCGGCTTCGAAATTGGTCACCGCCCGCGGGGCGATGTTGAGTACGATCTGGCCGTCCTGCACGAATTCCTGGGGCACTTCCGCCCCGGGGAAACCGGCGTCCACCGCCAGGTGGGTGGTCAGGCCGTTATCGCAGATCCATTCATGCATCGCCCGTATCAGATACGGGCGATTGGGGGTCATGTCATCATTCATGGCTTAAAGCTGGCGCAGTTCGCGCTCTGCTTCGGAAAGACTGGCCTGGAAGGCGTCGCGGTCGAACAGCCGCTCGGCGTAATCCAGCAGCGGCTTGGCCTGCTTGGGCGGCAACTCGATGCCCAGGGCCGGCAACCGCCACAGGATCGGGCCCACCACGCAGTCCACCAGGGTGAATTCCTCGCTCATGAAGAACGGCAGCTCGCTGAAGATCGGCGCGGTGGCGATCATCGCTTCGCGCAGTTCCTTGCGGCGCTTGGTCAGGGCGGCTTCTTTCTCGGTGCCCGCCAGCAGGGCGTCCACATGGGCGCACCAGTCCCGCTCGACGCGGTGGATCAGCAGGCGGCTCTGCGCCCGGGCCACCGGGTACACCGGCAACAGCGGCGGATGCGGGAAGCGCTCGTCCAGGTATTCCATGATCACCGTGGACTGGTACAGAGTCAGTTCCCGGTCCACCAGGGTGGGCACTTCGTTGTAAGGGTTCAGTGAGGCCAGGTCTTCCGGCTTGTCACCATTATCCACATCGACGATATCCACGGTGACGCCTTTCTCCGCCAGAACGATCCGCACACGATGGCAGTAATGATCGTTCGGCGAGGAAAAGAAAGTCATTGAGGAACGTTTTGTCACCACACCCATGGTTGAATCATCTCCACGCTACGTCTCTATATAACACAAACAGGGTAGCCGCTTGCGCGGGTACCCTGTTGCTCGCTGAAAAGCGCTCCGGGCGGTAATTTCCGCTTAGTGAACGTCTTTCCAGTACTCTTTTTTCAGCAGGTATGCCGGAATCAGCAAAATACCCAGGAACACCAGCACGTATACGCCGATGCGCTCGCGGGTGGGCGCCATCGGCTCCGCCGCGTACGTCATGAAGTTGGCAATGTCGCCCATATTGGACTTGAACTCTTCCTCGCTCAACTCCTCCTGCATCCCGGCCATCACATGGGGCATGCCCACGTTGGGGAACACATGGTTGTTGTAGCCGTAGGGACGGGACTCGTCCTCATAGAAGCTGATCAGGTAAGAGTACACCCAATCCGGCGAATGATGGCGGGCGGCCAGGGTCAGATCCGGCGGCGCCGCGCCGAACCACTGCTTGCCGTCCTCTTTGGTCATCCCGTTTTCCATCGGGTCACCGATCTTGTCGCTGGTGAAGTTCAGGTGCTCCAGCGCCAGTTCATCGGGGATGCCCAGGTCTTCCGCCATGCGCCCGTAGCGCAGGTATTCCATGCCGTGGCAGCCCATGCAGTAGTTGACGAACAACTTGGCGCCGTTCTGCAGGCTCACCTTGTCCTGCAGGTTGATGGGCGCGTCCACCACATGCTCGTTATTGCCGCCGCCGGCGGCGAACGCCATCACCGGCAGGCAGCTGAAAAGCATTACCGCTACTAGCTTTCTCATCAGTGACCCCCCGTTACGCGTTCAGGAACCGGCTTGGCTTTCTCGAATCGGTGCGCCAGCGGCAGACCGAGGAAGAAGAAGGCGAAGTAGTACACCGTGCCGATCTGCGCCAGGGTCTTGGCCAGGCCCGAGGCGGGCTGCGTGCCCAGGTAACCGAGCATCAGGAAGTCCGCGGCGAACACGAACAGCAGCAGCTTGCTCAGCCAGCCTTTATAGCGAATCGACTTGACCGGGTGACGGTCCAGCCAGGGCAGCAGGAACAGCACCACGATGCCGCCGCCCATGGCGATCAGGCCCCAGGCCTTGGACGACATGCCGAACCAGTCGATGGTGGTGGCCCGCAGCATGGCGTAGTAGGGGCCGTAGTACCACACCGGCGCGATGTGATCCGGCGTTTTCAGCGGGTCCGCCGGCACGAAATTGGGCTTCTCGATCAGATAGCCGCCACCGGTGGGGAAGAAGAAGACCACCACGGCGAAGATGATCAGGAACACGATCACGCCGGGCAGGTCCTTCACGGTGTAATAAGGGTGGAACGGAATGCCGTCGCGGGGGATGCCGTTCTCGTCCTTGTTC
>CAZKWA010000152.1:0-2720 GCA_964556345.1 uncultured Alcanivorax sp.
GGTCGCTCGGGCTCAGGGAGCCGACGATGCCGAAGTCGACGGCCGCGTACTTCGGACGCTCGGGGTCGTCGACCTCGACGAAGATGTTGCCCGGGTGCATGTCGGCGTGGAAGAAATTGTGCCGGAACACCTGGGCGAAGAAGATTTCCACGCCGCGCTCGGCGAGCACGCGGGGTTCGATGCCGGCGGCGCGGATTGCCTCGATGTCGTTGACCGGAATGCCGTGGATGCGGTCGGACACCATCACCCGGCGGGACGACAGCGACAGGTGCACGGCGGGGATGTACAGCAGCGGGCTGAACAGGAAATGCCGGCGCATGGTCTCGCTGTTGGCGGCTTCGCGGTCCAGATCCAGCTCGGCGCGGATCACGGTCTGATAATCGTGGACCACCTTGCGCGGATGGAAGTAGCGGGAATCCGCCCACAGCGCTTCCAGCAGCCGGGCGCCGAAGGCCATCACCTTAAGGTCGCGCTCCACGCGCTGCTCGACGCCGGGCCGCAGCACCTTGACCACCACCTGGCTGCCGTCGAGCAGGGTGGCGGGGTGCACCTGGGCCACCGAGGCGGAGGCCAGGGGGACATCGTCGAAGTGTTCGAACACCTCATCCAGGGGACACGGCAGGCTGGCCGCCACCAGCCGTCGGGCCTGGGCGCCGTCGAACGGCGCCACCCGGTCCTGCAGGTGCGCCAGGGCCTCGGTCCATTCCGGCGGCAGCATGTCGCGGCGGGTGGCCATCAGCTGGCCGAACTTGATGAAAATCGGGCCCAGGCGCTCCAGCGCCAGCTTCAGGCGTTCGCCTTCGCTGAGCCGGCCGGTGCCCAGCCAGCTGGAAGGGACCAGGTATTGCAGCAGCACCAGGAAGGCCCGGGTCGGGTGGGGCGGGAGCAGGGACAACAGACGGTAGCGGCACGCCACATGGGCGACCACCAGCAGGCGGCGGATCGGTGGCATCAGGGACGCGGGCTCCCTTTAAGGTGTCGCACCCGGGCTTCCAGGCGGTCCACGTCGCCGCGCAGTTCGTCCACGTCCTGGTAGAACTCGTAGACGTCGCGGCGCAGGGCCAGCAGGCCGGATTCGCCGCCGATGTAGTCGCCCATCTGGTCGCCGAGACGGTCGACGGCCTGGCGGGCCCAGCCGAACAGGCGCCGCGCGCCCTGGTCCAGTTGCTGGGCCATCTCGCCGCCGATCAGCGGTTCCAGCAGGGCGCCCCAGTCGAGATCCAGGTCGGCGGCCAGGTCGCGCACGTCCTGCAGCAAGTCGCGGTTGCCTTCCACGCGCAGCGCGCCGCCGATCACATGGGGCTGGCGGCGCCAGTCGAGCAGCAGGGCGGCCATATCCACCGGGTTGCCGGTGACGCTGACGTCCGGCTCGGCGTCACTGCGCAGATAAAGCTCCACGCCTTCCTCGACGATCAGCGCGTAGAGGCGCAGCGGCGGCAGCGTCAGGTGCACCGCCAGCAGGCGGCCGGCGTGGCGGCTGAGGCGCGCGGCGGTGGCCGGGTCGGAGCGCAGCGCCGCGTTGATGGCGCGCTCCACGCCGGCGATGGCGGTGGTGGAAAGAAGGCCGGGATCGCGCATCAGACCTTGAACCCCCGGTGCAGGGCGACGATGCCGCCGAGCATGTTGAAGTACTCACTGCGCTGGAACCCGGCCTGGTCCATCATGCCTTTCAGGGTGTCCTGATCGGGGTGCATGCGAATCGATTCGGCCAGGTAGCGGTAGCTCTCGGAGTCGTTGACCACCATCTTGCCGAGCCGCGGCCAGACCGCGAAGGAGTAGAGGTCGTACAGTTTCGACAGCGGTTTGTGCACCGGGTGGGAGAACTCCAGCACCAGCAACCGACCGCCGGGCTTGAGCACCCGCAGCATGGAGCGCAGGGCGGCGTCCTTGTCGGTGATGTTGCGCAGACCGAAGGCGATGGTGATGCAGTGGAAGCTGTTGTCCTCGAACGGCAGGCACTCGCCGTTGACCTGGGCGACCTGGGTGTTGTGGCCGCAGCCGGCGTCGATCAGGCGGTCGCGACCCACCGACAGCATGGCGTCGTTGATGTCGGCGAGCACCACCTGGCCGCTGTCGCCCACCAGACGGGAAAACTTGATCGCCAGGTCGCCGGTGCCGCCGGCCAGGTCGAGCACCTTGTGGCCCGGACGCACGCCGGCCAGCTCGATGGTCATGCGTTTGAGCACCCGGTGGCTGCCCATGGAAATCAGGTCGTTCATGACGTCGTATTTGGCCGCCACCGAACGGAACACGCCGGCCACCCGCTGTTGTTTCTCCTGCCAGGGCACCTGCTGGTAGCCGAAGTGGGTGACCTTGTTGTCGTCGTTGTTACTCATTGGGGACGTCCTTGAAGGGAGCGGGGTGCCGGTCGAGCAGCCGGTCCATGATAAGCGCCTCGCGGGCGGCGATGCGCTCGAGAAGGCGGCCCACGCTGGGCACCGGTTTCATCACCCGGAAACTGCGATCCATGAAATCATACAGGTTCACGAAGCCCGCCGCATGGGCCGGGCGGCGCACCAGACGGAAGGTGGTCTGGACCATCCGCGAGCGCACATAGCGGTCGATATGATGCCCCAATCCGGCCACCAGTTGCAGTTGTCGGCGGCGCTGGTCGGGGTGGCCGGCGGCGCGGTAAGCCTGGCCGTAGGCGGCGTCGTCCAGGGGGGCGTCGAGGCGGTCGCCAAGGACGCCGACCAGCGCTTCGTCCAGTTCCTGGGTGA
>CAZKWA010000153.1:0-2493 GCA_964556345.1 uncultured Alcanivorax sp.
CTGGAATCCTGCCGGCCGGCTTTGCCGGCCTTTCGCGGGCTGGGCCCGCTCCCACAAGGCCCGCCCCTACATCTTTAGGGAATCAGGACGACGGCGCCGTGGGTGCGGCGGGCTTCCATGTCGTCGTGGGCCTGGCCCACGTCCTGGAGGGCGTAGCGGACCGGCTCGTCCGGGGTGAGCACGCCGTCGCGCAGGGCCTGGAAGAAGGCGTCGGCGGCGGCGTCGCGGTCGGCCGGGTCGGCGGTGTAGTGGCCGAGCATGGGGCGCACCACGGTGAAGGAGCCGGCGGCCAGACGCGGCATGGCGAGCGGTTCCACCGGCCCGGAGGACTGACCGAAGTTGACCAGATGGCCGCGGGGCGCCAGGCAGGCCAGGGAATCGTAGAAGGTGTCCTTGCCGACGGAGTCGTAGGCGACATCCACGCCGCGGCCGTCGGTGAGCTGCTTGACGGTGTCCACCACGTTCTGTTCCCGGTAGAGAATCACGTGGTGGCAGCCGTGCCGGCGGGCACGCTCGGCTTTTTCCTCGCTGCCGACGGTGCCGATCACGGTGGCGCCCAGGTGCCGCGCCCACTGACACAGCAACTGCCCCACCCCGCCGGCGGCGGCCTGGACCAGGATGGTGTTGCCCTCGCCCACCGCAAAAACGTCGGTCAGAAGAATGCGGGCGGTGAGGCCGCGCACCATCATGCCGGCCACCAGCCCGTCGTCGATATCGTCCGGCAGGCGCACCAGCCGGCCGGCGTCGATCAAACGCTGGTCGGCGTAGGCGCCGTAGTTGCCGGAGGTGTAGGCGACCCGGTCGCCGGCGGCGAACGCGGTCACGCCCTCGCCCACCGCGTCCACCACGCCGGCGGCTTCCAGCCCCGGAATGCCGGGCAACGTCAGCGTCTGATAAAGCCCGGAGCGCACATAGATGTCGTGGAAGTTCACGCCGATGGCGGTCTGCTTGAGACGCACCTGGCCGGGCCCCGGCTCGCCCACCGTCACCGTTTCCGGGCGCAGCACGTCCGGCCCGCCCGCTTCATGCATGATCATCGCTGTCGCCATGGGGTCTCCTGATGGTTCTTGGTCTTGTAGGGAGCGGGCCTTGTGGGAGCGGGCCCAGCCCGCGAAAGGGAGCGAAGCTCCCGGCAGGATACCAGAGAGGCCACTTGATCGACCGTTTAGAAGCGGTTCTTACGAAGGATTCTGGGATCTTGCGGGGCAACCTTTGCCGGCAAGCCAGGCTTGCCTTTCGCGGGCTGGGCCCGCTCCCACAAGACCCGCCAGCTATCTCCTGGTTTTTAATTCATGGAGGCTGAGAAAGGAGGCTTCGCCCGCATCAATACGTCTTTGCCGTTCTTGCAACTCATAACCGTGCCACTGAGGTGAGTCCAGATCACCCTGGTCATCGTGTAAAGATTCCCGGATCGCCTCCATGGACTGAAGCTTCTCCAATCGCGACATATCTTTGTGGTCGGTTTGCATGGTCTGCTCTGCGTATTGAGTGTCGGGAATTCTTCTAGCCTAGCAGGTCGGAAGCTAGACGTGCACTTCCAGGTCCACCGGGATGTTGCCGCGGGTGGCGTTGGAGTACGGGCACACCTGGTGGGCGGTGTTGACCAGCTCTTCGGCCTGCGCCTGCTCCAGGCCGGGCAGCGTGACGCTGAGGGTGACCGCGAGGCCGAAGCCCTGGCCGTCGGGACCGATGCCCACCTTGCCATCGATGTGGGTGTCTTCGGGCAGCTTCACCTTGGCTTTGCCGGCGACCAGCTTGAGGGCGCCGAGGAAGCAGGCGGAGTAGCCGGCGGCGAACAGTTGCTCCGGGTTGGTGCCTTCGCCGCCGGCGCCGCCCAGGGCCTTGGGGGTGGTGAGTTTGACGTTGAGCTGGTCGTCGCTGGAAACGGCGCGGCCGTCACGGCCGCCGGTGGCGCGGGCTTCGGCCTGGTAGAGGATTTTTTCGATGGTCATGGTGGTTCTCCTTTATTGCAGTTTCTGGCGGAGGTCGTCGAGCTGGGCTTTCAGGGCCGCCAGTTGTTCGGGTTCGCATTGGCTGGCGCAGGCCACCGCTTCGGGGATGGCTTCGGCGCGTTCACGCAGGGCGCGGCCCTGGTCGGTGAGGCGCACCTCCACGCGGCGCTCGTCGTCGGCGGCGCGGCGGCGGGCGATCAGCCCGGCGCTTTCCAGGCGCTTGAGCAGCGGCGTCAGGGTGGCGGAATCCAGAAACAGGCGTTCGCCGATGCGCGACACGCTGAGCGGCGCGTCGTCGCCGGCGCCCTCCTCCCACAGCACCATCATCACCAGGTATTGGGGATAGGTGAGGTCCAGCTCGCGCAGCAGTTTCCGGTATACCTTGGCCATGGCCAGGTTGGTGGAGTAAAGGGCGAAGCAGACCTGGAGGTCGAGCTTGAGCAGGGTGTCGGTGTCGTTATTCATAGCGCGATATTAAATAGCGCGCTATCTAATAGCAAGAAAAAGCGTTGTGGGAGCGGGCCCTGCCCGCGAAAGGGAG
>CAZKWA010000154.1:0-2452 GCA_964556345.1 uncultured Alcanivorax sp.
TTCTGCCCTTCCGGGACCCTGGAGAACAGGACGTTCGACAGGGAGCCCCCAGGGATGGGTTTACGGCGTTCCCGGAAGGCCCCGGCACAGCGGCGCGCCCCCGATGGAGAAACGGCCTTCCCGCTAAAGCGCGACTAGCGTTGGGACAGCTGTTGGTAGAGGTTGTCCATCACCCGGGCGGCGAGCAGGCGGGCACGGTCGGTGTTGGGGCCGCTGAAGTGTGCCTGCAGGTTGGCGGTGAACAGCGCCAGCCAGCGCTCGTGGTGGGCGCCGGTGAGCGGCTGCTTGTCATGCACCGCGCGGTGCTTGGCGATCATATGGCGGTCGTAGGCGGTGTCGCCGAGCAGCATCTTCTTCCAGTAGGCGGCGATCAGCGGCAAATGCTCGTCGAGATCGATGCGCGCCACCTCCAGGAAGACCGGCGCCAGCAACGGGTCTTCGAGCACCCGCTGGTAGAACAGCTCGACCATCTCCTCGATGCGCGCCGACGTGTCCAGGTCCGGCTTGTCACCCTGCCGGGCCGGGGGCTGGCCGGGGACGAACCGCTGCGCCACGGTCACCAGCGGATACGCCCGGTCAGGATGTCCTTAAACATCACGAAATCACCGGCCAGGCTGTACCAGGGGTGCTTGAAGGTCGCCGGGCGGTTGTGCTCGAAGAAGAAATGGCCCACCCAGGCGAAGCCGTAGCCCACCACCGGGAGCAGCAACAGCCCCCACGGATTGCCGGTGATGAAAACGCCGGCGAGCACCGCGAACAACCCCAGGGTGCCGAAGAAATGCAGCCGCCGGCAGGTCGGGTCGGTGTGCTCCTGCAGATAGTAGGGATAGAACTCCTGGAAGCTCTCGAAACCGGATTGCTTAACCTCGTTCATGGCGCTCACCTCTTGCCGCTACGTCTTTATTATACGCTTCCGGCCACTGGCATGGCCGCCGCCGGAATGGTTGTTTCAGCCATTGTCCACGATTGGCGGCCATGGACAATGGCCCGATCTGCCACCGATACCGGATTGCCCATGGCCCTTCGCCCCCGTCTCAGCCGTCTTCTGTCACCGCAACGCACCCCCATTCCCCGCGACCTGGAGGCGATCACCGACCGGGGCGACGAAGCGCCCGCCGTCGATGCCGGGCTTGATGACGACCGGGTGGAGGCGATCTGGCGGGCCACCCGGCGGCTCTACCGGGGCGGCATGAGCCCGGGCATCGCCCTGACCCTGCGCCGCCGGGGCGCGGTGTTTCTGGACCGGGCGATCGGCTACGCGGACCCGGTCAGCGAGCGCCTGCTCACCACGGACACGCCGGTGTGCCTGTTTTCCGCGTCGAAATCCATTACCGCCATGCTGGTGCACCACCTGGCCGAGCAGGGCCAGCTGCATCTGGACGACCCGGTCAGCCGCTATCTGCCGGCGTACGGCTGCCACGGCAAACAGAACACCACCCTGCGCCATATGCTGACCCACCGGGCCGGCATCCCGCGCCCGGAGCAGCCGGTGGAACCGGACATCCTTTACCGGCCCGACGAGATCGTCAAACTGCTCTGCGAAGCCAAGCCCAGCACCCTGGGCAACCAGTCCTACCACGCCATCACCGCCGGCTTCGTGCTCGGCGCGGTGGTGGAAAAAGTCACCGGCGAGGGCCTCAATGACACCCTGGACCGGGTGATCCGCAAGCCCATGGGCATGCGCTATTTCACCTTCGGCGCCACCGGCCCGGAGCGCGCCCGCGACGTGGCCACCGGGGTGCCGATGAAACTGGTGGATCTGTTTCTGAACTACGCCGTGGGCGGCACCTTCGATGAGGTGGTAGAGGTGACCAACGACGAGCGCTTCCAGCAGGCGGTGGTGCCCGCCGGCAATCTCTACGCCACCGCCGAGGAAGCCAGCCGCTTCTTCCAGATGCTGCTGAACGGCGGCCGCTGGGGCGAGCGGCAAATTTTCCGGCCGGAGACGGTGGCGACGGCGCGCGCGCCGGCATCGCGGCGGCCCAGGGTGGACCGCACCCTGATGCTGCCGCTGACGTTTTCGCCGGGCTTCATGCTCGGCAATCGCGGCATCGGCCTGTTCGGCCCGGCGGCGCCGCGCGCTTTCGGCCATCTCGGGTTCATCAGCATTTACTGCTGGGCCGATCCGGAGCGGGATCTGGCCGGCTCGTTGCTGACCACCGGCAAGGGCCTGATCGGGCCGCACCTCCCTGCCCTGCTTAATCTGCAGTACACCATCAACCGTCACACCCGCTAATCCGCGACACAGTCCATCGCTTGTTAGCGGGAACGGTTGTTTCTCCAGCCTGGGACGCGGGTTATCGCTGGTGCCGAACCTTTCTACAAAGCTCAGCTTGTGGGAGCTTGCCTTGCAAGCGAAAGGCCGGCTTCAGCCGGCCGGCAGGATGCCAGAGACCTTGTTGGTGCCGCCGTTAGAAAGCTATCTGGCATCCTGCCGGGAGCTTCGCTCCCT
>CAZKWA010000155.1:0-2333 GCA_964556345.1 uncultured Alcanivorax sp.
GGGCACGTCGAAGAGGCGCACGATGCCGGTCAGCCCCGGCGCCCGCGGCCCCAGCAGGTTCTCCGCCCCCCAGGCCCAGAACACGGCGTCCTGCACGATAAGGATGACCCCGAAGGTGGCGATCAGCTGGAACAGCTCCGGCGCCTTGTAGAGGCGGCGGAGAATGATCGTCTCGACCAGGAGCCCGACCAGGCCGCCCGCGACCGAGGCCAGCAGCAGGGCGACCCAGAAGCCCAGCGCCCCGCCGCCCAGCCGCTGCACCAGGGAATAACCGAAGTAGGCGCCCAGCATGTAGAAGGAGCCGTGGGCGAAATTCACCACCCGGGTCACGCCGAAGATGATCGACAGGCCGGAGGCGGCAAGGAAGAGCGCCGAGGCGCTTGCCAGCCCGGAAAGGAACTGAACCAGATAGACACCCATCAGGCGATCTCGATCATCGGTGGTGATCCCTCAGGCAGGAAAGAAGAAGCCCGGAGGGGGCAGGCGCCGTCCTGTCCCCCGCCCCGCGCTTTCGCCACGTCTGTGCACACACCACTGCCGTCCCGGGGCTTGTCCCTACGACATTCACACATCTCATGGAGAAGAGCCTCGGCCCTGCCACACCAAGGCTGTCGTCCCGGCACTCGTATGGGGATTTTATTGTCAAGTGGTGGAAGGTCGCGGGCATGAGGTGCCGATGTCCGTTCGCCTGCCTGGGTGGTCCCCCTGTGCTCAGGCCGGTTGGCCTGCAAACTCGTATACGGCGGAACGTTCTGTTCCGTACCAGGATGCTCCATGCGCGGAGCCGGTGGGGGACCTGGAGGGCGGGCCCAATCTTGTTGGCGGCTTCTTTCAGCCATAGTGCCGGACGGTCTCCCGCCCACCCAGGTTGGCTTAAGGCCGCGGCGCCGATTGCCGTTGCCTTGTCCGATGTTGTTGGCGACGTGCCAGTCAGCTTCCGCCTCCTCTCAGCCGGCGGCAAAGCGCACGCCGGCCGGCACCTCGCCGGTCTCGACATAGCGCCACAGCGCGACCAGCAGTTTGCGGGCCAGCGCCACGATCATGATCTTGCGGATGCGCCCTTTGGCACCGCTGGTGCGCTCGGCGAACCAGCGGGTCAACGCGCTCTCCGGCTGAAAGCGCAGCCAGCGCCAGGCCAGTTGTCCGAGGATGCGGCGCACCCGGGCGTTGCCGTGCCGGCTGATCCCCTGTTCGCGTTCCATGCTGCCGCTGCGGAACGGTGTGCCGGTGAGGCCGGCATAGCTGGCGACAGCGCGGCGGTCGCGGAACCGCCGGCACAGCATCTCGCGCACCAGAACCGTTGCCGTCTCCACGCCCAGGCCGACGATCCGGGCCAGCAGCTGGATCATCCGCTCCTCGCGGTCCGGCCGGTCCACCGTCAGCACCCGGTCGCGCTCGGCCTCGATCTCGCGCAGCTGCTCCGAGGCCAGCCGATGCCGGGCCATCAGGCGTCTCAGCGCCGCCATGGTCTGCTCCGGCAAGGGCGCGCCGGCAAAGTCGCGCAGCGCCTCCAGATGCGCCATCGCCTTCTTCAGGCGCGGTTTAAAGCCGACCACGCCGTGCAGGCACAACAGGCTCGCGATCCGGTTCTCCAGCTCCAGCCGCTCGCCGATCAACCGCTCGCGCTCACGGCCCGGCCGGCGCATCTCCTCCTCCGCCGCGCTCGGGATCCGCGCCATCGTGCACACCCGCGGCTCGCCGCGCAGCCAAGCCAGGAAGCTGCGCAGCAGCATGTCCAGGTCGATCCGGTCGGTCTTCGCCCGCCGGCGAGCCCGCGGCACCGGAAGGCTCGCCGGATGCATGACATGGACCTCGATCCCCTGCGCCTGCAGATGGCGCGCGATCCAGAACCCGTCCCGGCCCGCCTCGTAGGTCAGCACCACGCGCTCAATCGTCCGGCCCGCAGCGCCAGCCTCCGACGTCCACTGCTCCAACGCCCGCAGCAGACCCGCCATGTCCCGCGGATCGAGCCGCCGGCGCGGGCGCCGCGCCAGACCTGGCACCGCGGCACCCACCTCCCACGACTTGCCGCTGAGTTCCAGCGCCACCACCAGCGTGCTATCATGATTAAAGGCGGTCGCAGCGTTGTGCGAATCGAACTGCTTAGGCATCGGATCGCTCCTTTCTATCGGTTGTGGCCAACCGAAAGGATACCCAATGCCGCGGCCGCCCACCCCCATAGCATCTTGATGCCGGGACCCATTGCCCTCTCCGTTCCATCGATGCAAAGGCCGGAGAGCACCGCCACGCGCCAACGTCAATGGATCCCGGGGTCAAGCCCCATAGGCGCTAAAATAGTTTGGGCCATTTTTGATATGTGCGGCGTCTTGGAG
>CAZKWA010000156.1:0-2214 GCA_964556345.1 uncultured Alcanivorax sp.
CGTGGTGCTGCGCCTGCTGGACAAGCAGGCCGGCCGCCTGGACCTGGAGCACCTGGGGATGACCCCGAAAACCCTGGACCGGGTCAAAGACGTGATCAGCAAGCCGCACGGCATTTTCCTGGTCACCGGCCCGACCGGGTCGGGAAAAACGACCACGCTGTACGCCGGCATCATGCAGCTCAACGACCTGAGCCGGAATATTCTCACGGTCGAGGATCCAATCGAATACTACCTTGACGGCATCGGCCAGACGCAGGTCAACACCAAGGTCCAGATGAGTTTCGCCCGCGGGCTGCGCGCGATTCTGCGCCAGGACCCGGACGTAGTCATGGTCGGCGAGATCCGCGACCTGGAAACCGCCGAAATCGCCGTGCAGGCCAGCCTGACCGGCCACCTGGTGTTCTCCACGCTGCATACCAACACCGCGGTGGGCGCGGTCACGCGCCTGCGCGACATGGGCGTGGAACCGTTTCTGCTGTCCTCCACCCTGCTGGGGGTGCTTTCACAACGCCTGGTCCGGCAACTGTGCCCCGACTGCAAGGAACCTTACACCGCGACCGATTCAGACTGTCGCGTCATGGACATCGATCCGGACGAGGCGCCGACGATCTACCGCCCCACGGGTTGCGAAACCTGTAACCACCTCGGCTATACCAGCCGCACCGGCATCCACGAACTGGTCCTGGTCGACCGCACCCTGCAGCAGATGATCCACGACGGCAGCGGCGAATACCAGCTCGAACAGCACGCGCGCACCGTCACCCCGAGCATCCGCCAGGACGGGGTGAGCAAGGTGCTGGCCGGTAAGACGTCGCTGGAAGAAGTGTTGAGAGTGACGAAAGAGGATGCATAGTTTAGAAGTGAAGTATAGAAGTAGTGGAGTATGGAAGCGGGGGTCGATCTTACCCCGATAACCGATTTTATTCTTAATGCTTCCCCATCCCCTTACTCCTGTGCTTCTCTACTACCGTACTTCCATACTGTAATTACCCATGCCCGCCTACGAATACACCGCACTAAACGCCAAGGGCCGCGAAGAACGCGGCGTCATGGAGGGCGACACCGCGCGCGTGGTGCGCCAGTTACTGCGCGAGAAACACCTCACGCCGGTTTCGGTCACCCAGACCAAGCAGGCGGCCGGGAAAAAAGGCGGCTTTTCACTGAGTCTGCGCGCCGGGGTCGGCACCAAGGACCTGTCCCTGATGACCCGCCAGCTCTCGACGCTGAGCCGCTCGGGCGCGCCGCTCGAAGAGGCCCTGGGCACGGTGGCCAGACAGACCGCCAAGAACCACGTCAAGGCAGTGATCCTCGACGTGCGCTCCAAGGTTCTGGAAGGGCACTCCCTGGCCGGCGCGCTGAACGAACACCCGCGCGTCTTTCCCGACCTGTACCGCGCCACCGTGGCGGCCGGCGAGCAGTCCGGCCATCTGGACGCGGTGCTGGAACGGCTGGCCGACTATACCGAGGCGCGCCAGGAAATGAACCAGAAGGTCGGCATGGCGCTGACCTATCCGATTATTCTCAGTGTGGTGGCGCTGCTGATTGTCATCGGCCTGCTCACCTACGTCGTCCCGCAGGTGGTCGAAGTGTTTGAAAACACCGGCCAGCAACTGCCCTGGCTGACGCGCACCCTGATCGCCACCAGCGAAGCGGTCAAAAGCTACGGGCTGGTCTTCGCCGTTCTGATCGGCGGCGCCGTGTTCGGCTTTTTCCGGCTGCTGCGCCGGCCGACATTCCGCTACCGCTACGACCTGGCCCTGCTCAAACCGCCCATCGTCGGCGGCCTGGTGCAGGGCATCAACACCGCGCGCTTCGCCCGTACGCTGAGCATCCTGGCCGCCAGCGGCGTACCCATCCTGGAGGCGCTGCGCATCGCCGCCCAGGTGATCCGCAATATCCCCATGCACAAGGCCGTGGAAACGGCGACTGCACGGATCCGCGAGGGCACCGGCATCGCCAAGGCACTGGAAGCGTCCGGGCTGTTCCCGCCCATGACCATCCACCTGATCGCCAGCGGCGAGTCCAGCGGCAAACTCGAGGAAATGCTCGAACGCGCCGCCCTCTACCAGGAGCGCGAAACGACCAACACCATCACCACCTTCGTGGGCCTGTTCGAGCACCTGATGATTCTGGTCATGGGCGTGGTCGTGCTGGGAATCGTGCTGGCGATTCTGTTGCCCATCTTCGATCTTAATCAGATGGTCGGTTAAAACA
>CAZKWA010000157.1:0-1652 GCA_964556345.1 uncultured Alcanivorax sp.
GGCATGATGGCGGTGATGACAGGCGTCTTCTTGCTGCTGGCCTTCCTGGTCGGGCCGCGCTACGGCATGGTCGCCCAGGTGCTGCGGCGGCGCGGCCAGCGTCGCGCCGACGAGATCCGCACCCTGGCGGTGCATCTCTACAATCATGAGGACGGCCCGGAGCAGTGGGTGGAGAATGTCACCCGGGCGCTGAGTGAGCACCTGCTGTGGGATGTCGCCAAGGCAAATCGGGTGGTCGAGCGCAGTTGTGCCGAAGGCCTGATCGAACGCCGGGGCGAGACGCTCATGCTCACCGCTGCGGGCCGCGAGATGGCCCGGGAAATTCTCGAACCGACGCGCAACGGCACCGGATCGCTGACCACGACGGCTCCTTGAGCCGCCATCCGGGTCACGCCGGGGTCGGGGTGCTCTCGCGGACCTCGACGGCGCGCCATACCCGGCTCGGCGAGGGGCCGTCCGCCAGGTCGGAACAGGTGTCGTAGCGCAGCAGCTCGAGGGCGTGGCAGGTGATGGTCAGCCAGCCTTGCCGGTGTGCAGCCTGCCATTTCACCGCCACCTCGTGGTGGGGGGCGTCGGTCTCTTCGGCGTCGTCGACGACCTCGACGTCCGCTTCCAGGCCCTGGGCCGCCAGCCATTCCAGGGCGGCGACCTGGGCGCACTGGCGACGCGGCGTCAGGCGCGAGTCGCCGCGATAGCAGGGCAGATAAGGACGCCCCCTGGCCTCGCTTTCCAGCAGCGGCAGGATGTCGTCGTCGCCGATACGCCCATACTTGCGCAACTGCGGCAGCACCAGGGCGCTGGCCGCCAGCCGACAGCCGCCCAAGTGGGTGCTTTCCCAGACATCGAAGGGCAGGTCGTGGTGGCGCACCGCCTCGGCCATGGCCTTGTAGGTGGCGAAACCGAACTTGGCGCAGCACTTGTCCTTCTTGCCGTGGGTGCAGCAGAGCACCAGGGAGCGGTCGACCGGCTCGGGTCGCCAGGCGGTCAGGTCGTCGCCGCGTCGCAGCGCCGCGATGAAGTCGACCAGCGCCTCGCGGGGAACATCGAAGGCCTGGCGTTCCGGCATCAGGAAGACGCGATGGTGTCGTTCGGGCTGCTCCCGCCGGTGGATCAGATTGACGCGCCGCCCTTCGTCGGGGAGGGCGTGCAGGGCCGCCGAGAGCGCCTCGGGCATGTCGCTGGCCTGACGCAGGTTGCGTTGCCACTTGGGGCGCGGCCAACTGAGCAGCAGGTTGCGTTCGAGATGGGCGCCGCTGCCGACCAGCGGGTCGTCGATGGCGCGGCTTTCCACGGCGCAGAAGCGTTGGTTCATGGCGCGACCCCTTCGATGGCCGGCGAGGACGTCGCGGCTGCGTGCACGCCCGGCGTGGGCACGCACACCAGGCGGCGGGAGTGTGGATCGCGGATGACGTTGGCATCGAGATCGAAGACCGCCTTGAGATTGGCGGCGGTGAAAACGTCTCGAGGGGCGCCCTGCCGGAGAATGGCGCCGTCGCGCATCATCACCAGGGTGTCGGCGTAGGCGGCAGCCAGGTTGAGGTCGTGCAGCACCACCAGCAGGGTTCGGCCGTGCTCGTGGGCCAGGCGCGAGAGCAGTTCCAGCAGGTCCACCTGCACCTTGAGATCGAGGAAGGTGGTGGGCTCATCGAGCA